>PBMP01000107.1 GCA_002722705.1 Pseudobdellovibrionaceae bacterium | reverse complement strand
GGAGTGGATGAAGTTATTTTATATAGAAATTCGGACTTTAAAGCAGAGATGAAGTCTTTATTAAAAAAAATGAATAAAAAAGGAGTTGATATTGCGATTGATCATGTTGGAGTGGATACTTTTGGTCAAAGCTTGCGGTTCTTAAATCATGGAGGAAGAGTGGTTGTGTGTGGAGCAACAACAGGCTCAGAAGTAAGTATTGATTTGAAACCGCTCTTTTTTAAAAATCTAAGTGTTTTGGGTTCCACTATGGGTACTCAAGAGGATTTATTAAAAGTACTTGATGACGTTTCGCAAAAAAAATATGAACCTTTGATTGCTCAAACGTTTTCTTTTGAGCGTGTACAAGAAGCGATGGATCTTTTGGACCAGCACAAAATTGTTGGAAAAGTTTTAGTTGAGGTAAAATCGTGTTCATCTTAGGGCATTTAGGTTTTGGTGTTTATTTTGGAAAAAAAATATTTTCTCATTTAAGTTCAAAAAAAATTTTTTATTTATTGTCAGGTTCTCTACTTCCAGATTTAATTGATAAACCGCTTTTCTTTTTTTTAAAAAATCAATGGAGCTGGATTTCTGGGACTCGGACATTTGGACATACATTCATTTTTGTTTTTAGTCTTTATTTAGTTGGAAAAATTTTTAAAAAAGAAAATTGGAAGATCTTATCTTTCGCGTGTTTTCTTCATATTTTCTTTGATCATTTTATCGATATTTTTAATATAGATTCCGATTTTTCAATTTATTCTAATCGAATCGCAGGTATGTTTTGGCCATTTTTAGGAAATCGATTTTTAATTTATGATTTTAAAAACATAGAGGAATATCTTTTTTCTAAAGTGAGAATTTTAAATTATATTTTAGAAGTTTTTGGTCTTTTTCTCATTTATAAAGAAAGAGAAGATTTTAAGAAAATTACAAAATTTTTCCTAAACTCTGAAACTTAGCATATTCACCATTTTTATTAATGAGTTCTTGATGAGTTCCTTCTTCAATTTTCTTTCCTTCTTTTAAAACAATAATTTGATCTACATTTTGTATCGTTGAAAGTCGATGAGCAATAATGATACTTGTTCTATTTTCCATTAAATTTTCGAGCGCAGATTGAACAAGTCGTTCGGATTCGTTATCTAAATTCGAAGTAGCTTCATCTAAGATAAGAATAGGCGATTTTCTTAAAAATGCGCGTGCGATTGAGAGTCTTTGTCTCTCTCCTCCAGAAAGCTTTTGTCCTCGGTCTCCAATAATCGTTTCAAATTTTTGTGGAAGTTTTTCAATAAACGGCAGAGCATTTGCCTTCTTCGCGGCCTCTCGAATTTCTTCCTCTGTTGAGTCGAGTCGTCCACATCGAATATTTTCTAAAACTGTATCGTTAAAGAGAAAAATTTCCTGACTGACAACGGAGATCAAATCTCTGAGTGCATTCAATGGATAGTCTCTTATGTCATACTGATCGAGCATGATTTTTCCCGAATTTACATCAAAAATTCGAGGAAGAAGAGAAATGAGTGAGCTTTTTCCCGCTCCACTGGCACCAACGAGAGCAACTGATTTATTTTTAGGAATCTCAAAACTTACTTGGTCTAGAATGAGTCGTTGAGGTTCGTCAGGATAACTAAATGAAATGTTTTGAATTGAAATTCCTTTTTCAAATGAGTGAACTTCAACTGGATTTTCTTTTTCTTTTAATTTTGATTTCCATTCGAGTACCTCAAAAATTCTTTTGACTGCACCTGAGGTTTGATTAATTTTTATATTTAATTCATTGGTTCTACGAATAGGGTCCATCATTAATGCAAAAGCAGCAAAAAAGGAAAGCAAATCACCTGCAGTGATTGAATTTTGAATGACTTGTGATCCACCGTAATAGATCACACCAGCGATTCCAAATGAAGTAATCAGTTCAACCATGGGGTGGGCTGCTTCTTCTAATACAGCAGTTTTGAGATAAATTTTTGCAAAACGATCTGATTTTTGTTCGAATTTGTCTCGGACGTAATTTTCAAGACGAAACAACTGAATAATTCTAATACCAGTGAATGTTTCTTGAAGGACGGAAAAGATTTTTGCATTTTCTTCTGCAAGATTTTGAATATATCGTTTTAAATTTTTTCCTGTTGCGGAAAATACCCATGCTAAAAATGGAAAAATAGTTAACGTAATCAGAGTGAGTTTCCAGTCAACATAGAGAGTATATCCAAGAAGAGCAATAAAGACCAAGGGTTCACGAATGAGCGCAGAGATTGATGAGATTCCTGAGTCAACAAGTTGCACGTCAGATCCCACACGAGACATAAGAGTCCCCGTGCTTTGTTCTGTGAAATGATCTGCAGAAAGTCCTACTAGGTGTTTAAAGAGATGATTTTTTAAATTCTGATTCACTCGAGCAACCACAACTCGAATGAGGTAGTAATGAAAAAAACGCACCACAAAGTTAAGAAGGTAAATGCCAATGATAACGATTGGCATTAGAATCAGTTGAGAGTGTTCTTTATCTACCAAAACATCATCAACAACATATTTGACAAAGGGAGCAGGAGAAAACCGTAAGGCTGATAACGGTATCGCTAGTAGAGCGCTTCCGATGATTTTCCCCCAGTGGGGTTTTAAAAATGGTTTTAATTTGAGCAATGAGTTCACAGTCTTCTTTTATATGATAGGGTAACGCTCATGGCAAAGGCTGTTTTTCTAGATCGTGATGGAACAATCAATATTGATACAGGATATTTGAGTCACCCCGAGGAACTTGAGCTTTTCCCTGGGGCAGCTGAGGGATTAAGGTTACTTCAGGATGCCGGATTTTTCCTGATCGTCGTTACAAATCAGTCAGGAATTGCACGAGGCTATTTAAATGAGAAAACATTGAGTTTGATTCATGAAAAAATGGATGAACTTTTAAAGCCCCATGGTGTATCGATTCTTGAATATCTCTATTGTCCTGAGCATCCGGATTCAAACCCTATTCGGAGGAAGCCTCATCCAACGATGCTTTTAGAGGCAGCGAAGCGTCATGATCTTCTCTTAGGGGAGTCTTATATGATCGGAGATCGACTCACAGATCTTCAGGCAGGAATTGCGGCGGGTTGTCGAGGGCAAATTATGGTTCAAACAGGGTTGGGACAGAAAGAAAGACCGACTGTGAATTCTGAAGCAAGCTTTTTTGCTAGCGATCTTTTAAATGCAGCACAGTGGATTTGTTCACGAGAAGTTTAAGAATCGAAAGCTTTTTAATTCTTCGTTAAATCCTGGAATATGATAGCCTAACAGCCTTTTGAGAAAACCAAGAATTTGTTCTTGTCCTGCTTTTGAAGATTGAAAAAGATGAATAGATTGTTTGATGGGATGGCTAAGATAGAACATGAAATCTGCCAGGGCAATGGGTTCAATTGAGTGAACGAAGTTTCTTTCTTTTATGTGCATTTCTGTTGAACGGCAGTTTTGACAAAGCCAACCGGCATCTTCGACTAAACAAAGTACATTGCCTTGAATTTCAGTAAGTGAGGTTTGACAATTTTTACAACAAGTGAGGGAGGGTTGGGTTCCTGACCAATGAAGAATTTTAGCTAAATAGGCGTTTAAAATGACGAGTAAGGTTTGTGAGTCTAGTTCTGTTTTTTCGACTAAGTCGAGTGCGTTGGCATGGAGCTGAAAAAGTTGTGGTGTGGGTTGCTCAGGCTGTGCAATCTTTAGAATAATTTCGTTGAAAACGCTTGCAAGACTCAGTTTTTCAAAAGAGGTTCGAATTCCTTTAAATTCGGAGCGTAAGGACGTTTGATCAAGTCTCCATAGATCTCTTCCTGGTTTTGCAAGATATGTCCATTCACTGGCAACAAAGGGTTCTAAGGTTCCACCAAAACGTCTTGATTGGATAGAATTCTTGGTGATTGCGGAAATAAGTCCATTGTGTTGACTTAAGCCTGTGATAATTTGATTTCGTTCTTGATAACGGACGGCTTTAAGCACAATAACCAAATCGGTTTGAAGTTGATTTTTTGATCGCACCTGGGTTTCCACGATCTTGTTATACACGATTGAAAGAGGATCGGAGGGTTGTTTTTTCTTTCGGTAAAAGGCAATATTCACTCCAAGTGAGTCAATCAAAGAAACCTAAATCTAAAAAAAGAGATCCGCGCTCAATACAAGAGCATTTTAATCAGTGGAATCGAGGGGATGAGCCCAAAATACGAAAAGGGGCTCAGAAAAAAAAACAGCCAAAAAAAAATATGGCCTTACCGATTCCTTTGAGTGAAACAAATGCGACTGTCATTGAAGTTCATCCAAAGCTATGTCGGGTGTTATTGGATGAAATTCATGAAGTTCGTTTGTGTTCTTATCGAAGATCTCAAGTTTTTCAAGCAGGAGAAATAAGAGAACGTTCTCCGGTAACGGTTGGAGATCGAGTTCGTGTTGAAGTAACGAGTCCTCAAGACGGCATGGTTGTGGGGTTGGCAGAAAGAAAAAATCAACTTTCAAGAAAAGCTCCGGGAAGAGAGCAAATCGTTCATACTTTGGCTGCAAATCTTGATCGTGTTGTTGTTGTTTCTTCAATTAAAGATCCTGAGTTTTCACCTGGTTTGGTAGATCGGTTTTTGGTTGCTTGTACTCAACAAAATATTCCAGTAACGATTGTTGTAAATAAAATTGATCTTGTTGAATCTCAAAAAGATACTTTGCCTGTACGATATTCTGAACTTGGATATGAAGTATTGTTTTTAAGTGCTAAAAAAAAGACAGACCTAGGGCCTTTGATAGAAAAGATTAAAAATCAAAGAACGTTATTTTGTGGTCACTCAGGTGTAGGAAAAACAAAGCTATTGAGTGCGATTGTTCCAGACTATTCAGGGAGAGTAGGTTCGGTAAATCCCGTCACAGGAAAAGGAAAGCACACGACGACAGGAGCTACACTCCTTCATATGAGTCAGGGAGAATGGATCGACACTCCTGGGATCAGAGCATTTAGTTTAACCCATATACAGCCAGGTGATCTCCATTTATATTTTCCGGAGTTTAAGGATGATGATTTTGATAACGAAGGACAATGGATCAACCAAAAACAACATGAAATTGCAAAAAATCAGTGGAGATATTCATCTTACTTGAGAGTTTTGGAATCTCTTTTGGAGGAATGATGTGGAGTTTAATTAAGCCACTTTTATTTAAGATAGACGCTGAAGATATTCATCTAAATGTAATTCAGAATATTCGGCGTTTTGGTCCCTTTTTCTTAAAAAATAGCAAATCAGATATTAAAAAGAAAAAAGCTTTTGGAATGACTTTTAGAAATCCGATTGGACTTGCTGCTGGTTTTGATAAAAATGCAGAAATTTTAAAATTTTTACCTCAGTTTGGTTTTGGATTTGCAGAAATTGGGACAGTGACTCCTCGTCCTCAAGAGGGAAATTCAAGGCCACGTCTTTTTCGGATCCCAAAAGAAAAAACGATTTTTAATCGTATGGGATTCAATGGGGATGGCGCTTTTGTCGTTTCTGAGAGAATTAAATCTCAAAAATCAGATCTTCCTGAAGATTTTAGAGTTGGAATTAATATTGGAAAAAATAAAGTGACTCCAAACGAGGAGGCCGCTATCGACTATCAAAAAGCAATTATTCCTTTTGAAGGGATTGTTGACTATGTCGTTATCAATGTTAGTTCTCCTAATACACCTGGACTGAGGGATCTTCAGACGGTGGCTGCACTTGAACCCATTATAGACTCTGTTCAATCAGTCATTCAAAAGTGGAAAACCGTTCCCCCGCTTCTTTTAAAGCTTGCTCCGGAAGCAGAAATTGAAACATTGATTTCACATGAAAATTCTTGGGGGATTACTGGATGGGTTCTAACGAATACACTCGCAGGCACATTTCTTTATGGTAAAGATCATTTACCTGGAGGGTTAAGTGGTCAAATTCTTCAAGAAAAAAGTCGAACAGTTCTAAAAAACGTCAAAAAACAATCTGAAAAATCAGTGATTTCCGTAGGTGGAATTATGAATAGGGAAGAAGCACAAACTCGATTAGATTTAGGAGCTGATTTAATTCAAATTTATTCGGGGTGGATTTATCAAGGTCCGTTCTTTCCTCGAGATCTTGTGAAGTCTCTTTGAGTTCTTGACTTCGTCGGCTCGTACTAGAAAACTAAAGAAATGAAAAAAATTATAATGATATCTAGCATTGTTTTTTATTCTTTATCTGGATTTTCTGCTCAGACTTTTCAAATTAAAAATGACGGAACCCCTGTTTTTTATCGACCAAATGAAGATGCAGAAATTCTTTTAACTCTTTCTGAAGGAGTGGTTGTTCGAGGGAGCAGCCGACCTAAGGATGGATTTTATAAAATTTTAATTCCAAAAAAACTAAGAACGGTTGAATCAGGTAAGTTTGGATGGGTATTAGAAACTCGCCTAGTGATTGGTGGAAGCGATCAAGAGCTTCGAACAGCGGGTTTTCAGAAATCTCCTGTTCAAAAAAGTGTGAGTTTGAGACATTTGTTTGAACTCAGTTTGTTTGGACAAGGATTTATGTCAAAACCTTCTGATGCACAGACCTTATTAGGTGCTCCTTCTGAATTTAACTTCGGTTTTGGTTTTGGAGGAGAGTTCGGATATTTTTTTGCTGAAGATTGGGCTTTTGGGGTCAGAATACTAAGACATCAGTTTTCTCAATCTTATACAGATACATCTGGGGGAAGCCAATCGATTGAATTTTCAGGAACAAATCTTATTGGATGGATAGAATACCTCTTTATGCACACTTTTCCTTGGAGAATGGGAATCTCGCTTGGAGGTGGTGCTTCCATTTCTACTACTGGAACTTTTACCGTTGCTTCGGGCCAAAGTACATTTGCAGGAATGGTTTGGATTTTACGTGGAAAATTTCGGTACCTTTTTACCGAGAATATAGGAATCACTGCAGCAATTGGATATCGACTTTTAAATGAGAGTGCAGGACTCATTTCCAATCTTGGAACAGCGAATGTAAACCTGAGTTCTCCTTTTGTTGACCTTGGAATGAGTTTTGAGTTTTGAGTTTCTTCTGGATGTTCGAAATTATGGAGAGTCTGGAGTAGCACTAAACGATGCGCTTCAAGCAGTTGATGCAATGGAGTGTGGAATCTCAAAAGATCAAAATGGTAATGAAGGTGTGTTTTGTGGGTCTGATGGTTCTTTTTGGGCAGATCATTCAACTTTAAAAACACTTTTCAGCAAGTTGAATCATTTAGAAGATGCGGCCTATCGATTTTTGTCAGAAAATGGGGATAAGCTTAATTCTGATCAGAAAAAACAAATCGAAGAGAATTTTGTTCACTATCAACACATGCAATCGTTAGTGAAATCCCGTCTTCGTTTATAATGACTATATAGAGCAGGTCTTAAAGACCTGCTTTTTTTGTTCTAATCGTGACTTAATGCATTATTTTAGATCATTTTAATGAGTTAAAATTTTTTTTTGAAAGTTACCTTTTCCCCAAAAAGAAAATTTCATGTGGCTTTAGTTTTCTATTTTAAGAGAAAAAATGAATTGAATATCTGTTCTTTTTTATTTTGGTGTGAAGGTCAATTGTAAGACTGAAGTAATAAAAAAAAGAGAAAGAGGAATTTTTTTATTTTTAGATTTTTTTTTAAACAAAAAAAGACAAAAAAAAACAGCCAAAAATATAGAATTTAAGGCTGTTTTTTTTAAATTTTACTGAAAAAAATTACTTCTTTTTTTTCTTAGCAACTTTTTTCTTAGTTGTTTTTTTCTTAGCTGTTCTTTTCTTAGCTACTTTTCTTTTAGTTGTTTTTTTCTTAGCTGTTTTTTTCTTAGCTGCTTTTTTCTTAGCCATTGTTATTTCCTCCATATATATGAATGACAAATATGTAACGAAGTTATTCGGTACACTTTCGATGTTACCCGTAAAGTGAGTAAGATCAAGGGGATTCAAATTTTTTTTTATTTTTTTTGGAGGAAAACTTTTTAAAACTTCTGGAACTCTTCATTAAGGGAGGGGGAGAGGAAATAAATGAAGAGCTCCAGACGTTCTTTTTCAATTCGTGTTACTTTGGACAAAGCTTCACGGTGTTATTGAAATCTCGACACTGATGAATTTCAAACTGACTGACATTAAGAGATTTCAAAATTGCTGAGAAATAATTTCCATCATAATTAATTCCATATCGATATCGGCCGGACTCTACAAAGTAGTTATTGTAGGATTGTCCTGTGTAAAAAACTTGGCTTGAAGTCATTCCTAAAAGTCCCACAGGTTTTGATTGATAGTATACAGTTGAACTGGTTCCATAGTGATATCCGTTAAAGTTTCGAGTGTTATTACAACTCGGAGTATCACAATAAGCCCATGTTCCAGAGAGTGAGACTTTCAATAAATCCCCTTTTTCTACATCAATTCCTGAATCAATCGCGTTTCCACCTTGATTTGGGTTTAATCTTGGAAGATAGGGAGAAAAATAAGGTGTGACGGTTTTGATGATTCGACAAGTGTCAACTCCACCAATACTGATGACTTCTCCACTTTGATTGATACAGTCTTGTTCGGATGTAACGACTGTTCCAGATCCAGAACCTTGGGTGAAAGAAGCGACATTTCCACTTCCACATGCACTTATTAGAAGAGCTGTTCCTAATAAAAAAGATTTTTGAATGTTCATGGCTTTATCCTCCGCAAATACAACTTCTACATCGCCGTTGAACGATTGGGCTCTGCAAGCCCAGATGTGTGATCTATATTCAGGTTCTGTGCCAAAGATGACACACGGATAGACTATGCTAAGTGCATTGAATTACAGTGATTTAAAAAAAGAGAAAGAAAGCAATGTGTTTAAAGAATAGTCACCTGAGTAGGGTATAAGCGTTATCAATCACTGCTTGAGTGTGGATTCCAAGCTTTTGGAAGTTGATTTCTCCTGGGGCACTTGCTCCAAATCGATTGATTCCAATCGCTTTTCCATCAAACCCAACCCATTTTTCCCATCCCTGAGTTGTTCCTGCTTCAATTGAGATTCGTTTTCGGCATTCAGGAGGAAAGACTTGTTTTTGGTATTCTGATGATTGTTTCTCAAAAAATTCCCAGCAAGGAAATGAAACAACTCTGACAGAATATCCATTTGTTTCAAGTTCTCTTTGTGCTTCTAAGGCAATGCTGAGTTCAGATCCTGTTGCGATTAGAATAAGGTCAATTTTTTCATCTTTTTCTTTTTGAAAAACGTAAGCGCCCTTACTGAGTTCATCAGCAAGGTGATCTTGATCTTCAAAGCTTGGTAGATTTTGCCGAGTCAAAACAAGTCCAATAGGGGATCCTTGGTGAAGCGCAGTCACTTTCCATGCAGCTTTTGTTTCAGCAGGAGATCCTGGCCGAATGAGATTCATCTGTGGAATTGCTCGAAGAGCCATGAGGTGTTCAATGGGTTGGTGGGTTGGACCATCTTCACCTAGTCCAATGGAGTCGTGAGTCCATACATAGATTGGATTAAGCTCATCGATACACGCGAGTCGAATGGAGGGTTTCATATAATCTGAAAACACAAAAAATGTAGAAACAAAAGGTCTGACTCCTCCGTGGTAACATATTCCATTTGCGATGCCTGCCATTGCATGTTCTCTGACTCCATAGTGAATGTTTCTTCCACTAGACTCCCCAGGAAGAAATGAGGGAGCACTTTTAATTCGTGTTCCTGTTGAACAGGACAGGTCCGCGTCACCCCCAATCCAGTGAGGAATGGCATCTGCGAGTAGGTTTAATGCCCTTCCTGAAGATTTTCGAGTGGCTTCACTTTTGGATGTATCCATTGATTTTAAAACGTCATCAATCGAAATTGAAAGTTCACCACTCCATGCCTCATTCCAGCTTTTGGCATCTTCTGGGTACTCTTTCTCATATTGTGCAAAAAGTGAGGACCACTCATTCATCGCTTTTTTTCCAGATGCCTCGATTTCGGCATAGTGGTTTTTAACTTCCTCAGGAATAAAGAAAGGAGTGGTTTCCTCCCATCCGAGAGATTTTTTTGTGAGAATAACTTCTTCTTCCCCAAGTGGAGATCCATGGCTGGAAGATTTTCCTGCTTTATTTGGAGATCCATAGCCAATGGTTGTTTTACAAATGATTAAAGTGGGTTGTTCTGTGTTTTCTTTTGCTTTTTGAAGAGAAGATTCGATTGCTAAATAATCTGTATCGGCATTGTTAATTTGAAGAACTTCCCACCCAAAAGATTCAAATCTTTTACCTACATTTTCAGTAAAATGAAGATCAGCAGGTCCGTCTAAGGTAATATCGTTGGCATCGTAAAGGTAAGTGAGTTTTCCTAGCTTTAAATGTCCTGCAAGCGCAGCGGCCTCGGAAGAAATTCCTTCCATCAAGTCTCCATCTGAAACGATTGCATAAGTGTGGTGATCTACAATAGGGAAATGAGGCTTGTTCCACGTTTGCGCAAGATAGCGTTCCGCAATCGCCATTCCTACTGCAACAGCAGTTCCCTGTCCTAAAGGACCTGTTGTACATTCTACACCCGGAGTTATTCCTGCTTCTGGGTGACCTGGAGTCAGAGATCCCCATTGTCTAAAGTTTTTTAATTCATCTAAAGAAAGAGGATATCCACTCAGATGAAGGAGACTATACAATAATGCGCTTCCATGTCCTGGAGAAAGAACAAAGCGGTCTCTATTTTTCCAATTTGGGTGACTTGGACAATGAATCATTTGTTTTTTCCACAACAAATAAGCGATCGGGGAGGCTCCCATTGGAAGTCCAGGGTGACCAGAATTAGCTTTTTGGATCATGTCAATGGAGAGGGTACGGAGCGTATTAATACAAAGGGTATCGATCGTTTTACTCATAGCTCGGACTATAGCCTTATGTGTTTCAGAACTAAAGTGGGATTTATTGAATCAAAGGGAGATTAAGTCCATTTTTTAGAGTAGGAAGATGTAAGGGAAAGCTTTCAAGATCAGGTTGTCTTTCAAACTGTTGGATCAAAGCAGTCAGAATTTCTTGTCCTTCAGGAGTTTGAGCGGCTTCGTAAGGTGATTTTTGATCTAAGATGGGGTGTTGAGCATTCATCCATTGATGAGAAGCGTCTTTTTTTTGATCTAGATTTGCATCTTTGTATCCAGGAATTTGCATTCGAGGTTGAGTTCGTTTAGACGAGGAGGAAAAATGAGGGTGAAATTGAATTTGAATTCCTTTTTTTTTGAAGTACGGAGTCATCTTTTTTTCCATGAACTCTTTTTCCTCAGATGATTCGTAATGGATGCACAGCTGTTGATTTCGAATTTGAATCCATCCTTTAAGTAGGGATTGATTTTTTTCTGAACAATCAGTCCATGGAAAGTCTGCTTGGAATAGACCTTTTTCTGTATTCCAAGCGCGGTTTTCAGGGGCTTCTGTATCACCAGAAAGCTCTTTTAGTGCGAGAAAGGCTTTTTTACCATCAGAGACAGTATAAAAGACTTTGATTCGAGATGAAGAAGAGACCATTTGCTGAGGAAAAACGTCATCACATAAATCAAAGTAAAGAGATCTAAACTCTTCTTCGTATTCGAATGAGAGTAGTCCATAAGAAATAAATGAATGTCTTTTTTTTATTTCTTTTCTCAAATCAAAAACCCACTTTTTATAGATGGGGGGGAATCGAAATTGACCGTAACCTGTTAATGTCGCTCTATTTTGGATTCGAACCGAATGTGCAAAAAGAAGGTCACCGGGTAGACAATGAATGATTCCTTCATCAAGTGGAACTTGACATACTGTTCCTAAAAAAAGATCTCGAATCATTAAAGTTCGGTCTGAAGTTTTTTTGAGGACATCGTAAAAACTAAAGGGTTGTCGTATTGCTTGCGTTAAAAATTCTTTTTGAAAAGGATCTAATTGATTTTCTGCAGAAAAATGCTGGGCAAGAGTGTCATAAGGAGGTTGAATCCATTCTCGGTTTTTCCAATGAAAAACAAACCACGGAATAAATGCGCCATTGTGAGGGTTATCATTTATAAATTCTGATGTTCGATTAAATTGAAAGATTTTCCATGCTTCATGAATAATTTGTGGTGAATAGTGATTTCGAGCAAACTCTAAAATTTGATTGAGTAAAAATGATTCTGTTTGTTTGATTTTATAAGTCAAAAAATCTAAAGGACGTTGTAAGTCCCCAGAGGTGTTGTTCTCAGAAGTCGTTTCCATAAGGATTCGATAGCCTACGAAACTTGTTCTGCCAGTTAAAAGTTCAAATATTTTATAAATGCTTGATGACAATTTGAGTAATTCATTAGAAATGTCTTTTAGTGTCACTCAATGATATTACATTCTTCTAGGAATGACGCGATTTTTTGTTTATCTTTACAAAGACCTAAGCAAAATAGTTTTGTCTGAATCCAAAAAAATAAATTTTCAAAGGCAGGATTATTTTATTTGGGTCGATGAAAAAAAAATTCACTGTCATGCACCATTTTATTTGTAATCGAGTTGATACAGTTCTGCTAATTGATGAGGAAGGCTCTTTTTTTCCCAAGACTGAGATTCGGGATCCCATATACTTTTTAAATTACCTTCAGTGCGATTTATTTCTCTGTCAGTGAGCATTTTTGGAAGATGAACAGATAGAAATTCAGAAAAATATTTTTTAGTTTTAGGGCGATTACAGGTGAATAGAGAAGGAATTTCTTTAATGCGAAGTTCTATGTTTCCTTTTGAATGGTAGGGGTGAGCATTCTGTGACTCGTTCATGAGTTGCAGAGATAAGAACTTTAGAATTCCAGTGTAGGTATTTAATTTTAGATGAGTCGTCTTGCTAAAGTTTTTAATCGAATCTATTGTTTCGTCGAATCGGACAAAGTGTTTAGGTTCTTCAAAATTACAAACATTTTTTCTTTTTAGTGTATGTTTAGAAGCCCATTGAGCAATTTCGAAGACATATTTTTTATTTTCTTCGGGGAGTGGTCTAAAGTAGTCGAGAAGCAACTGTTGAAGTGAATTTTTTTCTTCAACAATTAAAGACTGTATTTGTGTTGAAGTTTGATTAAAGTGATTTAACCATTGTTGAGTTGGCTCTGGTTCAATCAGAAGAAGATCAAAAATCGGTTCAAGAGAAGCATTTGTTCTTAAGAGTTTTGCAACCTTAGGAAGAAGGTATTGTCTTTGTTCTTTTTTATAAAGATAAAAGTTTTGGGAATGGAAGGCTTGAGGAGCTTTTTTTAAAGCTACTTCACTAAAATTTGAAAATGATGGGTCAATCCGTTCTGTTCTTGTTTGTCCCATCATTTGTAATTTAGAAAGTGAACCATAGACTGGAGCCCCATCGATTATTACCGTTTCAATATCTTCCGCATTTGCCTCTATTAAATTAAGATATGGATTTTTGTGATTCCGAATTTTAACTACAATCAAAGATCCAATTGCATCTTTTTTGATTGTACCAATCCCATGAAATCCGTCATTTGGATCATCTTCGTATCGGTTGATCATTTGAGCGCTGTTTTTAGTCATCATTTCATAAAGATCTTTAGGACAAAAAAGATGAGATA
Organism: Pseudobdellovibrionaceae bacterium; assembly: GCA_002722705.1. Lineage (GTDB taxonomy): Bacteria > Bdellovibrionota > UBA1018 > UBA1018 > UBA6935 > UBA6935. Next base: position 21,554 of record PBMP01000107.1, on the reverse strand, counting down.
GTTTTTCTCTTTTTATATATTCTTGTGCGATTTTAACTTCCTCTAAAACAGATTTTGTTCCAGTGGGAGTCCAATCTGATCCTAAAGCAAGTTTGACTTTTGATTTTTTGACAGCTTTGAGATCTAGAGTTTGTCCATATAATATGAGATTTGAAAATGGAGACCAAATTAAACCCATTTTGTTTTTAGCCATTTTTTTAAAATTTTTTAAATTTAACCCAACTCCATGAATAAAGTTAACATATGGTTTGAAAATTCCTAAAATTTCAAAAAGTTGAAATTCAATTTGGTTGTAGGGATCGTCTTGCCGTCCCTCAGCAACATGAGTAATTAGTCCTTTTTTTGGATTATTTTGAAGTTCTATGATTTTATTTCTAAGGCTTGAGTATTGATAGGTAACAAACCTTTCCATTTGAGGAGGAAGGGCGTCATTACAGTTTTCTTTAAAATTTTTTCTGCTTGAAATGATTTTAATTTGTTCCGGATCTGAAACATCCTTTAAAATACTACGAAATCCAGGACAGTGTTCTAAAATCACTGCTTGTAACCCAGTAAAGAAAGTCACTCCCTTTTTCATGGCTTTTAAATAGTGATCTGTTTTTGCAAGTTCGTTCATTTTTGGTCTTACCGTATTCCAAACAAAATGAAAGTCCCAAGGATCAAAGAGGGCCATGGTATCATATGGAGCTGGGCGAAGAAGGTCTTCTGAGTCTACTTTGAATGCATATGGATCAGAAACTCGGTGAATTCCAAAGTTTTCAGTATAAATAGAACTTCCTTCGTAATAAGTTGTTCCGAGGACCATCGATTGAAGTTCTGTCCATCGATAAGCAGCAGCTGAATTCATAGTTGAATCATATTGAATCCATGGATTCATTTGGTATCGCATGACATCGTAATATGGAGACCATTTTCTCCATTCATAACGGTTTTCAAAACGAGCTTTTGCTTCTTTCCATACGGGTAAAATGTTTTGTTTATTGTGATTGTGTAAATCAATCAATCCTGGATAGATTGCATCGTAATATCTTCCTGTTTTAAATACATAGACGGGGAGAGAAGATTCTTTTTTCAATTTTTTTATTTCGGAAGGATTGATTTTTTTGGGATTGGTTTGAATTACACCGTCCACAATTTTTATTTGTCCTAAAACAAAAGCTTGATCTGAATTTAAGTACTCTCCTGGAATTTTTCCAATAAGGATACCGCTTCCGTAGGTTTTTTCTTCTTCTGAAATTTGCCAAGGGGTCTTGGGAGCGGCATATAATTGAAAACCGAGTAGAAGAGTTAAAATGGATGAAAGCATAGATATCCCCTTTTGCTATTTCTTGCGGGGTATCAAAGTCAGTCTAAATTAGCAACTTCTTGAAGCTGGGTTCTGATTTCCATTAACATTCGATAATATTCATACGCTGGAGTGGCTTCTTCAGAAGGGTGATGATCAGGCTTTAAGACTAAATTTCCTGTTTTTAATAACAAGGTTTTTACTTTTGGGTTTTGGTTAATTTTTGATTGAATTGCTCTGAAGATAATTTTTTCATGAAGTTTTTGATCTTGCCCTTTATCCTCAATTTTTTTTCCGAGATAAGAAATCCAGTAAAAATGATGTTTTTTCATGATTTTTTTAGCAAGTTTACCTGCTTTTTTAGCGGTGAAACCATAAAGTTGACTTACTTCATCTCTTGAATATTGCCATCCACTTACTTGGTTTCTTGGGTCATTTTGAAGAAGAGGGTCGGGGTATTTCATCATTTGCCAAAAACCTTCAACGCTTTCATAGGAATATCCATCTAGTGAAAATGGAGTTTTTGCAAAGTTTGAGAAGATTCCAAGTTCGTTTCTTTTTGAAAGAATGACTTCACCCTCTTTTGCTTCTTGTGGAAGAACCTCCCATGAGGGAGCCGTTTGTGGATCAACGGGCTTCCACCAATGCTTCGGGTAAGATGCATAGCCTGAAAAACTTTGTAACAGAAATAAAAAGACAATGGTTTTAGATAAAAAATTTATCATAATTTTGCAACCAGTGAAGTCGTGTATAGGAAATCAAATTTCTTTTTTCCTGGAGCAGGCAAAGCATCAAAACGTCCTTGGTAAGCAAGTTTTAGAGACAGTATGGAACTTAAGAGAATCGTAGTTGAGGGTTCGAAATTAAAAAGGTGGTTTTCTTTTCCAGAGATATCGGGGATTCCCTCGACCCAGACTTTGGCACTGACAGATTCATTCATTTGTCTTGAGCCTTCTATATAAAGACGAATCCCGTGAGTTCTTAGAATTCGAGGGGTCGATCCTGGAAATCGATTTTCAAAATAGAATCGATAACTGCCTTCAGAAAAAAGTTGGGTTGTTTCAGATTTTAGAAAAAAATACTTTGTTCCAATATCGAAGTTTGTTCCATAATCAATTGATGCAAATCGATCTCCTAGCCATTGATTTGCTGCAAATAGATTAAAAAGAGAACTCACTTCATACTCGTATCGCCCCCCTATTTCCCAGCGCTGCGCGGTAAGTACCCCTGAGGAAGAGCCAAAAAGGTAGGAGCTTGTCAGAATGAGATTATTGTAGGGCCAGTGATATTTTGTTTGTTGTTTTGCAGTAATCGTTTGAAAACTTGTATTTCCACCACCGACAACGATACCCAGTTCACTGGTATGTGTCCAGGTAGGTTCTGCTGCTGCTTGACTAAGATTAAAAAATCCCAGAGAAAAAAATAAAATAAGAAAAGAGATTGTTTTCATGAAAGCAATTCTATCGATGTTCATTTCAATGTCAAAAGAAGAGTTTTCGTTTATAAAATCATGATGAGTTTTCGTAGAATATTGCATATTGACATGGACGCCTTTTTTGCATCTGTTGAACAACATGATTTTCCTAATTTAAGAGGAAAACCTGTCGCAGTGGGAGGTTTACGACAGGGGAGGGGAGTCATTAGTGCTGCTTCTTATGAAGCGAGAATTTATGGCGTTCATTCAGCAATGCCTAGTCAACTTGCGCTGAAGCGATGTCCACAACTTTTGTTGGTACCTCCACGGTTTGATCGATATCGAGAAGTCAGTCATGCTGTTTTTTCTATTTTTAAAAGTTATACAGATTTAGTTGAACCTTTGTCTTTAGATGAAGCTTATTTGGATTTATCTTTAGAGCTAAGAAAAGCAAAAGTTTTAGCAGAAGAAATTCAAAGTAGAATTTTTAAAAAAACAGGACTCACTGCTTCGGTCGGTGCTGCACCCAATAAGTTTTTAGCGAAGATCGCAAGTGATTTAGAAAAACCTAATGGAATTACTATTATTTATCCGTCTCAAGTTGAAAAATTTGTGAGCTCTTTAGCGGTAAGGAAAATTTTAGGAGTAGGTCCCTCGACTCAAAAACGTTTAGAGTCACATGGTATTTTTACCACTGCTGATGTGCGAGCGCGTTCGAGCGTTGATTTACAGAGTATTTGTGGGAAATTTGGAAAAAGACTGTTTGAATTAGCTCATGGAAAAGATCATCGGTCTGTGCAAACAGGACGAACACCCCGGAGTCGAGGCTGTGAAACGACTTTTGAAAAAGATCAATTGGATTTTTCTTTTTTAGTAGCCTCATTAGAAAGACTTGTGGAACGACTGGAGCTTAGTTTAAAAAAGCGTGATTTGAGAGCGAGGACTTTAACTTTAAAAATTCGATATGCTGATTTTGAAACTAAAACTCGAAGTTTAACTCTTGGAACTTCATTTCAGTCCAGTGAAGAGATGATGCAAAGTGCTTTTGCCCTTTTACAAAAGACTGAAGCTGGAGACCGCCCTGTACGGCTACTTGGACTTTCTGCAAGTGGCTTTGAAAATAAACATTCTCAGCCTCAACTGGATTTTACTTTTGACTAGTAGCAGGAATGGGGATGGGGACCTCTCCAGTGGGAGCGAGAGGTTCTGGAGCTTTTGTTAAAGTCAGATATAGACTCATTCCAAAGGCAACAACAATTCCACTTACGGCACTCCAAAAAACTAAACTTGTCGATTTCATAGGTTGAGTTCTTAACGCACTTGATTCACACTTGGCAATGAAACTTTTAATAAGTTGAGTGTTTTATTTTTGTTTTTGTGGTTTGTAATTATTTTAAGGAGATGCAGTGAAAGTATTTTTAATTCTTCCAATTTTGATTGGCTTTTCGGCAGTTATGCAGGGTGTTTTAAATCGTTTTATTGCAAAAGACTGGGGCTTTGCGAAGGCTGTTTTTTTTAATAATTCAATGTCCGCGGTCTTTGCGGGTATTTTTTTATCCGTTGTACTAATTTTCCCACAGTTTTTTCCTGCTGGTTTCAAACAACAAGGTGAGGCGGGTGCCTTCCATCTCTGGTATCTCATTCCTGGTTTTTTAGGTTTTTTCTTGGTGATGGGGATCCCGTGGGCACTTACACGAATGAGTGCGCTTGAAGTTTTTGTTATTATGATTCTCTCTCAGCTCGTGGTGAGTTTGTTTTGGGATACTTATTTTGAGTCTATTGATCTTTCTCTTAATCGTATTTTAAGTCTAGTTTTTGCCGGACTTGCGGCCTATTTTTTAAATCGAGGTTAGGTTGGCTCTTCAATAGAAATAATTTGTTTTTCTTTAGGTTTTTTTAAAAGATGTTTTGGAATTTTTTCAATGACAGCTTCTTTAAATTTTTGAATGAGTCTTCTTTTATGAATTCTTTTTGTATAAACAAGTCCTACTTCTCGAGTCGGAGGTTTTCCTTCAAATGCTCTGATTTTCTTTTTTTGATGATTTGATATGCTTGTGGAGGTCAGTTCTGGAAGGAGGGTGTACCCTTCTCCGGCATCAATAATTCGGATGAGTGTTTCTAAGCTGCCACTTTCAAAATGAGTTCGATGGTGAATCGCTTTATTTTTTATTTTACAAATTTGTAATGTTTGATTTCGAAAACAATGACCTTCACTTAAAAGCCACAGATCATTTTGATGAAGGTCTTGTGGTTTGATTTTTTCTTTTTTTAGGAGTTTATGATTTTTTGAAAAATATCCATAAAAAGGTTCATAAAAGAGAGCTGTTTCTTCTAATGAGTGAATATTTAGTGGTGTTACTAAAAGCCCTACATCGATCCGGTCTTCTAAGAGTGCTTGAATGATTTGTGGAGTTTGAAGTTCTTCAATAAAAAGATCAATTTTTGGATATTTTTTTTCAAAAGAATGAATAAAAAGAGGAATGAGTGAGGGAGCAAGCGTGGGAATAATTCCTACTTGAAGTGTTCCAGAAACTGGATCATTTTGAGCATATACTGAGTTAATTTTTTTAAATTCCGAAACTGCAATTTTAGCCTGCTTTAAGATCAGGATTCCTTTTTCAGTAGGAATTACTGGATTTTTTTCACGGTCAAAAATACTAAAACCTAAAAATTCTTCAAGCTTGAGGACTTGCATACTGAGGGTCGGTTGAGTGACATGGCATGCCCTGGCAGCTCTTCCGAAATGGCCTTCTTTTTCAACAGCGAGTATATATTCAAGTTGGACTATCGTCATGGATCTTATTTGAACAAAGAATCGCTTTCATGTAAATAAGCGGTATAAAGAGGTAGTTATGGAATCTAAAAATTTTTTTGTGGAACAAGTAAGAAAAATCCAAAATGATCTGATCGCAGGTCTTCAGAGTGAAGATCCATCAATTCGGATTAAAGAAACGAACTGGGAAAGAAAGGACTTTTTAGGACACCCGGGTGGAGGGGGTCGGACAGTCGCACTTGAAGGGGAGGTGATTGAGAATGCAGGGGTGAATACATCACTCATTTTTGGAGGAGTAAATCCTGAATTTGCTAAAAAGCTAGGATCTGAAACACCAGAGGTTTGGGCGACAGGGATATCCACAATTATTCATCCTAAAAACCCACGAGTCCCATCCTTTCATGCAAATTTTAGAATGATCCAATCGGGAGAAAAAATTTGGTTTGGGGGAGGAGCAGATCTCACTCCTTTTTATCCGAATGAAGAAGATTTTAGGTTTTTTCATCAAAAATGGAAAAATGCATGTGACCCTTATCAGGTTTATGAGTCGATGAAACAATCTTGTGATGAGTATTTTGTGAATTCGCATCGCGGTACTGAAATGCGTGGAATTGGTGGAATCTTTTTTGATTATTGGAATTCTGGCAATATGGATCACGATATGAAAATGGTCACAGAACTTTCTGAAACCCTTGTCCCAAGTTATTTACCTCTTGTGAATAAAAGAAAAAATGAAAAATACACAGAAGCCGATGAAGATTTTCAGCTTCATCGAAGAGGAAGGTATGTTGAGTTTAATTTGATTCACGACCGAGGAACGACGTTTGGTTTACAGACAGGTGGAAATACGGATTCTATTCTTATTTCTCTTCCTGCACGATGTAAATTTACGTATCAATATCAACCCGAGCCAGGAAGTCCTCACGAAAAAATGATGGAATATTACCAACCTAAAGATTGGACCGCTCTATAGAATGGGTTGTTTTTTTGAGGAAAAAGAAAACTTCGTTCGTTTATTTTCTTTTTCCTCATAGATTTTATCTATTAAAACTTTAGATATAATCGATTTCATCTATTTATTAAATGACGGTAGACTGGTCCTCATGATTCAAAAAGATCAACGAAAGGAAAAGATAATGTCATTTAAAAATCCAGAAGGAACTCAGGTTCCTCAAGTTACTTTTAAAGCTAGAAAAGATGGAGATTGGGTAGAGTTCACTTCAGACTCTTTATTCAAGGGGAAAAAAGTTATTTTATTTGCATTACCGGGTGCTTTTACCCCGACATGCTCTTCATCACATTTACCTCGTTACAATGAGCTTGCTCCTATTTTTAAAAAAAATGGGATTGATGAAATTTTGTGTCTTTCTGTAAATGATGGATTTGTGATGGAGGCTTGGGGAAAAGATCAGGAGGCCGATCAAATTACCTTGCTCCCTGATGGGAATGGTGAATTCTCTGAAAAACTTGGATTTTTAGTAAATAAGTCGGAGCTTGGGTTTGGACCTCGTTCGTGGCGATATTCAATGGTGATTAATGATGGAGTTGTAGAGAAAGCATTTATTGAGCCCGAAAAACCAGGGGATCCATTTGAAGTTTCTGATGCTGATACAATGTTGAATTACATTGCTCCAGAGGAAAAACTTCCTCCAGTAGTCACCTTATTTACGAAGGTTGGATGTCCTCATTGTGATCGAGCTAAAACCCATTTAGAATCCAAAGGGTGGAAATATGAGGAAATTAAATTAAATCGATTTTTGAGTTCAAGATCGCTAAAGAATATTACCGGTCAATCGACAACTCCACAGATTTATATTGATGGATCTCATATTGGAACAGCTGACGATTTGGAAAAATTTTTGAAAGGATAAAGTATGAGAACTGTTGAAGTTGCAATCATCGGGGCTGGATCAGCTGGACTCACTGCACGTCGTGAAGTCGCTAAAGAAACAGATTCTTATGTCGTTATTGACGATGGAGAATTAGGAACTACGTGTGCTCGAGTCGGATGTATGCCTTCAAAAGTTCTTATTCAGATTGCAAATGATTTTCATCGAAGATCAAAACTTCTCGAACAAGGAATTTCGGGAGGAGATGATCTTCGATTAAATCAGAAATTAGCGTTTGAACATGTTCGAAAGTTAAGAGATCGGTTTGTAAGAGGTGTTAAATCTGGAATGGAGTCATGGGAAAAAACTCATTTGATCCGAAAACGAGCAAAGTTTATTGACGATCATACATTAGACCTTGGTGATGAAAAAATTTATGCTAATCGAGTAATCATCACCACTGGGTCAAGTCCTGTCATCCCAGAGTCTTGGAAAGAGTTTCAAGATTTTTTTATTACGACGGATCATTTTTTTGAACAAGAAGAAATGCCAAAAAGAGTCGCAGTGATTGGTTTGGGTGTTATTGGAATGGAGCTTGGACAGGCACTGAATCGATTGGGAGTTGAGATCGTTGCAATTGGTCGAGGAAGAGCAATTGGAGGCGTGACTGATCCTGATTTACAAGAGTATATCATTAAAAAAATGTCAGAAGAGTTAAATATAGTTTTTGGAGGGGTTCGAAAATTAGAACGCTCTAAAAACGGGGTGTTTGTTCATACTCAAGATAAGGTTTTTGAAGTTGATCGGATTATTTTGGCGATGGGAAGAAGTCCTCAACTCAAAGGACTTCAACTAGAAAATACATCAATTCCATTAAACGACTTTGGAGTTCCAATTTATGATAACGAGACAAGTATGATTCAAGGAACTCGTCACTTTATTGCAGGAGATGTCAATTCAGATCGACCAATTTTGCATGAGGCAGCAGATGAAGGAGCAATTGCAGGCTATAATGCGGTACGAACTAAAGTTCATTCGTTTCAAAGAAGAATACCTATGGGAATTACTTTTTGTTCTCCTAATATTGCTTTCGTAGGAGAAACTTATAAAAAACTGAAGGATCGAAGTGCTGATTTTGTTATTGGAAAAGTTACTTTCGAGGGGCAGGGCCGATCTATAGTGATGCTACAAGAAAAAGGTTTGTTGCATGTTTATGTAGATCATCGGTCTGGAAAGATTTTGGGAGCTGAAATGTTTGGTCCATCTGCGGAGCATATTGCACATCTTTTGGCCTGGGTTATTCAATTTGGTAAAGATGTGCATGAGGTGCTTGCGCTTCCTTTTTATCATCCAGTGATTGAAGAGGGGCTACGAACAGCATTGCGAGACGCAAAAAATCAGTTGCTTGAGAAAAGAAAAGGTTTAGAAATTCCTATAAAAAATTAAGCTGACTTTCGAGCTTCGATGAGGTTGAAGCCGCATTCTCCACAAAATTTTTGCTCAGGTTGTGTACTGGCCGCACAGCTTGGGCATTTCGTAAAATCATCAACAGCAACTTCTTCCTCAACTTGGAACGGATCGATCGTACCTTCGGCATTCCATGTTTCGATTTGGGTTAGAATTTTTGCATATTGAAGGTAATTTTCATATTCAGAACGAATGAAGGAAATGGTTCCACCACTTTCCGAAGACTGTCTAGACATCATGAGTCCTTTTTGTTCAACCATCATGAGCTTATTGACATCGAAAGAAGGGCCAAGGTATTTTTTCATCTTTTCCATAGTATCCATAAAAGATGCCATGCATGTTCCATTGCGATCTGTTCGTGCGTCTTCGGTCGTTTTTAAAAGAAATTCTACAGTTTTAGTGATTTTTTCATCTGCTTTTAAAAAGTCTTGAGGAACCCCTTTAAAAAAGTAGTTTTGATAAAATTCTGCAAAATCTTCTAAGATTTGAGGTTTATCAAAATGGATATAACCAATAATTTCTTCACCATCTGGAGAAAGAGGATCTTTAATCATTTCAATTTCTGCAAGGCCTGCTCTTACGATACAAAAAACTGCATTTTCACATTTGACAGGAGAAAGATTAAAAATACGCTGTGAGTATTTTTTTAGTGAAACCCAGTCAATTTTTGTTTTTTCGTTTTCTTCTTTTCCTTTGTAATGAACTGTATGAAAAATTGAGCCAAATATCGACGCAGTAATTTCTTGTGGACATGGAGTGGTATCTACATCCGCTTTCATGTCTTTGATTTCTGCAGAAAATTTCTTACTTTTTTCAACTAAGCTATTGAGTAAAATTTGAATCACTTGATTTGATTTCTGAAGCTGTGCAGCCAATATTTTGGCGGGTACGACTAAGACTTGGACGCTCGATTTAGCTTCAGCTGTATTTAGATACTTTGTCTGACCAAAAAGAGCTTCTTCACCTAAGGTTTGTGGATTAATTGCCTGATATAACTCAATTACTTTGTCTGACTTTTTCACTGATAGGGACACGCGACCTGATTGAATGACGTAAATATAGTGGATCGGAGTGCCCTCTTGATAGATGATGTCGCCTTTTTTGAATTCTTTAACTTGATGCATTGAGTCTTTTTACCGTCGTTTTTTATCTACAATAATCGTATCGGTGTTCGGAGGGCTAAGATTAGGAAAAAAATAGTTAGAAAAAACGATGGTTTAAAGGTGTGGTGGTTTTGGGTTAAACTATCATTCATGCGAATGAAGCAATTTTTTTGGATCTTTGGATTATTTATTTTTAGTCAAACTGTGTTTGCGTTTCCTCTGAAGTGGAGTTTGCATTCTGTTGATGAAGTAAAAACTCAAATTTTAAATCCTGTTGTTAGGGTTGATGAAAATCAGTCACCTTGGGTTGTTTTTAGAGAAGAAAGCGAAAATAAAAAATACTATGGAGTTTCAGTTATCACTCGTGATGATAAAACAAAAAAATGGATTTACGATGCTAAGCTTCTTAGTGGGATAGAAGTGGTTTCAGGTCCTTCATTTGCGATGAATGCATCGAAAGTAAAGTTGATCGGTGTGATTCATCAAGGTCGATATCTCGAAGGACGTTTTTGGATACAGAAACAAAGAGGAAAATGGCAACCGCTTCCTCCTTCTCCCGTCAAAGGAATTGATCATATTGATGTTGCTCTTTCTTCTAGCGGGATTCCTTACTTTGTTTCCTCTCACTCAAAAACTAAAGGAAAACTATCTGTGTATCGATTGAATACTCAGAAAAACCTATGGGTGAGAGTAGGTGATCTGTCTTCAATGATTGGAACTCAAAGCTCGAGTCTTTCTAAAATAAAAATAGAACCCAGTGGAAGAACCGTTGTTGCGTTTCAAACCTTAAAGGGATTGAAGGTGGTTCGGTATGATGCAGAAAAGGACATTTGGAGAAGAGTAGGTCCAGGTGGAACTCCTGCAGTTGGACAGGGAAGTTCATCCATTTTAGATTTCGATTTATGGATTTTTTCAAACTTTCATTACTTGGTAGCATTTACAGATCAACTTCGAGGAAGTCGAACGTATGTTATCGAGTCTAAAGACAATAGTACTTGGAATCAGGTGGGGAGTCATTTTGTAAGTAAAAATGTAACTCTTAGTCCTAGAATTGTTATTTTTAACGGAAAAGTTGTGATCTCTGTACATGAAAATCGTCATATGAAAGTTTACACTTTAAAGAAGAATCAATGGGAAATAGCAACTGATTCGGTACAAAGCCCTTCCCCAGTAGGCATTGGGTTTCTTTCAATTTCAGGAGACTCTAATGGAACTGCGCTTTGGGGAGCATATCAAGATAATGGAAATGAAGATCGACTTTCTTTGGTTGAGTTAGTTGAATAAAATAAGGAGAATAGATGAAATTTTTTATTGTATTTCTATTTTTTAGTATTAATGCACATGCAGATTTTTTTGATCATTTTTGGGTAGAATTAGAGGGTGGTCCTGTGTGGCAAACAAAGAATGATATTCAGATTCCCTCAGACACAGGTACACGTTTCTCATTAACTCAATTTGGCAGTGGTCCTAAAGTTTCTGGAAGAGTTTATCTTGGGTATCAGATCCATAAAAATCATGAACTGCGCTTTTTATGGGCACCTTTAAATCTTAAATCAAAAGGTTTTCTTGCTCAACCCGTCTCTTTCTACGGGGGGAGTTTTGGAACTTCTGAAGAGACAAATGCTGTTTATCAATTTAATTCTTATCGACTGACTTATCGATATCAACTTTTGAACTGGGAGTCTGGTCTTTTTAAAATAGGTTTTACAGCAAAAATACGAGACGCAAAAATTCAGTTGATTCAAGGATCAACAGATGTCAGTCGAACAGATGTTGGTTTTGTTCCACTTCTTCATTTACAACTCTATCAAGAAATTTATGATGCGATTTTTGTTCGATTAGATGCAGACGCGTTAGCGGCTCCTCAAGGTCGTGCTGAGGATGTTGCAATTCAATTTGGTTATCAGTATCAAAAAAATTGGACATTTTTAATGGGATACCGAATGTTAGAGGGAGGAGCCAAAGGAGGAAATACCGGAGGTGTTTTTAATTTTACCTGGCTGCATTACCTTACCTTTGGCATTCAATATCGACTTAATTCTGAAACTGAGAAGTCTTGGAATTGAGACTTGTTCTCAGTTTTAGTCTCAGTGTTTTAAAAAACGGTAAGGACGTTGAATCCCTCAGTCGTTCCGATGTTTGATCCATCTAAGTTTCGAATAAAAATATTTGAATTGTTTGAATTTCCAATACTGTAGTTTTCATTGATATAAGGATTAGAACCTGTTGTATCAAGCGTAATGAAATGTATTCCACTAAAATTTGGATGTGTTGAATTATAGATATGATAAAGAGGTGCTGCCAAGTCATTGTGTAAATTCTCTGAAACTTCGGAACTTCCTGGGATGTATACGTGAAACTTTTCTCCCTGAGAAAGTCCACTCGCATGTTCTTTTCTAACATTCCAGCGATATCCAAGTTCAATAAATCCTCCAAAATTTACTGATACCCGATGACCTGTTACGACAGAGCCTTCTTCATAAACTGGTGTAATAAAAAAACGAGCATTCTCGTTTGCTGCATCAGGATGATCAAAGACTCGACCTCCTCCAAGACCCGAGGTGTCTACTTGATGTATAAATGAAGTTCCTTGATTTCCTGGGATTAAGACATTAAATCTAGCTCCATTTGGAATTGCTGAGCCGTTTGTATTAATAATTGCCCAAACTCCTTCTGATTCATTGTAGGTCACAGCAATAACATTGTCGTTTGAAGGGTCAGAAATAAATCCAGAAATATCAAGTCGTTGAGTGACGATAATTTTTGTATTTGGATCCATGATTTCTGGATGACTGATTCCATCTAAAAATGTAGATGCTCCTGAACTATTTGCAGCCGTTGCTTTATGAACAAAAGCTTGGGTTGGAATAATGGAAATTCCTGAAAGTTGAGAAGAAGTTGAAGAATCGCTACATGCTCCTAGACCAATGATTAATGTGCCTAAAAAAAATCCAAAAATACTCTTATTTAAAATCATAAAATAATCCCTCTTAATGTGAGATAAAGCAAAAAAAATGCCGATTTTATAATATTGTTTTTATTATTAAATTTATATTTTGATTGTAGATTGGTTGCTTAACTATCTAATCTTTAGACACTGAGGTAGGTTCCCGTAAATATAGTTGATAAGATCGCGTCATGGATAAAGTCCTTGAATTTTAGGTAAATCCCAGAATCTAGAATTTAAGAAACCTACGCGCTGTAGAATCTTGAGTTGATAGTAGAATTCATTGCGATATCCATAAGCCATTGCTCTGACTGTTTTTATTTTATGGTTGATTGCCTCAATAACCCCTGAGGAAATTCTGGATTGAAAGTAGTTGAACAGGTAGGGGATCCATTTCTGCATTCTTATCAGAAACGAATTAAAAGCTTTTATGTCTGCTTGAACAACTAATTCATGGAACTTTATCCATTGTTTTTTTGCTTCTTTAGAGTCTTGCTCATCAAAGAAAGCAACCAGTTGCTCTTTGATGAGCAGTGCCTCTAGGACTCTTTCATTTAATCCTTTGAGTTCTTCCAATAAAATCTTTCCAGTCTTTGATAAATTCTCAGGTCGACTCAGTAGTATCCATTTGTTTCTTCCTTTTAATAACTGAATTTCATCTGAATCTGTTGCAAGTTTTAACTGATCTTTTCTAAACTCATTCATTGATTCATTAAATAACTTCATCACATGAAATCGATCCAACACAATCAACGCTTTTTTACACTCTTGTTTAACTGCTGCTATATATGAATCATGTAAATCTACTGCGATTGATTTCATTTCTTCTCGCTGCTCTTTTGATAGCCATAATAAGCAGTTTCTAGCGGATTCTTGATCTCTTCCTGGAGCGTTTGTTACGACTTTTCTGTGAGTTAAATCAACTAGGTTTGTTATAAATTTCGGGTGCTTTCCTTTTTTTGTTCTCCAGTGGATCTCATCCATTGAATAGTCTGGACCTAAATCCTCAGGAGGAGGTTGATGGGTAAGTCTTAAATTAAGTAATTCGAAATCAATGTTATAGACAGTCTTATCATTGAGTCTCTCTAATCTTCCCACAGCCGCATTTGTAGTCTCCTCACAAAGCCTGGAGATATGTTTCTCATATCTCCAGGTAAAACCTTTTCCTTTCCTTAAAAGCCAAAAATTCTCCACTCTATAGCCTCTACATTTTGAACAATAAAGTGTGTACCGGTCAAAGATCAGTTCCACTTCGTACTCAAAACAAGAGAGGTCTTTTAATCTGATTTTATCTTTGGAATGAATACAAGAACTACGCTGACCGCACTGATAACAGCTACCGCTGTCATCAGTGCGGTTTAAATAAAACTCTAGTTTTTTTAGTTTTCTGAACTGTTTTATATCAATAATTTCAAAGTCTGCTTGTAGGCCTGCAAATTTCAAGATATCCTGCCATGGATTCATGTCGTCTCTCCTTGTCGTTTAAACTTCTGCAAAAAATTTAATATTACAAAGAGTTGAGGCATGAATCTATTTTTTTTGACGCCTTAAGCTAAGATTTTTTCAACCTTTTCTACGGGATGCCACTCGAACTTTTTGTGGATTAGGAGTTTTATTTGCTAAGACGCTTTGAGCGAGGAGCATGCAGCTGGATTCATCATCAACGCAGAAAACGAGATTCTAATAAAACTTAAAGAATCAGGGCAAATCTTTTATTAATTTAATGCTCTTTCTTTCCATCTTTCAAATTTAGCCTTAGTAGAATATATAAAATAATAGTTCATAGATCCCATTGGAGGTTTTATTTTATCGTAAGATCTAAGCTTCCAAAGGCCTGGACGAAAACTTTTTCCGCGACCAAAACCTCTATCGCACCAAAGCTTACGCCCAGAAGCCTGACAAGCTCCCTTGAAGTATCCTAGATATTTATATTTTGTATATTTTTCTCCATACGAATATTCGACTGACTTGGCAAGTTCCTCGATGTCAATGTTATCGCAATCATGTTGAATCACCTTAACTGAAAATCTAACAGAGCCTCTGCTTTGATTAGGAATGTTGGCGTGAAAATAATATCCAGAAAAATCCTTACAATCATCAGCATAGCTGAGCTCCATTGAAGAGTAGAATGCAGATATGGACAGTAGTAATATAAACATTTTCATTGCGTAGCTTTCGATCAATCTTTTTTTAAATCAGTTTCTAATGGGCACATTAATAACTCAGTGAGTTATAGCTGTCAACGTCTGCTTGATTTATGGCGTTTGTTCGTGCTCCCCATTAAAGACTTCCAAAGAGGAGAAAAATAGAAAATCAACGACAACAATTCAGTTTAGGTTTTTCACTGAAGTGATGAATCATGCTGACTTTAGTTTGGGGGAGTGGATAATCTCACTAAAATCAGCTTCGGGGAATACTTGAGCTAGCTTACTGAGAAGAGTTACGGTTGTGTCTTGGCCGGTCTCCAAACGCTGATAATGTCTCAAGCTAATTTCAAGTCTTTCAGCTACTTCTGTTCTTCCTGAGAGGTATTCTTCCACGATTTCTCGTTTATACTCTTTGTTGTAGCTTTTTCGGGTTTTTCTATTTCTGATATGTCGACTCCTTTATCATACTTAGTTAAAGCCTTGATTTTAGAGACGATTCAATAACTAATTTTTAAGGGTGTTAGACTCCAGTTCTATGCTTGCAGTTCAGAGGCTGACTAATATACTAAGATGTAGCAAATTTTATGAAAACTTCACATTTTATTGATAACAGTGAACATGAACCTTGTAACCACCGCCGGTGCCGTATGATAGTTTAACAGGTTGTCCTTCTTCAATTTTAATACTGGCTCCGGCACCATTGCACTCTTCGCACTTTTCCCATGAGAAGATAGAGAAATAATCGTCAGTCTGACCTGGAACATTGTCTAAATTTAGCCCCCATTTTATAAATATGTGCTCATTCTCGTATTCTCCGTAGTATTTAATATCTGGAAAAGGGTTCGGCTGGCTTGTTGATTTCCATCTTGCAATTAAGTTTATTGGGTACTGGTCTGACTCGACAATATCGCATATTAGGAGAGGCTCCGAAGCGAAAGCTGTTGCGCTCAAGGCGCCTAGCATTATAGCTATAATCAATTTCATAGATAGTCCTCCTAGACTAATGTTTTACAAGAATAAAGATTCATTGTAAACCGTCGACCTACCTCGTTTTGTCTTTAAATTGAGCCGGAGTAAATATAGATCCATCATTTTGAATGCTGAGGACCAATTTTTTAAAATATTCTAAAAAGGGAAAAATATTAGTGCCTCGTATTGAACCATAGATAAAGGTCGGTATAACGCAAGATGATGTAACTAGGCCGCTTTCTACATGTTTTAGCCATATGTACTATTTTACTAGTCTGTGACGCAAGTCTAGCAAGTACCCCAATGATCGGCATTGAGGTCCCGACTCCCCGTATGTTTCAATGCCAAAAAGTGATGTCGAGCTTGGCTGAAGTGAAAAGCGAGTTGACCAAAATAAGCGCAAAAATTTACAAAATGGAGAGACCCGACATAGATGATGCCATGTATCCACTCCGTTACCTGGTCGAAATGAATCTAGGTTACAGTTTGGGAACCTTTGAACAGCTAGTCCACATCTACGAACTAACTTACTACTCGCCAGAGGCATTCAGGCTCATTAATGCAGCTGTTGAGTTAACCGGAAAAAAGGAAGCTTCTCGCGACAAAGAAACAGGTCGCCTTCCAAATAAAGACTGGGAAAACCTTGAATATTTACCTGAAATTCTGATGCATCTTTTTAGTGACCTCTCCCGGACCCCAATTTCCTTGGATGTTGGAAAGCACCGGCAGGGTCTTTACGGATTTATGGCTGATGTTCTCGTAAACGAGAACATCGCGTTTGTGGCACTTCCGAAAATCCGAGATATTTTTAATAGCGAGTGGAACGCTTCTGAATTTTATAGCCGGACGAGGGAACAGCACGCGCAGAACCTTGCAAAGCGCTTTGGCGACATGGACTTTGTTATGGAGATTGCCGGTGCCCTTGAGGGAGAAGCAGCGACCGCATGGTACGCAGCGGTTCGAGAGAATGGTCTTTTTCTTTTCAACTTGGGTAACCAACGTAGGTAGCAAAAAAGTACCCATCCACGGAGCAAAACTTTGAAATACGCCGAAAGATTCGATGGGCTTTTCTTTAGCCCCTCTAGTGGTTTCAAGTGTTTGCGATTGTTTCGTTTTTCAGTTTTGAGGGATTTAATTTTCAAAAAAAATGGTCGGCCAATCCACCCACTATTTGAACCGCTTGACCGCCCTTTATATGTTACCGACATTATGCGTTTTCTTGGAAAAATCCATTAAGTGATCGAGTAACCGCGCATGAATTATACGTCGAAAACAGGCTATCTGCACAAGAGTGCGCGGTCAAATTGGGCTGTGCGAAATCCACGGTTTTGAAATATCTCAAGCTTCATGGAATTCCGATTCGTGAAGCCTCAAAGCCTATTAAGACTTCGAGAAGTCTTAAGTACGGTGAGAAGTTAAGACATCGGCAAGTCTTAGCTCATCGGCGTGAACAAGAGAATATTGCTTACATGATGGAGCTTCGGTCCAAAGGTTTCACCTATGAACAGATCGCACAAACCCTGAATAGCTTGAAGGTGTCTACTAAGAGAGGTAGAGGACGATGGCATCGTCGAGTCATTCAGGGGATTTTAAAACGTGAGCGAGAAAGACAAAAAATGGACCAGAAAACAGAGAAAATTCTATCGCAAGTACATGGCAAAAAAGAGGAAGGATAATTTACGTTATAAGGAACTTGATAAAAAATATCAGGACTTTCTAAAGACGCTTGATGAGCCAATCTTTCTTGAAGATGCGATCCCGTTTTCAATCAAGCCTTACAAAAATAAAAATCTTCTTGAGAAAATGTACTTGGAATACAGATTGTCTGCTGCAGAAATTGCGTTGGAGCTTAGTTGTGCTAAGAGCACGATAATTAATTATCTTAAAAAATTTGAAATACCAACTCGTGAGCCATCCAAGCCCGTTAGTAAGAGTCGTGGATCGAGGTACGGTGAGAAAATCAGAGGTCGCAAATACATTGCCCATAAGCGGGAGCAGGAAGTTATTCAGAAAATGTTGAAGCTGAGGGAGCAAGGATTTTCATACAGGCAAATTGCTGAGATTCTCAATACAATGAACGTTCCCACTAAAAGGCGAAGAGGCAAGTGGCAGGGGCGAGTAGTTTGTGAAATTTTGAAGCGTGTCACAGAGAAACTTGAGGACAAATAATTTATTACATGGTAGCAAGACGTGTCACTATGACGGGGATTTAATGGGTATCTGTATTCTATGTAATCAAGAAAAAGCGACTACGCGTGAGCATATATTTAAAGCTGATAGATATAGAGATATCCTCGGCAATAGACCTTCTCTTTACATCAGAGACGGTGAAAAAGAAAAGTCTGTAAGAAGCTATAAAAATAAACTCTTGAAGCCCAAGAAAAACCTATGCTCTAAGTGCAACTCTTCAAGAAGTCAGAGAGCTGATTTAATTTTTTCCGACTTTGATAAATATGTTCATTTAGAAATAGGTAGAGAGCTGTCGAAAAATTGCCAAGAAATCAACATAGAAGTTTCTGAATTTTTCACAAACAGAGACTCATTAGATTATCTTCACTTTATTCGTTATTTTGCAAAATATATCGCTTGTCAGTTAGACAGATATGACTATGAGATACCTGAAATTTTAAGAAGTATTTTTATAACTGGTGAAGGTTTTAGGAATCTAAAAGTAAAAATAAATGGTGATGGACGATTCGTTAAATACGACATAATGAGAAATAATGGATTGGGAGTTCTTACTAAGGGAGTCCCCGGTGATAGCGTTATAAAGCTTGCAAAAGATGGTGTGTTTCCGGAAGAAGTTCATACTAAAATTCAACATGGTCCAGTTATATATGAACTAGTTCTTTGTATACCAGAGGAAGAGATTGTTAAATCTGCTAATCGTGCACTTACCCCTCATTTAGAAACTGTATTTCAATTTTTAAAAGTTCCTGCGTCAGTTCAAGATTCCATAAAGAGTGCCCCTGACTCTGAAAAAGCTGAATTAGCAATAAAAGTAATGGAAGAATATTTTCTTCAATATATTTCAAGTTTAGGAATTCCAAAGTTTCTTTTCAAAGGATTTAGATTAATATTTAGATCGTATTATTTAACAGTGAATCAACTCAAGTCGTCAAAACAAAAAACACAAGTATTTATTCAGAGATATTTTTCAGGAGAAGCTGATGGATAGCTGCTTGGGGTTGGCGATATTGGGATCATGTGAGTATTTGCCAAATAAACCGGATATTCACTTAATTTCATTTGGCGATACGATCTCAGTGATCGCCCTGTTGATAGCGTTTACTCAACTGGTCTCTCTTTTTAAGAAGTCAAAGCTTGAAGGATACCTTAAAAAATATTATTGGCTGTGGGCTGCCCTGCCTTTAATTTTTGTATTGTTTGCCGGAATACTTCCATTGATTCCTGGTAATGCTGTACCGCTTTTAGGTTATCCGATTTTTTGGGAGTTTTTAGCGGCCATTGTGTTGGGGATAGCAGTTATCCAGGTTATAAGAATTTATGTTTCGAAGCTGAAGTTTTCCAAAAAGAGACCTGAAAAGCTTCTCAATATAATTATGGGAGTTATTGCTAAGGGTGAAGCTAAAGATTTAGCTGAGCTCGCAGCAAATTTAGTTTATTTCATCCCTGATTTTGTTGCCGTTGTAAAAAAATATGATGTTGAAAAATGGAAGGTTAAAACTGACCAAATAAAAGAAAATCCACACGCAAATGAGTTTTCCTACGTATCTGGCATTATAGATGTCTTGGCCGATCCCTTCTTTTGCTCGGTAGTAGTACGAAAGGAGCCTGCTTTAATTGCTAAGCTAGTTAACGAATCAAAGAAGCAAGAGTGTAGTGGGACATATTTCAAGCCATTTGTTTGGGAGTTAATCAAACAGGGAATCCAACAAGAGGATTCAATTTTCCGGAGAGAGACACAATTTTGGGGTCTTGGGAGCTTTAAATCCTTGTCAAATATAGTGTTTTCAGATTTTGAAGTTAATGAGAGTTTTTTACCGCTATCGTTTTGGTCTCCAACATTGATAAAAAATATTGATGAAGAAACATTCGAATCTTTCGCGAAGATGTTTCTTTTGATGATAGACGCTTATTTCAGTGCAGGTAGGTTTTACGAACATTCGTTTTCTATATATTCGCCGGGGAAGACATTAGTTGAGTATCCCAAACACAATATCTATAGGATCGATGACTATCCGGATTCTGATATTGGTGAGTGCCTTGGCTATAAGTATCTATGGGTTTCCGAGAGAACACTGGTGAAAATTATCGACAAAATGCTCGAAGTAGAAAACTTGAGAGAGGAAAGTTTTATTAAATACTGCAATGAAGTTGATAAGAAAAATGACCATTCAATTTTTAAACTTATTGCCGAATGGTCTTATGAAATTTTTGAGTCCGCTGCCCACACGCGGAAACATGATGAGCAACTGAGATTTTTAGTTATTGACCTATGGATGAAAATTTATCCTATCGGTGAAAGCACGGAAATACACAGCCAAATTCAAAACCGACTAGAACCTTTGATTTTAGAAAAGGTAAATGAGAATTTGGAAAAGGGATATTATCCGGCCTTAAGCAGAGTCATGATTTCTATTTTTGGTTTATATATACCTGAAAAAACAAAGCAGTCTCGTGAAGCTGTTTTTTGTAGGAAATTTTATAAATATTTTCGTGAACATTTTTTGGAATTGTATGAAAAAGATCAAGAAAAAGCGCTCGATATGTTGCCTGCAAATACAACTTTTGATTCAGACAATTTAGTGCTCATTCAAAAGAATCCATGGAGAAAAACTGAAAGAAAAATGAGCGTTAAGAAGACTGATAGCTGAGATGACAGCTTTCAGGTAGGCAAACTGCCTCTCATATTTTTAACGCTAATATTTCCCACGCTTAAAAGCTCTGCTCTAGAAAAATTATTTGTATTCACTTGATTCATATTTGTTTGTATTAGGGCCTTT
Organism: Pseudobdellovibrionaceae bacterium; assembly: GCA_002722705.1. Lineage (GTDB taxonomy): Bacteria > Bdellovibrionota > UBA1018 > UBA1018 > UBA6935 > UBA6935. Next base: position 653 of record PBMP01000107.1, on the reverse strand, counting down.
AAAGAGCCGTCCGTCATTAAGTCTGGGTAGAGACACATAAACCAAGCTAAGAAACCACGCATTTCAACAGAAAGCTGTCCCCCTAATCCACGATAGATTCTAATGGCCCAAAGAATTGTAAATTCATTTACTTTTTCGTCTATACCATCAAAAGTTTTTTCTGGGTCTTTGTCCGCATGTTTAAAGTAATTTGAAGGGCGGTTTATATATTTCCAAAACTCTTTTTCCATCCCAGTTTTAATGTGGTCCTTTATTTGTATGTATTCTTCAATATTTTTTAGCTCTGCTAAATCGCGAACTATTCTAAAGCCTGCAGAAGCCACTGTGTGGATAGAAACTGGGTGTTTGTTTTCGAAAAGCATCTCTATGGATGTGTTGATTTGAATTTCAGCAATTTTGATTTTGTTAAAACTTTCCGCGAACTTTTGTGTCTTCATTGCCAAAATTTTCTATAAGCATGTAGGTTCAAATAAGGAATGTGATGGTGGGGCATTCCTATTATTTTGTGACCGCGCTTACTCCCACTTTTTGTTTTGTAATTACTGGTTCATGCCGCTTTAAGGTGGGTAAAAAGTAGAGCTATTCGATCAAATCATTAGAATAAAAAGTTGAACAAGCAATTAATTTTAATGAGGAGATCTTAATGAATAGCT
>PBMP01000106.1 GCA_002722705.1 Pseudobdellovibrionaceae bacterium | reverse complement strand
TGATTGACCGCAAAGACGGCTTTCGAGTCAACGGAACAACGATGGCGAGCGTGACGGCCCCCCGGCTGTTTGCGGCTGGGACAGCGTCTGCCTCTCTGCTCGGCGACACGTACTACGCCCCCGGGTCAACGATTGGGTGGGCGCTCTACTCCGGCCGGGTTGCCGGTCGTTCTGCGGTGTCACTCCCCGTTGAGCCGACCCCCGACGAGACGTTGTCTGCGTCGACCCCTCTGGTGCTGTTTGTGGTGGCAACAACGCTGCTCTTTCTAGGCATTACCGCGCACGTAGCCAAGCTTTACAAAACGCACTACGTAATAATGTCTACGGCGGTGATTCTTGTGTGGGCCGCCGCCATTTTGGCGGCGTGTGCCTCCCCCCGGCGCCAGCCGGCTGGCCAAGCGCACCGGGCAACCGGCTGGGCTGTGGCAACGCTAATTACTCTCAACGCTATGCTCGGCAGTGCCCGCAGCATCTACAAGCCCGACTTTGTACTGACTGGGTACCTGCACCGCCTGCTAGGGCTACTAACGATTGTGGTAATTGCGATCCATCTAACGTTAATAACCAATGAATTTTCGGTTGGCCCCGACGCCACGCGGTTGTTTGCGCCCGCCTACGAGACGTTTGCCGGGGCGATGGCCGTTTTATTTGTGCTGTTGGGCGTGGCCGTCGCGTGGAACCTGTCAAACCGAGCATTGTCTATCGCTCCGGCCAGCACGCGCGAAACGCTATTCATGTACGTGACAGTGAACGACCGCCTCGTTGAAGACTTTACTGCTTAGTCGTTCCACGTCGCCATGTGGGCCACCGCGTTGGCGATAGCCGAAGCCACTGTGGCGGAGTGGGCCTTTGTGAGCACGACCGCGGTGCAACCATTCAGCGCCTTTACGATTTCGTGGGCTTTGCACCCATCGATGCACAGCACGATGCGGTGGGTGTTGTGTTTGACGCCCTCTACTGCGGTCCACTTGTAGCAAACTTCGACCGACCCGCCCACGTTTCTGCTGCCCGTCTTCTCGGTGATTTCCAGCGCCTTGAATAGCATGGCGCACAACAGCAACGAGTCCTTAATCTCCTGCCTGGCGTGCACCACAATTCCAATGCATCGTTCCGGTTGTTTGATCAAGTTTATAATGTGGCCCTTTTCTTCGGCGCGCTGAAACCGGTGGAAATCCACCATGCCATCCTTTGTCCAGATTTCGGCCACCAAAGTCGACGACGCATACTTAGCGGTAGCTCCACGAACGCTCTTGCCGTTGATGGCCACCACCACGTCACCAACATTCAGTTCCCTCCCCCCCCGATCCGGATCGACGTATCTCACGCGGACCCCGGTCATGTCGTGGACCGCGTTCTCGAAGATAATCCCCAGCGGGGCCCCCCTCACGTCGCCCACATCCGCCACAATCGACAAGACTGTTGGGGTCTGCCCCCCGTGTTCCACCAGATGCCACGGCCGCTCGTCGCACATTTCGTTTACGCCGTATTCGATGCCGTGAATCCGCTTCAACGCGTGGAGCATCACGTCTCCCAGCTCGTTTGGGTTCGCCATGATTCGCACGGCGGGTTTTGCTGGCATTGCAATTTGGACCCAGCTGGGCGAGCGGCAATTGACGGCCAGCGTCGGGCACTTGGCGCACACCAAGTGGGTCAGTATGCACCCGCACGCCCTGGCCTTCCTATCAATATGTTCATTGCAAACGGCGCAAACGTATTTGCTCTTCCTGCTGCACTCGCGGGCCCAGCTATACGGGTCCGATGGCGAGTATTTGTCGAATCGCGGGCATTCCCAGGACATGGCGGTGTGCAATTGTGCCAACTTTCAACCCCAACTTGTATATTTTTGCACACATTAAAAAAATCATCATTTTTTCAAAAATGTCGGCAGATGTGGCAATATGGTCCCCTCACGACGGCCTCCGGGCCGCGCGCAAGTTGTCTAGCCGGCTGATCGATCTGCGCCAAACCATTCTCAAAGCGTTGAGTTGGGACCGGAGTGCGGTCAATGTGTTTTCGGCGTGCCATACCGGCGGAATCGCGGCGGCGTTGTTTGATGAAGACGCCGTAAAACAGCAGTTTGATTGTCCTGTGCCACCCAAAACCATAATCTTTTTGCGAACCCAAGAAGCCGCCAACTTGTTGGCGTATGTGAAACACAACTTAGCGGCGGCCATTGCAGCTGCGGCCGAGTTTCGCAGCTACGGATTCAATAACGAAGCGATTGGCACCTTTGTGGACGTGTGCCCCCAGTCTGCGTGCTTGGAGCTGATTCTAAACCTAGCCGCGGCCGACATTGACGTTTACATGCAGCTGCGCGACAGCGGCTGTGACCACGGCAAGACTTTATTGCTGCTGAAAGAAAAAAAAGTGTCTCAGTTCACCGTGCGCACTTTTGGAATGAACCGGTATGAGTGGAAAGTAAAAAACATTGATTGGAGCAGGACGTCGCTAAAGACTGCAATCAAGCTAGCGCTGTGCGCGCAGCATCCTCTTTTTAAGCGAGTGGGCGCCTTTAACATTGAGCCCGGGAACAAGTCCACGTTTGTAGCGGAGTTGCTTTGCACAAATCCGGTTGCATTGGTTGAGTTTGATTACCATTAGAACGCATTAATTGTGTTTTGGCGCAGCCGGTGATCGTGTGGGTTTTCGAGTTTCCCGAGCACCTCTTCGCGCAAGTCGAGGTAAACCCCTTCCGACAACTTGCGGTCATCGGGGATTGGGAGTTTGAATAATTCGGCCAACGTCAAAACAGCCGCCAACGATCCGCACGTCCTCGGGCACGTAGTGTGCCCAATTACAGCAAACGTTGCGGTAGGGCAGTTTGAGTCCTTCTTGCACAGCGACCCCCAATCGAGAAACACGACGCGCCCATCGTCGGTCAACTGGATGTTTTCGAGCTTAAGGTCGGTGTTGTACCACTGGTGTCCCTGGAGTTTTGCCACGTGATCCACAATTGCCCTGGCAATTATTTGAGTGTCTATTTTTTTTGTGTACAGTGCCTCCAGCGCGGTTGTTCCCGACAGCAGCGGCATTGACACGATTGGGTCGCCCACTCCGCACAGCGCGTTGCATTTCTTTGGAATCTGGCGAATCATCTCGGCGTTGGCGGTGGTAATTGCGGCGTAGACGTACCCCAGATCGTGCGCAAACTCGGCGTTTCGGATTGCGTCCAGCTCAATCTGAAAAAACTTGAGCCCGTCGCGCGTTGGGACTTTGAACACTTGATTCAGCGACTTAACGGCAAACACCACGGTAGCGCCCGAGCCTTCAAACTTTACAATGTTTTTGTCCGCAAACAAGTCTGCAAAAAAAGATTCCATTGCGACGTATGTTTTGATTGCCTTGGCTTTGATTGCCAGCATCGTAGCCATTGCCAGTCCGTGGAAAACCGAGGCGTGCAGCGAAGCGTCGGTGTCGCTCTACCGCAACGGGTACACCGACTTTGAGCCTTATCATAATGAAGCCTCCGCGCGCGGATATGTAATGTTGGGCCTATTACTGCTTTCTATCCCCACATGGTCGACGGCGTCCAAGTCGTCAGTGGTCATTTTAATTGTGTCGTGGTTTCTATTGAACGAGAGCATCATTGTGCTGGGCAAAACCCGGTGCCCCGGCACTGTCAACGGAAAGACCACAACCATTGGCGCGGGCATTTTTGCAACCTACATTGCGGCGGTGTTTTCGGCGTGGTGCCACCAGCTTCACAATTAAAGTTTGTTATATTCGAGCCACATTCTTCTGAATAAAATGGGGTGCATTGAAAATGGCCGGTATGCCAACGACGTCGCTGCGTTGATTTTGCATGTAGTTGCAACGCTCGCCATAGTTTTAATTTTTAGCATTCAAGGTTCGGCGTACAAACCTATTGCATTGTCCTTCTTTCTTGGGCAAGAGTGCATAGCCGTCATTGCGCATTTGTACTATCTGTTTTGTTATTGCAAAAGTGAAAATCGAGCCAACCGGGGTTGGTGGAATTCCGTAAAATGGACCGAGTATGGGTTTTCCGCTACTGCTGGTACGCTGGGAACGTTCTTTGCGGGCACTGAACCCGGCACTCCCGGCATTCAAGATGTTGTGGTTGTCATTGTTCTTTTGGGGCTGGGATTCTCGCAGCAACGGATAGGGTATGTGCTTGACTTCCCACTTGGCAGCACCGAAGCCCAAACTCGCGGCAGAACAAAATCAATTTTATTATTTTCCGTAGCGGTTATATTTCAAATTATTGAAGTTGTTTTGGTTATTCTTCAAGAGCCGCCGTCATTTATTACGCCAATTTACGTGGTTATGTGGTCTTTATTTGGAATTCATTGTTTTTGTCGATTGTGGGCCTTTTACAAAAACGGAGCCGGGGTTTTCAAACCTTGGACAAATGACTACTGGACTGAAATGGTGTACAGTTACCTTGGATGGACCGCCAAAATTTCCGTGTTGCTCGTGGCGGTGCCCGACGCCTTTACGGACTTAAACACTGCCGAAACTAACGGGATGTACGGCCTCATGTCCTTTTTATTTTTGTTTACGTTTTCTGGATTAGTATTTTTGTATCAATCGTACTTTTCAAACTTGTCGGCAACATCCGCCAACGGCGAATCCTTGCTTTCAAAAGGATCGTTTCAACCTTCCGCCGCTATTTTCGAATAAAATAGAAGAAAACATCAAAGAATATGATTCTGCATATTGTGTGTGTTAGCTTTGCGGTTGGGGTAACCCCTCCCCCGGATGGGTGCAGAGCCATTGCAGGCGCAACCGAAACCAGTTACGAGTGTGTGCTGTGTCAGTCTACGCCGCCCAATTTGCGCGCCAACACCAAGTACTTTCTAAATGCCGATTGCTCGTTCAACGCTCGGTCCGGCGTTGTCAATTTTGACACTCCCGTGATTGCTACGACCGGTACAACCATCACACCAATGATTAACGCGCAAGTGCAGCTGTATGGAGGTATTCACGTGTCTGGAAACAATGTTCTTATTCAAGACTTAACAATAAAAGATCGCATTCAAACAATTGGCAAAGAAGCGCTCAACTTGAAAATATCCAACGTTGCGGTCACCGAGGACAACGTGGGGTTTTCCGTCTCGCTGCCGTCATCCTCGCACGCCGTTTCCGTAGACAAGCTGGACATTAAAAACCTCAAGGTGCCCAACCGAGTGGATAATACAATAGCAGCGTTGTATCACACGACCGGGGACATTACCATTGCATGCAATGAAGACACAAACGATCAAGTTGTAATTCAGCCAATTGTGTCAAAGGGACAGGCTCACCTACCGAATTGCAGGGTCATCAACATGACGGCTATTTTTGATGCTCTCGGAAGTTCCTATGTGTACGATTCGTACGACGTTGAAGTGCCCGAATGGGTTGTACAGATTCGACAGTGGGCACTCGCATTGACACTTGCATCCATTATTTTAATTGTAACAACTATTTGCAACAAATCTCCAAAAGAACGCCCCTTTTCCAAGCCTGGTGCAAAACACAAACCTTTAAAAAAAATTAGTGGCCCGTTTGCAAGCTTTTTATAAGTTCTTTGGCATCGTCTGTCAATCCTCCAATTACAAATACGTTTACAACGGTAGTATCTGAAGATTTGACCCGTTTTTTCGGGCGGGCCTCTGTCACTTGCCGTTTAGCCTTTTTTCGTTTTTGACCTGCTGAAGTTTTTTGCAGAGTTGGCTCTGGCTCTGGCTCCGGTTCTGGCTCCGGTTCTGGCTCAGGTTCTGGCTCCGGTTCTGGCTCCGGCTCCGGCTTCGGCTCTGGCTCTGGCTCTGGCTCCGGCTCCGGCTCCGGCTCCGGCTCCGGCTCTGGCGCTGGCTCTGGCGCTGGCTTCGGCTCTGCAACTAAAGTCGATTTAGATGTTGACTTTTCTTTGGAACGGGCCGCTTTCTTTTTTGTTCCCTTGACAGACTTTGAGCGTTTAGCCAACATTCCAAGCACGCCCTTTCTGTTTTGCGAGCTCTTTTTCGAGGGCTTTGCAAACTCTTTCGACAATGCAATTAGAGTATTCTTAGAAAAAATTTGTTTGTGAGGCCCGTCACCCATCCACAAAAACTTGCTGTCAATAATCCATTTGACGATGCCGTTGTAGTCTCCTGCGTTGTACTCCCAGTCCTTGTTGGCCAACAAGTACTTATCATACGCAGCAGCTGAAAGCTTGCACAGCTTGGTAAAGTTTTTGTTTGCAACTGCGTTGATCTTTTCTTCGTCATTCTTGAATCGCCCCGCTGATAGCTGAATCAGCACTGCAAGAATCAACGCCTTTTCGTGCTCTACGGACAAAAATTCCCCGGTGAGCACCGCCTTTGCATCCGTCAACTTGTCGTCATCAATCACCCACGCGCGCGAGTACAGCCCTCCGTTTTCTCGATCAATCACCAAAAAGTCTTCTGGTTTCAAGATGTTGAGCATTTGTTCGGATTCGTCCGGCTTTACCACGCAGTCGCAGGTTGTGTTTGGAGCTTGCATCCACGTTTTCATAATTTTTCCAGCAATGCTTACAACGGACGACACAGGCACAGTCAGGGCTGTCTGCCAATCCGACTTCCCGCCCTTGATCGCCCTCTGCCCCCCCGTCTTCTGTGCTGCGCACTCTTCCATTAAGCTATCGCTATCGTCGTCGTCGGGCTTGTCTGAAGCAGTGTCCTCGTCTTCATCCGCATCAGATGAATTCTCGCGCAACGCATCGGCCAGATCCTCGAACCGGGTGTCGGAAAGACAATCTTCGTCGACGTCGTCAGAGTCGCTCACCTGGCCTGCGCTCCACGAGCCATCGCTACCGTCGGAATCGCAGTCTCCGGTCTCGGCTAGACCCAGTGGCTGGCAGGTTTCGGTGCTTTTGGGCATGTTTGTAAATACTGTGCGCACGAATTGTCCGAAAGGTAACTTTTCTGCAAATTTTTTTGCCAATTGGCAAGAATTTAAAAATTGGCATTTTTTGAACGTTACATAACGGTAATATTTCATTTTGGCACATCGTCCCACCATGGATCCGGTTAATGATACGTTGCCCACTGCCACGTCGTTGCAGATGCACCGCGAGCGCGCGGAGAAGGGCCGCATCCACTACATGCGGTCGCTCAACCGGTTTGTTGGCGTTGACCAGCCGCGCTCGTACCATCTGGTGATTGAGTTGGCGCGATTGCTGTGGCCTCAAGGGTTGGTTGCATTTTCCAACACCGAGGAGAGCATTTCGTCCACCCGGATTGTCAGCATGGTGCTGTTGATCATTGATGTGGCCCAGCGGGCGAATGCTACTGTTGGCATCGAGACGTTGGTGGATGATGAGCTCCAGCGGGCTTCGAACTTTTTCCCGGCCGAAAGCGACCGCGAGGAGGCGCGACATTGCGCTGTGGTTGGCTACCGGCTCCACATAGTGTGCTCGCGGATGGTCATGTCTACGCTGTGCAGCTTGTTGACTGCGCACTTTCAAGTGGACATCAACCCGGACACGAGCCGGCGGCGTCGTGCGAGCCACCGGGTCAACCCTGCCGACCTAGATCCCGGAGACTATTGCGTGAATCCTGCGCGCATCAAGACCCTGGACATGGCGCGTCGGATTATTGCCGAGTGGGCTGGTGCTCTCAAGGACAACTTGGTTGAGTTTGACAAGCCGATCATACTGGACGTGGATGCTGTAGAGGAGGCTCAAGAAGACAATGCCGAAGACGAGCCAGGTGTTGTGGTTTCTCAAGCCGGTGCTTTCAACGCAGCGTCGTTTGAAGAAGAAGACCCCGACGATGTTGCTGTGGATGTTTCGTTGTCCGACGAGGACGCATCTGCATCTATTCCGCTGCCTCCGGTGGACGATTGCGACGGGATCACTGTTGATCTGCCGGAAAATCATCTGTTTGGCCCGTTGCAGGCGCAGACGGCGATGAAGAGCCGGTTTAACAAGATGAAGTACGAGCAGTGGAATCTTCCCGAGTGCCAGCGGGACCCTGCCAATTACATGACCGAGGTTGACGGCAAGGTGCTGTTCACCATCCCGGATGAAGTGCGCGAGAACAACTTGTACCGAGCGCTGGTAGACAAGGTGAACTTCCTTGCGCTGTCTGCGCTCCCCGACTACAATGCACCGCTAGTAGACCAAGCCGAGTACATTCGGCGTCGGATGATGGAGGCCGGGATTTGTCTGGACACGAGCGAGATGACCTCGGAACAACTTGAGGATGTGATGAAAGATCACATTATTGATCCGGCGGACATTGCGCCGATAGAAGCTCAGCGCGAGGATGAGTTTGGCGACAGCGATCGCGAAGTGGTCGACAGCTTCTTTCGGGCGCTGGCTTCGGCTCGGCGTAAGACCGAGATCATTCGGCAGGCCTACTTTCTCAACAATCAGCCGCACGCGTTGATTGAGCAGTACGCACCGCGGGTGATGAAGACGCTCTTCAGGGATCCGTCTCAGGCCGGGGTTCCCGGGGTGTACTACGCGGTGGAGCGCGAGTACGAGTCTATTATGAAAAAGATTGGGCCGAAGCACAAGAGCGCGGCGTCGCAAAAAGCGTTTGAGTACCTGACGCGGACCAACGAGTACATGTGCCGGCGGATGAACAAACGGTACGGGCTGGATTCGTTCCTGATGGCGGATCGAGCGGACATGTTTACCGAAGGGTGCCAGCTGACGCAGTCACAGGCGGCGATCTGCATGTTTCACGCGGGTAGCTTTGGCCGGGCCGCGATGCTGAGCACGCAGTACCCTGCCGTGTTTATGGTGGCGGTTAGCAAAGCTGGGGTGGGCAAGTCGGTGGCGTTGAAGACGTCCAAAGCGTGCACTCCCAAGGCCGCGATTTCCAAGAGCAACGGCACCACCAGCGGGCAAGGCTCTACCCACCGCATGTCGGTGCTGCTGCACACCTTTATGGATGAGCTCGAGGGGTCGCTGCACCCCAGCTCGTTTGCCACCCGCAAGACCGCGTTGGCGGATGGGGTGATTGAGCATTCGCGGCAGCAGCAGACCGCCAGCGGAGTGTGGACGCCGACCGACTTTCGGTTTCTGAAGCTGGAGGCGATTGCCGGCAACGCCAACGACACGTTAGCGGAGAAAGATCGGGCTCTCCAGGACCGGGCGATCATTTTCCACCCCGGGCAGACCCGAGCTGGGTACTCGGAGCACAATGCAACATTAAACGCCGTGTCTCGGCCCCGGCGAAAAGACGAGAAGACGGCGGTGACCACGGTGCAGCGGCTGGTGAGAGCGCTGACGTACAGCTTCTGGAAGACCCACGCTGCTGGGTTTTTCCAGCCGACTACGGCGATGTACGATGTGCTGATTGCTCTGGCTCGCACCAAGCTGGGGTCGCTGTTCCAGAAGCGCTTCCGGGTGCGGGCGATGGCGCACATCGAGGCGTTGTCGGTGGCGCTGATGGCCGAGCGGGTGTCGTCGGCGTGGCTTCAGCACGTACGCCACACGATGCCATCGACAGCCAAGCTGGACGTTGAGTTCATTCGGTACATTGTGGCCAGCTCGTGGGTCACCGACACTGATGCGCTGCGGGCGATGTGGCGGGTGATGGAGCTGACCGGCACGAACGAAGTCTTTGACGAGGTGGTGGCGGCGATCCGCTCGAACGTAGCCTTTGATGCGCAAGGCCCGGTGCGAGGCCGGTCCGAGACCGGGTGTGATAATCGGTACTTTATGACCACATTAACCCCCTTTGACTACGGCGGGGTGCAGGCGATGTTGCCGAGCCAGCACGGTCTTTCGGTGGTGAAGCAGACGATGGTTGACATGCGGCATTCGCAACACAAAGGCACCACAATCTTAAAGTACCCGCTGAAAAAGTACGTGACCGTGCTGGCGTCGTATGTGCTGCGACCCGAGGTGCGGACCGGGCTGACCAATACCATCTGGGCTTCGCTGCGGCACATTTTTGAAAACGACCCGAGTGACTGGGATTTGGACTATGACACGGAGTCGTTTGTCTGCTTCAGCCGGGATGTGCTCAACATGTTTGAGAACCAGGCGGTGGTGCAGCGCGACTTGCCGCCGCAGCTCGAGTCGATTGATCAGGACACGCTGCACCGAGAGTTGACCATGATGGCCATGTCGGGTGTCTGCTCGTTCAAGACGGACTACCACGCTGGTGGCGACTGGTTGCAAGTTCGAGTTGGCCGCATTCACGAGGTGTCGTCGATGGAGTCGTCGCAGATCCCGGCGTCGTGGCAGGATCCGCTGCCCGATGGAGGCATCTTGACGGTGGCTCCTGCAAATGGCACCTACAAGAAAGAGAAGCGGATGGGCATCGGAGTGCTGAAGGTGCCGCTCGATGCGCTGCTCCAGGTGACGGCATCGTCGACGCAGTCGCCGATTGAGGCCGAAATTCGGAGCATTTCGGAGCTGGCGTTGATTCTTGGTGGATCGCACCGTCCCGGGGATGCCTTTGTGGAAGGGCTTCAGTGCAAGCGCGGAATTGGTCTCAACGAGGTGCCGATTACGGCGACGATGCTGGACAAGCACAAGACCATTCGGGTGCAGAACAACAACGCCGATCGCCACGCGAGCGGTTGCTTTAAGCACACCACTTTGACCATGCGGGTGGAGAACATGACGTCTCCGTCAATGAGCGACGATTTGCTTCCTCGGGAATACGCGGAGGTGGAGTTCAACCCGGCGGCGCACACGCCGCTGTACCAAATTGTTCAAGATGCGCACTGCAAGCGATACTTAGGCTGCGACGCACCGTACCACCTGCATTACGATGTGATGTATAGCGTTGTTGCGCGCATCAAGGTGACGTACGAAGAGTACGAGATTTCGTTCTGCGTTGGGAAGCGTCGAGATGAGCCCGAGCATGTGATTCCCGCCGCGGTAGGGTACCTCAACTGCGAGCTGCCGGCCGATAAGCAAATCAAGGATGTGGACGGGGCCATGATGATGACTTCGGACACGATGGAGCCCTACGTGGCAGGCATGCTCTTCGAAGAAAGTATTAAAACCTACGAGGCGGTCCGAACCTTTGTAGTGTACAATGACCAGACCTCTATTGTAGACACGCCATTACGCCAGAAGCGCGAGATGCCGTCTCAGAGTTCAGAAGAGGACAACAACTCTGATCGAGATATAATTAGCCCGGAAATAAATGAGCGGCGTTCGAAGATTATGAAGCGCAGGCGCGTGATGCAGCGATTAAGCGAAAGCGTAACCGACCAAGAAAGCTCTGATGAAGAATAGGCTCAAGTTATGCGGTGGCACTTAGCTTAGCCTCTAGTGCTACGCAGTCGGTTTTCCATTGAACAAACAGTTTTATTTCGTCTGTTTCTCGGACGTACCAGTCCATAGTGTCTTGCAGCTTGTTTGTAATCTCCGTCTGCACGTTGACTTCGTGCTGTAGAGCTTGTACGGCTTCAGATTGACGTTGTATGTTTTGTGTCATCAAATTTATTATGCTGTTTTTGAGGTTGTAGACGTCGGTGAACCGTTTTAAATGGCCGATAATAAAGTTTGCCGACAGTTGCAGTTGTTCGTACTTTTCAATTGCACAGTCTAGTTTTTGCTCAAGTTTGTCTAGCGTGTCGTTGGCTTCCGTCATCTGGGTTATTAGCCACTTCGGAACTCCTTCTTGGATGGTAACATTACTTTTTAACAGTTCTAAAGCGGCATCGCAGTCGTTGTGCGGAGGGCCGACACACACGTACGATTTTCCGTCTACACAAAAGTTGACGCACGAGAGCGTTGGCGGCTTCAAGTTAATTCGTGCGGCCAATATCTGAAGTTCGTGGCACGTTCGGCTTTTTGTTTGCAGCCGCGTTTTAAACCGCTCTGCGGTTACTCGCCCAAAGTCGACGAGCTCCGGGTTGTTTATGAGCGGGGTGAGCTCGTCTACGTCAAAGTATTTGTAAGGGTGGTGCCGAGCATACGCGTTGTGTTGAATGGATAAGTATTGCATTCGGGTCCAAACAATTCGAATGTTGTAATTGCCGTTGATGTGCTTGTCCACAACAAAGGATTGCAACGCATCAATTAGCTCAGCGTTGTTGCATCGCTGTGCCACTACCGCAGCTTCCCACCACGGAAAGTGCGTGCTGTTCAACAGGCTTTCAAATTTATAAAGCTTCCACGCGCGAATGGTGTGCAGCACGCTGTCGATTGTGCATTGGTGAATTACGTCTTGTATCGGGGTTTTGAGATTGCATGCTAAGATAAAATCATCGGGCAAGGTGATGCACGTTTGCGTAGGGCCGAGAACAAGTTGCATGATAATGCAGCACTATTTGTGGATGTCTATTATATAAAGAGGTATATTGCCACCGTTGCATGTACACATCAAGTGGTCATGTTTGTGTTTTTTGCCCCGTCTGACCGTAAACACGATCTCCTTATTTTGTGTGAGCCCAACACAGACTTGTTAACAGCCGATGCAGATATGTTTGCGCAGTGGATTGCGCAACAGATTGAGACCATGTACCCGTCGACAGGGTCGGCTCCGCACGCATTGATGTGCGGCATGTTTAACAACAAATACGCGGCTGTAATACACCAGCACAGCTGCTGCGTAAATTCGTTTGCGATGCACTCCACGTTCCTCCGTCGCGGGTTGCTGGTCGCACAAGAACAAGCCGCTCCAGCTCCAATATTTAACCCCAAAGAAGTGGCGGAAAATCTAAAGACAAGCCACCACCCGGACTTTGTAAAAGCCGTTGGGGTGTCGGCCATACAGCCACTGTTTGCCGACGAATTGTGGACTATCCTCCACGACTCTTCGCAGGAGTGGCGGCACGAAACCGCGTGGTTGTCTACTTGTCCGCCGGACTCTACCACAGCTGATGTGGCCAACGCGTTTGGGTGGCCACAGCGCAACTTTACACTTTCCGAGCAGCCTGACGCCGATCCTTTTTCCACGCTCTAAAGTTTCTAATGGTGTCCATCAACATGCCGTGGGTTTCCTTGTCCACGCTCTTGTCAGCCGCATTGATTGCTCGATCGTTGAGCCTATAAATTAAGGAGTGAAAGATTTGGTCCACGCCGTTTTCAAACAGCTCTTCAAACTCGGTGGAAAACAGCAGGTGTTTTTGAATGGTGGCGACGGTCCACTCCGGTTTTTCATACACTTTGCCGTTTGGCGCGGTCCACTCAACTTCGTCGCGAACCATGTCGTTGTAAGCGTGATACACCGCTTCCGCAATCACCTCGATCTCTTTGCGTTCCGTGTTGAGCTGCCGCACCAACTCTTTGAGGTCTTCCACCAACCCCCGTTCGCTGCCAGCTGGCGATTCTGAAAAGGCGCAAAAAAAACAAAACGCTCCGGACGCAGCGCACTGTGGGCCCGCTCCAGTTCCGCACAAGCGATACGCCGGTTCGAACGCATCGGGGCCAGAAACGGTGACGCACGTCATGTCGTTATCCCCGTCCAGATCACCATCGAGTGCGTCCATTGTGGCAACTCCGGTGACCTCGCCAATTCTGATTGACGCACTGCCGGTAAAATTGGAGGCAACAAACCTTACTAATATTATGGACGCAATGGATATACCCGAACGCACCCCCGAAACAATTTTTAAAATCGACTCCGGCGAAAAGGTGTTGAAGCATCAATCCATTAAAATTGTGCCCAACACCGTGGTGGTGGCGTATTACCGCGGCGTTGTGACCGCCCTTGCAGCAGTGGACACCGTGCTGTATCTGCACGCGCTCGGGGGTCGATACGAAACGCGATCAGTGCGGCCGCACAAGGTAGAACACATTGTGGTCAACGGTGTGAACCAGCGGTGTGCAATCACGGTCCGCGCGGGCACCAAATTCTGTGGACCCATTTGGTGTGCGCCGAAGCGGCGCGATGCGTTGCTGGCCACGTTGCCGAACCTGGCCATCAAAGGGGGGGGACGATGGTGCACGCCGGTGGACAAGTACGGAGACTTTGAGTGTGCAGCGTGCGGTAAAATATTCAAAACGGACCGCGAGCTGTTTGAACACGGGAAGGTGCCGGCTGTTCAGCACGAACGGTTTACCAACCCATATTATTTGATCCCGCAAACATGGACGCCCATCCCACCCGCCGTCAAAGTTGCTCCAGTCAGTCACACCAATTACGCGGAGGGCACTCTTCACGACCAAAAACACGCCTCCTCGTACAATAGAACAACGTACGGCCAACACCGCACCAACGCGCTCAAGCAGCGGCTGGGGCGGCTTCAACGCCGGCACGGGAATCGATATGTGCCGTACGTGGTGCGACAAGTATACAAATAAACCTAGATTAATCAGTTTTATTAAACGGGGCAAATTCAAATGAAGCTAACGCGGTGGCTACGCGGCGCGTTGCCGCCGCGGCCGCTTCCGGGCTGAAGCGCCGTTCAATTACCCAGCACACGGGGTGAGCGGTGGTACGATGTCGAATTTGAAGGCACTCAACGCACTGAAATTTGGTAGGCGATATTACAATGTCGGTTCGGTTATCGTATGCATTTAATTTGTCGGCTTTATTTGCGTTCTCTCTCCTGAGTATGCTTTCTTTTTGGGTTTTGTCTGCGTGGCAGTTGGCGCATAATGCCTGCAAGTTGTGCAGCTCGTCGGCCCCCCCCGCCCACAGCGGGTTGATGTGATCAATTTGAAACGCCGCGGGAAGCAGCGTAGCACACCCAGCGCATGTCCACCGTTGCCCAGCTGCTACCTGCCGTGTGACCGCGGCGGAGACAGTCCCGCGCTTAGTAATAGCTAAGGACATTGCGTTACGCCGACTTGAGATCTTCGGTCACGTACCACACTATGCAAACGCCAAACAGGGCAAATAAAATAATCCACCACAGATCGATTGCTTCTGAGAACGCGGTGCCCAACAAGATGGCCACCAGGTTGGACACAAACTGAGTGGCCACTTCGGATGTCAACTGGGCCAAGTGCGCAATTAGATCCAAAAACGCAAAAAAATGCTTTGACTTGGTGGTTGAGGCAAAGTGAGCAATGCTTTTACTAATGAAAATAATAGCGCACACCCCAATCCCCACCAGCGCCATGTGGCGCTGCTTCTGATCCACCAGAGAGGTGACCGCGCGATAAGTCAGAGTAAACGTCAATGTGCTCCGCGAAATTCGCATTAAATCGGCGGCTTCGCCGCGCGCAAACGTGCCAAAGGTTTCCATGGTCTACACCGAGGCACCCGTTCCAGCGGGGTCGCTTTGGTTTCGAATCAAAACGGCCTCGGGCGGGTCGAGCTGGGAAACCCGGCGGTCAATGTATCCCACCAGCTCCAACGTGGTGTCGTCTTCGCCCCGCCGTCGACGCTTATACGAGTGCACAATTGCTTTGCCGGCGCGAGCTGCTTCCACAATTTTCAGGTTGCGCTTGAAATGCGCCGAGTTTTGGTTGACCCCGGTAAAGCGAACCCGGGCCAGCTGTTTGCCGTTACGATCCGTCCACAGCGACACCGCGTTGTCGTCGGCCTGAAGGTTGCCGTACCCGTGCTTTTTGACCACGCTGTGGATTGCTTCGGTGCTGATGTAGGCCGGCAGCGCCTCGTGGGTGCCAAACAGCATGTGAAACGGCTGGGTCGCCCACCACGGTACTTCAATGTCGTCCATTGCGCTAAAGAATTTGATCAAAGCTGGAGAATGATATATAGGAGCCAAATTGTGTCAAATAATTGCATATCGGGTTGCAATTAGGCCTGTTTTTGCCAGCTGGTAAATTTGTGCATAAAATCAACTTTGAGCTAAGTGGTCCACACTTTTTCGTACATATCAATTCATCATGGTTCGCGTCAAGCACACTCCGGAAAAACGAAAACCCCTTTCTAATGGAACTACAAAAACTTCAGATCAGAAGGAGGATGGGGATCAAAGTCTGCGAAAGGTCAAACAGATTGCGCGCAAGCCGCACAGATACCGCCCGGGCACGGTGGCGCTCCGCGAAATCCGGCGGTACCAAAAGGGTACCGAGTTGCTGCTGCCCAAAGCACCATGCGCCAGGTGGATCCGCGAGATTGCTCAGAACCACAAAGGATTAGATAACGAGCCCATGCGGTTTAACGCAGATGCAATCGAAGCATTGCGCACCGCGGCCGAGGACCTGGCCGTGTCGTTGTTTAAAAAGGCACAGCTGCGTGCGTGTGACCGCAAAAAAATCACGGTCACCGCGTTGGATTTGAGGCGGGAATTTCAGAACTTTCAAGAACTGGCGGTAGTCGCGCAGCAGTCCACATCTGTGTAGTCATGTAGTAAAGCCCGCACACCGACTCTTTTGACACCGCTGGCAATTCGCGCATGCACTGTGGTGCTGGGCTGTAAAGCTGCACGTTGATGTCGTTGGTTTGAGGCAGCGGTAGCATTTTGTGTTGATTTTTTGCATTGTGAATAGAAACATTTTGTTGACTGCACACGCCGTCACTCAGTTTTGGGAAGCTACAGCTTGCAGCAACTAGAGCGCACAGATCTCGGTGGCACCCAAACTTGAACTTGGTAACAATTTTCTCTTCGCGAGAATGCCACGCGTTGCCTTTGCTCAGAATAAGAGAAAAGTCGGTGTTGTTCAGAACGGTGTGGGCCTGGTCGTTCAGCGTACACCGGGCGAGCTCATCTATGGTAGCGCACGCAGCGATTGCGGTTGCAATCTCTTCAATGCGCACGCCGGTAGCGGCCCACGCAAATGCTAACGCTCCCCCGTGAGCAGCTAACCACGGTGTGCTACAAAGCGTTTGGGTCCGGAATAGTTGTTCTAGTCGTGCAAATGCAACAATGGTATCGTTTAACGTGTGCGCGTGGACAAATACTGGTTTTTTAACTTCCGATGCGCAAGTCATACTTGCGCGCACGTTTAATGTGATCAGAGCGCAATGTCCCGCAAAGTTGTGTTTCTTGACGGGCCGCCAGGAGCAGGGAAAAGTACTGTTCTAGGTCACCTAGCAGCCAAATACAAATTTACGGTCATTCAGGAACCGTTGGTGCAATGGTCGTTTGCTCTCACAGATCTCGAGGCGCTGGAAGCTTCCATTTGTAGCCGTAAAGACGCAGGCGAATACCTGGAGTCTGCGGAACTGTTTAGAGATGTAATGAAATACGAGTTTGCGTTGACGCATTTTCAGACATTAGTGTTGTCGTGGTATCAGCAACTGGCAGACATGCTGCCGCGCACAACATTTCAAAAAAGTCACCCGCCGGTAATTGTTGTGGAGCGCAGCCCAACGTCTGCTCTGGTGTTCCACCAACTGGCCGTGCTATCAGACGACCGCACTATGGAATGCGCAGAGCAGCTCAGACGAATAGGAACCCAGCTGCCGTCAATTTCATCGGCACATCACTTTAATTTAATGCTGTCGCCGGAAGAAGCCGTTGTTCGGCTCAATCAACGCAGGGCGCCGGGGGACACGCGGTGGTCTGTAGAGTCCTTGCAACAATACTACACAATATTTGACGACATAATGCAATCTCGAGATGCAGAGATAATCAATATAGATGCAACCCAAACCCCAGAACAAATGGCAGAAGCAATTCACAAGCAGGTCGGCGTTAAACCTCCGAGTCGTTCTCGTTTTGATATGTTTTTTTAGGCGGTTCCATCTTAAACACCACCTCTTCCCGGTCTTGATTGAGGAGCGACAGCCCAATGTTCGAAATTTGTGCTACGGGTTTGGAAGAATCGGCGGGTTTCCACACACATAAAATAAGAATTGTAAGCAAAAAAAAGATTATGAGAAGGGCGCCAACTCCAAAGGCAACTTTGCAAATTTCGCTCATAATTGGCTTTTCGGTTGATGGGGGTACCGGGGGAATCAAGGGGGTACATACATATACTACATTCTATGTTATATATATATATATTAAAATAATTTTAAATATTAATATAAAAAGAAATATACCTATACCATACCCTCTCCCCCACCCCCCCCCTGGCAAAAAATTGGCTTTTCGGTAATTTCTGCCAGTTGGCAATTATGCGTCGTTTGCTGTTTGTAATGCGTTTAGGTGCTCAATTTACCATTAATCCACGCGTAATACAATGTCTTCTCCTCTGAAACGTGCCGTTGAATCTGAATCAAATGTATGTGATGGCCCAGATGCCAAAAAGGCCAAAGTGGCGTCTGTGTGCCGGAGCATTCAGCAATATCCAGAGTCTGCATTGACCGATCTGATGGCTCGAATGTCGTCTGCGCTTCCTGACCGAGTGCCTGAAGATGCGCAGTGGGTTCGCGACGGGATGCGGGTAAAACTGGTGAATGGAGACGGAAAGCCCGTGGAGGTTGACTTGGCTCCGCGCAAGATTGTAGGATTTTGGGCCGAGGACGGATCGAACTGCAAGTTGCAAATGCTGTTTGATCCGGACGATCCGTCGCCCGGCCACAAGTTTCTTGAAGAAATGCTGTCCACCAAACTTATCTCAGCGTACGCAGAGCACGCTCCGGAGCTGTGGTCGAAACCTCCCAGAGTGGCCACCAAGAAAGGCATGTCTGAGCGCGGCTTTGATACGCTTGAAGATGTGGTGCGGGCGGACGTTCATGCTGGCCCCGGGGTGCGGCCGGAGGCGTTCAACACACCGTTCAAAATCAACGCGGAAGACAAGAACGGCGACTCGAAGCACAAGTTTGGCATAACGCTGTACACGCTTCAATCCGGCAACGGGACGGACGCGGCGCCGTCGACAATGGCGGAAGCCCGGGATGCATTACCTGCGGGCCACCCGCTGCTGGCGGCGTTGTCGAACGGGGACTGCGATTTGGCCAATTTTGCAATCTCGGTGGCTGATCGGCGCGGAGCCGGCGATCTTTCCAGCCTTAAGACACTAGGGAAGATGTCGTTTAAGACACCCGGAGAAGGGGGGCGATGGATGGTGATGGCAGGCGCGGCGCTGCGCATTGGCGGGATTTCGTTCAAGTGGCTTCCGGACCGCAAGTGTTTTACTTTGCAAATGTTTCTCAACGGCCCCGGGCTAACGTGTGTGGGTCTCTACGAGAGCAGCGTCGGCGGAGACACGCGGCCTCCCGCTGCTGCGTCTAGCGTGTACGATTCGCTTGGAATTGATGTGGACCCCAGCGACGCGTACGACTAGCGCCGTCACGCTTGCTTGTTTTGTTTCTTTGCCCGTTGTTGCGCGATCTCGGTGGTTTGAATTAGATCTGTTCTGGACGCCGTAGAGGTTGCTATTCGTTCCTCTATTTCGGTGACTGTGTGTTTTAGTTCGATCAGCATAATTGCTGCAATTGCAGCGGCGTTTGCCACGTCGGCTGCAAAGAGGTCCGGGATGAGCTGTTGGTGTTGAGCCATAGCCGACAAAGTGTGCCGACTTATTTCCGCACCGCTGAAACCAAATCAATTACAATGCCGTACAATTTAGTGCAAAAAATTGAAAACACTGGCAAAGTTACCTTCAGAACGGTCGAAAATGTTGGTGACGTTGCGGCAAACTTTTTGTTCATCCCGGTTATTTTGTTCCAGAATGCGTTCATTATTGGAATCATAGCGTTGCTGGGGTTTGGCCTGGTGTTTGCGCGCGATCTGCTCATCATTTCGTGTCCATTTTTGGCCAAAATGTCCGTTATAATTGCTGGGACAATTAACATGGTAGTGGATCAGTTTATTGTTACAATCACATCTCTAATTGACGTGGTAAAAGGTATAATAGCGGCTGTTAAGTTTTTTGAAGGCAAAAAGCCGCACCCTCACTTTACCAAGTACAAGCTGCTACATTTGTCTGCTGAGGATGTACGGGTCTTTTTTACCAACCTTCCCGCAGAGTGCGAAGATTACACCAACATCGGGTACACGCTATCCGAAGCGACCAAGCGAACGACCAATGAGCTGTTTTGCCCGCTGGTTCGTGTTACGTACCCGGTATCGTGGATGTGGGACACCACCAACACCGTGTTTGGATGGGGCATAACCAACGCCGTTCCTCAAGGGACGTACATTGTAAATGGGTACGACGGCAACTGCGAGTTTCGGGACCACCCCCCCAACTGGCTGTGCATTGCGTTGAGCAGCGGGTACGTCATTGTGGACGTTTTGTTGCCGTTAACGTTGGTTGCAATTTTGTGGCCGGTAACATTTGGCCCAGTGCTGCATTTGGCGTACAAAGAGACGGTTATGGGCGTGCAATGGGCATTGTCGTGGTTTTTTGACAACATGTCCGCATCTGTTGGAGCGTTTCAAAGCTCGTTTAAAAAACGAGCGCAAATGTATTCAAAACAAATAAAAACAAAATAAAGTTTACGTGGCATTTTTTACAATTTGAGGTTGATCCAGCTTTACGAGCATCACCGCAAACACAACAGCTAAAAGCATTAAACCTCCGCACACAAGCGTTCCTTTGAAGCACAGCTGCATCCAGTTTGAGGAGGATTTGGGTTTGTGTTTCTTTTTAGTGTTGACAACAGGTTCTTTCTCCTCGGGTTCCGACGCTACGCCGTCATCTTCGGAATCTGTGTGCACCATAATATCGTGCACGTTTGGCGTAATTCGAATTTCCACCGTCTTACCCGCGGTTTCCGTCAAATCGTAATCTATTTTGCACCCATAATTTAGTCTCATGTCCAATACAAACTCGTCAAAGTCCTGCGCTCCATACGGAAGTTCCACCACCAGAGTCTTTGTGTTTTGCCTGCTGATGGCGTACCCTTGCGAAACGTATCGATCGCATATAACGCGTTCAATTTTCTCTAGTGACATGGTTTGCAAATGTGTCAAAGAATATTTTGTATTTGTTTAATGTATTGCGCAGCCAAAAAATGCCAGTTTGGTTATGTGTGAAGCATGGGTGACCGGGCAGCGAATCAAAGCGGTAGCAGATTATTTTGCGGGACAAGATTCGTGTAATGTTGCAAAAACAAGTGCTTTGAACCTGGGAAACAATACATTCGTGTGGTCACTGGATCACTACCTCAGCGCACCCCCGCCCGCGCACATTTCCAAAGCCCTAGAAGTTGGCGCCAAAATTTTGGGCAAGTCCGCCTACGCTGAGATCACATCGTCAACGGTACCCCCGAAATTTGTAACTGACAACAACATTTCAAAATTCCAGATCAGGAAGTTCAAATCCTCCGTCGTTATTTCCGGAAACAAATCTATCGTTTCCGTCGCTCAAGCCGTGCGGCAGCTCACCTTCCCCGGGGACGACGCCGCCAGCATCGCCAGGTCCATCAAGCGGATCAAATTCAAAGACGGTTGCCAGCCAATCAAGATTATCTCCGACCTCGTTGGCGAAGATTGGTGCCGGGCTCGAAGCGGACAACTTACGAAGACGGCCGCTGCGCTGGCGAATTGCAAACGTTGACAAGATTTGATCCAAATTAACGGGGGGTTGCTGCAACCGAGCTGCCGTCGCAGTCAATCTCCGCGAATAAATGTTGATTGCTGCCAAAGCGTGGTTGTCGACTTGCACCTGCCGTTTTATGCGCCGTAGAACCAATTGCTCCGCTAGATTCTTTTCCGAGCTCTGCTTTGCGTAGTACCTGCTCCACAATTTGCGTATCTGGCTTTGAAAGTACCACGCCATAGCGGTGGCCTTTTGCGGCGGCCGCTCCGCCACATTACGCGATTGTTTAGCGGCTGAAAACGCCGTAAACGCAGCCCCGTTCAGCTGCATAACAAACGCGCCTGGGTACCTGTTGGCCAAAGCATGTTGCAATAAAATTTCCGATTGATCTTTAGGTTTAATTTTTTTCTTTTGTAAATCCATGCATGCTTCAAACACCGGAGAAGCAAACCCCTTGTTGTCAAACAATTCGCGAATCAAAGCGTCCATTTGAAAGCACACGTCGTGTTCAACCGTCGACTGGTACAGCATACATTTAGGTTGACTAATTGCGGCGCAAAAGGGACACCCGTCGGCGGGCAATCTTCTTAAGGCCCTTGCTGATCCGCCTTTGCCGCGTCGTCCGCGCATCATGGTGAGCGGCAGTTATTTTGCCCTGCCGACGCAGCGCGGCCAAAGAATAAGGAGAGGTCAGCTCCAATGTTTCCATCACCACCAGCTTATTGTGCTTTATGTGGATATCAAACGTGCGCGGGTGATCTAGAATTGTGGTTAACAGAGCGGTGTCCAAGCGCAGCGTCTTTCCGCCAGGTTCCACGGTCACCACCAACGTGCTCCCCACCTGTTGTCGATTGGCGGTAACGGAGTGATTAGTGTGATTAAAAAGTGTTTGTAAAAACGAACACATGGAATTTGCTAAGTCGGCATTTTTTGTGGTTTCAGACGGTTTTGTTGGCATAAATCCCATTTGGCTAAATGTGCACATAGACTGGCCGGCGGGGTTCAATATCAAATTAAACTCCCAATTGTGGTTTAGTAAAATATGCTGCAACGTCCGACCCGACAGCCACTTTTCTCGGTTGAGATACATGTGCACACACGACGGTGAAACAATGGTAAGTTCAACATCATCTCCAAACCATTTTTGCAAAACATGATTCATTTGTGCGATTTCCTTTGTGAGCGTTATATATTTATTATGTGTACGCATTGTAAGCGGAAATATGAGTTTGACCCCGTATGATGAAGCGCGAAAAGCGTTTGCAGAAAATTATAATGAAGAAACAAAATCTTTTTACGAAGAAATTTGTATAAAATATAACGGTGACGAATACGACAAAATTAATTTTCAATTCAACATTGGCCGTTTAACTAACAATTTATACTTGGAGAAACCAGATGAAAATAAAGATTTTATTTTGCCTCAATTAGTTCAAGTATACATACAACAAAAAATACCGGCAGGATACTTTACACCAGAAAAATATACTTTGTTTTCCCTACAATATAAAGATGTTTACGATTATTTTATGCTTTTAGCAGCCGTAATAGAATATGCTTACATTTATGATTTATTTTGTGAAAACTATATAAAAGAATTGTTTAATCCAAGCAACTCAAAGTTTGAACCTCATCGCAATCGAATTGAGCAAATTACCAAAAGCAGACTGCGCGTGACGGATTTGTGTTCTCCAAACAAAAAAAATGTTGCACACGTCAAAATTTTAAATTACCAAGAACGACAGGCGGCCAAAAAATTAAGAACCTTTGTTGAAAACGGTGGGTATACAGCCAATGAATTTAATGACTTACTAAAAGTTTTTACAGAAAAATTTTTTAAAGCGCCTGGTCATCAAAGAGGTCATGGATATCAAAATTCATCATTTTATAAAAATATAATAAAGGAAGACCTTAAAGAAAAAGCGTATTTTTTCAAAAATCCGCTTTGTTATGGGGATTTAGATTTCGGGCAATTTACAAAGGGACTGGATTTACCGGCACATACCATTTATACGTTAAAAGGCATTTCATCGTTTTGCAGTGCTGAATTATTTGGATTTTACGCTATTATATGTACAAGAATAGATGACAAAGATAACATGTTTGTGGTAACACCGCGTAATCGACAATTTGATCACGAATGGATTTTAAGCTCAACAATAGTTGACACATTATTAGAAAGGCAGCTGCTGGAAAAGTCGCCTGTTAATTTATTGAACAATGCGTGGGGTCCATTTTACATTTTGGAAGTTTATAGACATTTAACTACAATTCAAAAAGCTGAAGAGTTTTGTACAGGATCTTTTATAGGTGGTCTTCCTAATTATGTTGACCTTCGAAAATCCAGACACAATTGCAGTGAAATTCAAATGATTCCGTATGGCAACAGTTTACTGGAACAATTTTTAACAAATCCGGATTGGAACCAGGCAGACAATTTTAAAATTTTACAAAAAATTTTAAGTTACATGCCTTGCGTAGACAATTTTGTTGAAATTGAAAAAGACGACTGGACTTCTGGTGTTAAATTTAAACTAGGATCCGTACAAACTGGAACTTGCTACAAAAGTACAGCAGCTGGTGATGGCACTTATAAGCAAAGAATAAGTACGTTTTTCGACGCAGGCGTACAAAAAGGCAAAACATATATTTTTAAATTGCAAACCAATTTTGTTGGCGCAATACACGAACAAATTGCCGTTAAAACAATTTTGCCGTATAATTCAACCACCAGTTTGTCATTTTTTGTTGATTTTAATTTTTTTGGATTGCAAGAGTATAATTTTTATTCATACAACTCTGAACAATGTACTTTTGATCTTTTTGTATACGACACAACAGATATGCACTGTATAAATAAACCGTTTTATCAGACGGTATCAATTGAAATGCCGTTTGTAAGTTCATTTAAGTTTGCGTTTCCCAAAGATTTTTCTCGAATAAAAAAGTCTGGTTCCTTTGCTCCGCTAAAATTAAAACAAATAAGAAAAGAAATTGAAGGCGGCGTTAATTTTTACAACCAAAGCTGCAAACATTTAATACAGGTTTTAAAAACGTTGACAACAAAATGTAGCACAGATGCGGACTTTAAAACAGTCAAGCATACCATTCGGTTTTTGTTGTCTCAAGCTCGGTTTGCAAAGTGGGCGGAATTGCAAACTTTATTTCTAACTTTAAACGAGTTTCGTTCTTCGTCAACCCAAAGCAGTAATTCAAGTCACGTTTCAAACATTTGTCGTCAAATTATTTTGGCATTTACTCAAAAATACGACACGCAAAGAATAACTCCAAGTAAACTTACATGTTTTGCAATTATTCAAGTTCTTTACACGTTTATGACCGAAAAACTATCCACTAGTTCCGACAAATTCAATCAGGATGAAATACAGCTGTTTTTAGATACGTTTTATAAAGAGTGGCTTGAAGAAACGTATGTTTCGGTGCAACAATTTTGGTTTTATTTAAATGTTCAATTAAATTATAATAATGTTACAATAAAAACTTGCACAAAAAAAAATCAACAAATTATTGCGTTGCTTTTTATTTTGCATGAGTTAATTTTATTGTTTAGCGTAGACCAATTGGGTTACAAGTTTTCGTGGCGTCTACGATTTGTACCAAAAGTTTCAGAAAAATATCGATTTAAAATTATGGCTTTGTTATCTGAGTCTGACGAGTTCAATTCGGGGCTAGAACAAATTGCACGAGTAACTTATGAATCATTATTATTTGACACATTTATACAATGCGTAAATCCAAACTCAATGTTAGGAACAAGTTACGGATGTTGTGTAAACAAAAACCAGTTGTCCATTACACAAATTCCACCCAAAACGTTTAACGCCAGCAATCATTTAAAAAACGCCGAAGAATTCAGTGCTTATGCTAACTCAACTGTTGTAAAAGAATATTCATCTGAACCACGGTTTTACGACACACCAAAACAAATGTCACACATTGCTTCCAATGACATTGCTTTTGAATTTCAATGTACATTATTACGTTTTACAAATATGTGCAAACAACTAAAACTTACTAATTTTTATAAGCAAAAAAATAAAATTATTACAGATTTAGGTGTTGAATACAAAAAAGCCAATGATCCAAAATCACAATTAAAAATTTTTTGGGTGCATGTTATTTACAGGGCATTTTTTTTTAACGCTGAAACACTTTATAAGTTGTTGAAGAAAAAAACACAAAATAGTGCGCTTTGGTTTCATTTACAAAAAATAACAACAACAAAAACAAAAAATATTGCAAAATTTAAAATTTTTGTTGCGGGAAATACAAAAAACCGAATATGCATACAAATGCTAAAATCTGATTATATTTTTAAGTCTGAAAATGCTCTTTGCACGGTGACTTTAATTAATTCAACTCAATTTAATATTGATTTTACACTAACTGACACTCACTTTAAGTTTGATGATAAAGTTAGTGTTGAAACTAAGTTTTCTTCTTATTTAAATGAATCAATGGAAAATATAATAACGGGCAATGCTTTACCTAACATTTCATTTATGGTGTTAAATCAAACACCAAGTGGTGAAGTATTAGATACGTACCACATGGTAAGGTTAAGTGAATATTTATTCCTTAAAAAATATAACGTAAAATTTCACAAGTGTTTTTTCCACGTAACGCACATGAAAGCCGTTTCAGGCGGAATTGAATATGCATTTGCCGAATTACCTACCATAACATTGCCTTATAATGACTTGTTGTATCCTAAGATTGAATTTGAATCTGTTGAAGATCTAAATGAGCCTTTAAAGTTTTTTCTAGATGTCAATTCTACATCTGCACTTACACAAAGTGTTCTTGTAAGCAACTGCATTAAACCCAATTTTTTTAAAATAAATAATGCGGACGGACTAGGCATTGGGAACGGAGGCTACGTATATGCCGAAGACATTCCACCTGAATTCAAACTAAAGGTTAATCAAGTGTATCAAATTGTGCAAACCATGCCCGAATCTAATTTGGATGGAGTGTATTTTATACCGCACATTATAATCAATAAAAGAGAAAAATTAGTAGACATCAAACTACTTCTAACTGACAAAAACGGTGTCATAATCAATGATAACATAAATGTTGGTAAAAACACAATTATTGTGTACAAAGCAGTTGACTCTGTATCACGTTCGTGTGGAAAAACAATCTTTAATGTGTATGGCACAAACCAGCAATGCTATGTAAACACCGCAACGAATAATGCCGAGGACTTGACATGCATATCAAATTTTAAAAATTACGAAGACCGAAAGAGTATGCAACGAGCTCTTTGTCCGGCAAATTTGTGGTATCATTCAACGGCATTTGAGTCAGAAAACAAAAATCGTCCAGAATACAAATCGTTTACCGGGTACCAACCAACCATTTCCATAAGTGCACCGCCTCCAACCACATCACCTTCGGTTGTTCAACTGAATGAATTTATTAAAAAAAGTAATGCTGAGGTCAACGAGTTTTTTTTGTCATACAGAGGTTGTGACAACAAAGAAATCCTTCGATTTAAAACTAATCCGTTTTCAGAAGACAATTTCAAACCATATCTTCCGTACCAAAAGTTGGACCCATTTAAGGGAGCGGTAATGAATGACAAAACGCAGTTTTGTGCGTTAGTGTGCACCAAATTTCAGGATCAAACAACATTTCATGCCGAATTGTCTTCCTTGTCTACAAGACCGTTGTACACTAAATTGTTTGTAAATGCAGTCTCAGCAAATTTAATTTCAGCCGTCGCAGTACCTTCCAATTTGACGGAAAAGCGAAGAAACCTGATTATTCGAATGTTCAAGTAATTGTTTGCACTCTGAAATAACAATATTTGCTGTTTGCTTGATCTGGGTATAAATTGATAGAAATTGGATTAGCTACTATGCCATTGTTAAACTTTAGTTGAGGGTGTTGGCGAAACGTTACCTTTGCTGTTTTGGAACAAACTAAAGCGTTTGTGACCAGGTGATAAACGTCAAGTCTTATTTTTATTTGATACAAGTTAGCTTTAAATTCTTGAACGCTGTGTAGTCTGTAATTGCAAAGATTGCCTCCATACATGCATTGAAATCCTTGCGTGTGCAAATTGCACAACAACTCAAAAAAGGAGTACACTCGTAACAAATTTGGGGGGCTCAACGCCGTTTTAAAAGGAGGCAGCGGATTGTTGTTAAAGTGTCTGTACGGGGTGGTTTGATTTTGGGGATCAGCTTTTAGTGCAACCTCTACTACTTTCATTATGTCTTCCATGTCAAAGTTTTTGTTGTGATCAGAATGCAATTGGTACCCCCCCGTAGCAACCATCATTTGCTGAAACCCAGTGCGCATTTGTATACGAGTTTGTAACTGATTTCTTTCGGCTGGTGTCAGCGGTTGAACTGCCATAATAATTGTTTTGTAGAAGCTACCCACGCAAGTTCAAACACAATAGAAACGACAATTGCGGCTCCTCCCAAGACAACTGGAATGTATGCTGGTGGCGGATCAGAGCACCCATACACTTCAGTTGCCGGATACGAAATAGAATACAGAACCACGATAGCACCCCCTTTTGCAAGAGCAGCCGACGAATGCATCATTGGCGTAAACATTGTACGCAGCAACGGGTAGTAATGCATTGCAAAATTGCCCAGTATGTACATGTACGTGCCGGCCTCATTGTGGGCGTCAATTAAAAGGTTGCACGAAAGGGCTGACATGTAGAAAACTCCAAGTAGCACAATTATATTTACAAGTAAAACCGTTGGGGTTAACTGAGAAACCAACTTAATTTTTTTTGTGGCGTAATTAACGTTAACGTAATATTCGACAAAAATTATTGCGTCCCATAATCCAAACAACATCAGCGACCACCACGTTAAATGTTCTGCGCGCAGCACAATCTCGGACTTATCTGCGCGTGCCAAAAACACCGCAAGCAATCCGGCTTCTGCTAACGACCACGCCGGGTACAGCGCATCGTAGAAGTGTGCTACTCCGGCAATCAAGTATAGCACCGCCAAAGCGTCTGGAACATACATCCACGTTGACGGTGAGCATGGATCAAACGCCGCTGTAATGCATGTCGTAACAATTACGTACAGTCCTATCAAAAATTTGCACGCTAAATCATATTTCTGTACCAAGAAAAAAAATACAAGCAACACCAATACAGGTTGTCCAACGTAAAAATAATACGACCCGCGTTGACGAGAAAATCCAACCAGTGCGTTGAGAGCAATCAGGGATAAAGCAACGTGCTCCTTTTTATTGTGTGAAAATATTCCCAAAACAACGGCAAGTGCAATACTTGCAACTAAAATTGCTTGCTGTGGCAAAACATCTGTTTCAGGGCAAAGGAACATTTAGTTGTGGTTTGAATGCAATAATAAAATTGCGTATATACGCTGTCAAATTTAAATAAAAAATGAATGCTTCAAAGCGCCGCCGTTTAAATGTTGAAAACACTCGCACTCAATTGACGCGGGCATCATTGGTTGACAATTTATACCAATTTAATTTGGGTGCAAACGCAGTGTACAAGTCGGGAAACTTGGGCAGCAATGCGCAAACAACATCAGACCTTGTACGCAAAAGCGCTGTTGACGGGGTTCCAATTGAATGCTGTCCTGTGGTTCCGGGGTTATCCGTTGTTTCGGTGAAACAAAACATTCGTTACATACGGCCCAAAGAAAACGAATGCATTATTACTGTAGCCGAAAATTCAATTCGACAAGGACTTGTTGATGTATACAATCCACACTCAAAAACCCGAATTTGGCCCTTATACACTGGCTCCACTAGAAATGTAGACGTGTTTGCAACGTTTCAGTATCATGGAGTGATGCACTCGCGTCAAGCACCAAAACTTCGATACGATATAACCAATGCAGACAAAATAATTACAAGATTTTACGGCAGCGTAGCATCAAATACTGGTCTAAATCACGTGCGCTTTTCAAATCCTTTTAAAAACCTGGCTTCGTTCTACAACGATTATGTGATACGTCACAAAATTGTTATGGACAGGCATGAAATTGGGCGTCGCGTAGTAATCTTTAGACGAATGTCTATCAATCAAGGTTTACATCGAAAGTGGCTTTTGAGCCCAGGAACGGTGTTGCAAAATCAAGTTGTAATTTTAAACAAATCAAAAATTATTGATTTTGTGCTTCGCCAAAAAATGAATTGGTACGAAACTGAAGTGATATTCAAAAAATCCAAAAATATTCCAAGTGAAAATGCATTAAAAAAAGGGCTTAAGCAGTTTTTCAGCAAACAAAAACATTTTACTCCATATTTTCCTTCAACAACTTCGGCAACAAAACTTTCCTCACTATACACTAAATTAAAGAAAAAAATAGAACCTTTTATTGACAAATTGTCCACTTCGAATAAAAAAAAAATTACAAAAGATCAGTTAAATGCTCTTTTCCAAATTTTTCCCTTTCAGGAAAATCTTCCTTCTTTAGGAAGTTTAAATACACTTGGATTTTCGGAAACCGCAATTAAAATAATTACATTTGCTAACGACGAATTGCATTTGTTTTGGGAATTGAACAAGAAGGTGTTGCAATTTAATTGGACGCAATGGAGCAAAAATTTAACATTGAGCGTACAAAATGTTTTGGACGTGTACGAAATTAAAAACGAAAAACTTAAAAACTTTTACAATGTCACGATACAAGTTTATTGTTATTTACGGCAAGGAAACCGAAATGAAATTGCGTTTTCGGAAAATAATTGACATATGGCAGTTATGCTGAATTTAATATAATGTTGAAAAAAAAAATATTATTTCATGTAAATGAGCAAGTGCAACACTCACGCTGGAGAGTGTCAACTGTGCACCACCAGCGAGGGCACGTTTTGCATTTTGTCGGGCATTGAAATATTTGGCCCGCAGTGTGTTTGCTACAACTTTGACAGTGCCGGCAACAGGGTGCACAACAAAACTTCATCTAAAACAAAGCTGCGGCGTTCAAAGCAGTCTATAGAATTGAAGACCCGAACTCTGGAATCAATTGCGGTGTGGAAACTCAGCGTCACAAAGCTGTATCCTAAACTTGTGCCCAATCTAATCAAATCGTTGGCGCGAGCGTTGTGCGCGTGGTCAAACACATTGGAACTGTGCAAGTCCACGCACCCGGCCATAAAGCGGTGGCCCATATTATTTGCGGCTACGGTGTTGTCTCACATGGCTGCTGGCGGGGCAACTGACTGCAACGGTAAAACAATTGTTCCCTTTGTAAAAGAGCTGAAGTTGTTAGAACTAGATCACAGAAAATACAAGACGTTTGGCATTACCTGCCGGTCAATGTCCGTTGCTTGGCGGCGTGTCAGGGCTGCTACGTTAGATCACTCCGGTGCGTTGCTTCCAAACAACGCGTTTCCATTTAAACCATAGACAGACGTTAATTGTGCATCATGGCAAAGGGCATTACCACGTGGATAAAGGACACAATGCTGCGCGGAATACCATTTAAACGGCTAGGGTGTTCGGGGATGGGCAAACCGCAAGAAGGGCTTGTTAAAGGACGCAAAATTGATCTTGCCTTCAAAGCGGTGTGCGAGACGGGCACCGTGCCGCCCGGTACAAAAGCGTGGGTGAGGCGACGCGTCGATGCCATTTTAAAATCTCTACACAAAGCAAACGTTAAATTGCGCTGCGCTAACGTGTTGGTTAAAATTGGGGGACTGCGTACACATCTAGATGGAGTTGGAACACATAAACACAGCGGAGAAACTGTTGTGCTCGAATTAAAATCAACGCAAGCTACGTTAGCCAGTCACCGAGCGGCTTACGACGTGCCGTGCAGCACGCAGCCTACAATAAAGGTGGGGTCAACAAAAATGGCAAACACGGAACGGGCGCATCATGCTCTACAATTGGCTTTCGGGGTGCACGCGCTGCCAAAAGCCACGAGGGGATATGTAATTATTTCTGCCAGCGACGGGGCGGCACTCTATCCGCTGAATAAGGGCATTGCTCTCGGGGTATTTACGCAACCATGTTTGCCGGCTCATAGTCCACCTGCGGCTCTCAAACGGCAGGGCAAGCGCAAATCTAAGTTTACCCCCAAGAAATGGCCAGGCAGCAACATAGCGCTGCCGGGGTGGACCGATGTCACCAAAATTAATACTAGCGTGTTTGTAGCACAGAAAAATAAACAACGGGCGTTGGTCACTGCGGTGGCAAATCGGAGGCAAACATCCGGCGCCGTTCAATTTTTGCGGGCTTTGCAAACCAAATTGAAATTGTCTTCTCATGCACTTATTGTAGCCAGGCCCGGAAATAGTCAGTGGATTTGTCATTTGGTCAAGTAAATATATATAAGATTCAGCCGCGTAAAAGTATATTTCTACAATGGACGGACCTCTCGACAGCTGGGAGCAGTGGCGCCGTGGCACGCCTGGAGACGGGTACGATCCATCCACTCGGTCGTTTCCAGATCAGCTTTCAGACTATGGTCAACTTAGGTCTGCGCGGTACACCAGCGGTCACTCGACGTCCAGTTTGGCCCGGGTCAAAGCCGAAGATATCGAACGGAGCACCAAGATTGTCTCTGTGGAAGCCGCATCGCACCTGGCGGGGTACGAAGATCCAATCAAGCTGATTCTGCCGCCGGTGCTCCAGGAAGCCAATGTGGTCTATGTCAAGCGCAAGTTTGCGGTCGGAAACACCGCTACCGAGGTGCCCGAGCGGGCGCCTGCTCCGGTGGTGTCTGTGCAGGAAGAAACGCGCAGGGTCTCACTTCGTCGATTCGGAGGTGACATTGATTTCAACGTCAATGCATGCGCCGTGCCCGATTTATTCCGCCGGGAAATGGACCTAAAGGTGGGCGCCCAGCATGCCGCGTTGGCCGACCGTTTGGTTGCAATCGGGTACAAAACGCTGATTGATGAAGGCACCGATTTTACCTCTGCGTTGATGCGGTCTAACCACGGGCTGGATGACGATGTGAGCATGCGCGCTCGTCGCTTTTACTTTGAGCAGGTGTTTGGAGCCCTGAGCACCAACCCGTATCCGATTCACAATCTATTGGCTGCCGCCAAGCGGTGCACGGCGTATGACATTAGCAAGTCGCTCAAGTCGGTGCTCATTCTGCCCCACGGGGTGCCCGAAATGATGTCGTACGCGCGCGCTGAGAACATGCGGTACGAAATCAACGGCGTGGCGGGTCCGCAAGGAAAGCCGGTGACCATGAAGGTTGACAGCGGGTACAAAATTCCCGCAACAACCGCGTCGGTGTTCGTTCACATTCCACCAGCTCTGCACTTGCACGGTTCAGCCGCGCCGGTTGCTGGTCAAAACTCGCTGGAGGAAGTTGTGCAGGTCTACCACAAATATGATCCGCTGACTGCCTCTGACCAAAATGTTGCCATTTACACAGCTGGCACTGAATCGTATGACGACAACGGCGGACAACTTACTAGAAAAAAGATTCCTACGGCGTTTCCGTATTATGTGGACATTACAGATCGCAGCTTACGTCACATTGGCGACGTGGGCGTCGGTCTATTATATTCATTCAATGATACTAATTGCACAATGCGGACCTTTATGGGAACATGTTCCGCCTTTGTACTGAAAGAATCACAAGAAGATGTACCTAAACGTTTTTATTCTGCATTTGTTGTTCCACAACGTCAAAATGTTACAAAAATTGTGTCGACGGAAGTGAAGACCATGCATGCAATTTTGGCCACTCCCGGAGAAGAAACTGGTAATTTGTTGATGCAATATCCGCGGTCAACGGTGTCTGCCGACGCGTCGACGGAAAGTGGTCGTATGCAACTACGGGTGTACATGGGCGCAGTTTTAAAGCGACCCGAAAACGTTCTGGTGATGCGCAACGTGGCTTTTAATGGCGTGCGACAACAGACAATGCTTGGTGCTGTGTCGGATCCAATTTGTGGAACAAAACATCCAAAGTTTACCGCTGAATTAAGTGTAGATGAATCCGACCAAATTTTCAAAACGGTAAGAACTCAACCCTGTATGTTTCCAAGCGCTGCAACCTTGCGCAAGTACACAAAACGCGACACAACCTTCGATGGTATTACAGATAAAATGTCGTACGAAAGATTTGTAAGTCAGTTGATCCAAGATGACAAGGGAAACGTTGACATTATTAAAGAGCTTACTAAAATAGTTGCAGGAGATGACGCATCTAAAATATCAGATATACCTACACGAATTGCAACCGGTACCCCGACAACAAACGCCGCTGGGAGATGGTCCGACACAATAGGTTGTGCTCAAATTGATTTTTCAAGAATTTTTGCGGATTATTATCCTAAAACTTTTTATAACGCCTTAAATAAATACAGGTTTGGAAAGTTTAGCATTTTGGAAAAAACAGTACCCCAAAAAGACGTTGATTTATGCTCATCCATTTTACGATCAATTATATTACACTCAACGGAAAAGGCTCTGGATGATCAACGCAGTCTTGATCACGATCTTGGCATATCGGAGTCGTTAACTGAACTTTATTGCACCAATGTTGCTGAATTGCGCGATTTGATAATTGGCCTTCACCGCAATGGAAACTTCACTGAATTTGCAGCGCCATTTTTACAAAGTAAATCTACTTCTTTGGCATCGTATGGTTCTCCATTTGCAACAGAAGATGACGCAGCCAACTTTGGAAAAACATATTGGGACAATGTTCAAACCCCCAATGCAGTAATGCAGGATACTACTTCGGAAGACAACGAAAAACATGCGTTAACTGTAAATAACTGTATGGTGGAATCATCAATGTATTGGCTTCATATGTGTGCTCTTGAGGCTATGCCAGTACGAATTGAACAGGTAAGTAAAACAGCAAACAATGTGATTGAAAAAACAAAAACTGCGTTGACGGACAGAACTACACTTGAGGCTGCAATTGAAAGCAATGACACATACCCTACACTTAATTGCGCCGGCGGAAGCAAAGAATTTGTAGACGCCGTTGATAAAAAGCCAGCTCTAGGCAATGCCGAATACCAAAAGTGGCAAACCGGCTATGATTTGAATGCGCACAAGGCTCATATGAATCAGATGATTCGCGTCGGATTGGATTACACACAAAAGTGTGGCGAAGTACTTTACTTGTTTTGTCTGATTACTCAGGAACGAAACAACGCCATGGAACGAGAAAAATACAGATTTGGAAGCGGCGCACAATACATCTACAACGAGGAGAAAAATATGCCCTCGTTGCAAACCGAATCAATTAATGACTATATGCCAACATTAATCAATGGCCCGCCACCTAGTGCAACGGTTCCAAATTTGGTGAATATGAACTTGTCTCGATCAAACACGGGACAGTTCAAATCGCTTGACGATTTGAACGGAATCGATCGACTTTCCGGAGTAGCGCTCCAACGATTTGATCCGTTGTCGGACCAACGGGTAGGCTTGTAAAATTGGCGTATTGTGTTGTATACTGTATATTCTTGTTCGTCAAAATTAAAACAAACCTCTATGCCGTTATTTGCTGGGGTGTGGTACGCCGATTGGTCGAAACAGCCCCTCCCTACCGCGAGTGATGCCCATCGTGGCTTAGTACTGCTTCCTTCTACGCTGGATCAATTGTGCCGTTCTGCGGCGGGGTGTCCTGTAACATGGGAGCATTCGGCGGTAAGCACGATTCAAAACGCCGACCCCGGGAAAGAGCGGGAAGCCGCCATAAATCACAGCTGCACCGTTGGAAAAGTAAAAGCATCGTGGATAGAAAGGTCCACGGGCTACGCTCGCGTGGTGTTTGAAATATTTGATACGTGCCCAATGGTTTGTGCATTAATCAACAGCAAAGCGTTGACAAGTCTGTCGGCCACTCACATTGTAGGCGGTGTTGAAATGGTTGAGCTTTCTTTGACAAACACGCCTGCGCGGCCCGGGTGCAACATTGACGGTGGCGTTTCAAGCATAACAGACTATATAGCAATACACCCGCCTTTATAAAACACAGTAACCATGTCAGCAGCAACCACGCCGTCAAATCCTGTGTCAGACAAGGCTGCTGCTGCCGCAGCCGCAACCGCAGCGGTTGAACCCCCAAAGGCGGATGCGTCACCGGCACAAATGAGCGAGCTGGAAGCCGCGCTCGCTGCGTACAGTGCTGCAAACCCAGCGGATGGCCGCAAGCTTGCGACTCAAATTGCAGCCATGCAGCGCAATCTGGAGTCAACCAAACGGAAGGCCGAAGAGCTTGAGCAGCACGCTCGCGTGGACAAAGATGTGATGCGCAACCACTTGCAGCAGTTGCTGAAAAATCTTTCCCCCGACATTGCAGAAATGTATTGCATTAATGAAAACCAAATCAACGATCAAATTTTGAGCTCCAATGTAAACATTGCGCAAGATGCGGCCAAGCGGGTGATTGCTGCGTGCAACGCAAAGTTTATGCAAGGTGCACCGTCTGTTGCGGTTGCGGCTGCAACTGCGGCTGCGGCTCCGGTAGAAGAAACCCCTCCCGAGTCAAACAAGCGCGCTAAAACTGAACACGTGGTGAAGAACGATGTTTCTATGGTAGATGCAAACGCAGATGAAGATGGCGACGCAAGTCTTCTTCGCCGCGCGCTGAGTGCAGTGTATGAGTAAAAAAATATATTTGCGATCAAGATTTTTGCAATAAACCATGTCTAAAAAAAGCAATGTGTATCAAAAGGATAACAAGTATTTTTTAGTTCATCCAGGCGCAGAGGATGTAGAAGTAGATGCTCAGAATGTGCTCGATTCGCAAGTGGCGTTGCTAGAGTACGCCAAGCATGCCATGGTTACCGATTATTACTGCAAGTCATTTGAGAAAAACAAAGGATTTTTAATGACAGCAATTAAGATCAATAATTCCAACTTGTTGTTTTTGAACAACACATCGTTTGCTACAAACGAAGAGCATCACATGTTTATACAAAAATTATTAGAATTAAAGCTGTTATCTGATGAAAACATAAAAAAATTTGCAACGGAATTAATTTTAAGAAACATGCCTTTAACATTACTATTTAATCATTTGCAAACGGATCGACTGTGCACAGTTAAAAACAACAAAAATCCAAAGAATTGTAAATTAACATTTTTGCCCGTAACAATTGAAAGTAGCATGTTTGGGGAAATGAGCGCAACTACCAAGATGATAGCGCCGTATGATACAGTTGAAACAAAAGTGTGCGGCCAATTTATTTTAAAAAAAAAAATACCCTCTTATCCAATTTTTAAATTTCAAGGTTGTAATGACACAAATTTAAAATTATTTAAACATGGGGCCAGAATAAAGCTGTTTTATTACGATCAAACTGATTCAACGTCTAAATCATATTCCGGCATAGTTTTGATTACAAGTCTTACTAAAAATCGTGTTTTTATTGCGTTAAATGACAATTCTGTTTCATTAGATGTCGACCCCAATTGTTTATATTTTATTTACACCCTTTGCAATCAAATTGGAGTGTCCAACTATAAATTGTTTGAAAATTTAATAGGTGGAGAAAACAAGTTGATTGGCCGCTGTTTAGAGGAAACAACGCGGACATTAAATTTCCCAGTAGCAAGCATTGCAAGTGATGAAATTAAGTCAGATGAAATTTATCGGCTAACGTTACACAACAAAATTCCAGAAAAAGAACTTATAGGGTTTAAGTCAGATTCTTCATTTTCAGAAACAAACTATGAACTCAGTGCAATGTACAAAGTAACCGGTCAGAATGATTCCAAACAAACTTTTGTTGCAATGGCTGTTTACAAAAAATATGTTTTTCGCGCTGAGATGATTATCTTAACCCCAACATTTTTGCAAGACGCTACGCATTTTCATTGCGAACTGCAACCAAACGTTATCTGGAACAACGCTTCGCGTTTAGACATAGGAATTCCAGACAAAGATATTTATACGGTGCATAATGTGACCCAAGTAAGTTACAACCAAGTATTGGTGAAAATAAAAAATGAAGCTGACAATCTTGGGTATGATATATCTTGCCGTTTGATGTCCAACGTTCCAGATTTGGATGATTCGCACAGCACTGATGCACTTGCCGTTTCATTTGATTTAAGCAAACAAATCTTTGATGTAGCCGGCGATTTAAAAAATCAATTTCAGTTGTTTAAAAAGTTATTTTCAAATGAAAATGATATAAAACATGTTGTGTTCTTATCTGAACAAGGCAGATCAATTTATATGTCTGTTTCTGAAATGTTCACGTTAAATTATACTGGGTTAATTCCGGATCTTACAACTCCTGGCGGAATATTTGAGTATGTTGAAAAATTTATTTCTTGCTATCAAGCCGTTTTGAATGAAGTTTCATCATTACACGATTATGCAAAAGCAGATGTAGAGACACATGTGGACAAATTTCTTGATATACTTCCTATTTATAAAGAGGTCTTAAAAACAAGGGGAGCAACACATATGTACCAAATATTAAAAAACAATTCTTTTTCCAAAATTGAACGTGTAATATCTATAGAACTAAAAAAAGAAAAAACGTTTAAACTTAAATTAAACAAAAAGGGAAAACAGTGTTCAAAATTTATAACAAAGTGGTTTGAAAGTACAACTCGTATAGATATTAATGATGGAACAAATACAACTCCATTGGATTTTGTATGGTGTTCGCCATTTAAATATCTTTCATCAGAAACGCCTCTTTCGAACACTGCAAAGTACTTTTCTTCACTTACAGGCGCGGATGTTACAAAAGTTGCGTTGGTGATGTTTCAACATAGTAAAGCCAGCGATAAGTCGCCGTACATGTACATAAGTTTTGATCAAAGCACCGTTCCAGACAATTTTAATTCATCTACAATATCATTAATGTGCTTGTGCAAAACAAGTCAAACAAACACATACGAGTTTCTTAGTCACGCCGATTGTTATCTAAAATCAAGTTTATATTCGTTTTATCCAATGGATGTTTCTCAAATGTGTTTACTGCATAACATAAACAAATTTGGCATCAAAACCCCTTGGAATCCCCAAAATGTTTATCCACAAAAAAACAATAGGGATTTATGCAGTCAACCTACAAAAAAATTTGATGTTTCAGATTGTTTTGCAGCATATTCTCAAGTTAACAGCACGTTACCGTCATCTTCGGTACTTGTTGTTGGCAACCAATTAACAAATTTTTTGCTGGAGTGCAACTTGAAAGAAATTCAGTTGCATTCGTGCTACAATTTGATTGCAAACAAATCAATTTGCATACACAAATCAATTGTTTGTTTTGATAAAGAAAGCGAAAATATTTTTACAAGCATTATAACAAGTGCGTTGCCTATAATAGCAACATATCCAGCGGTAGTGTTTCCGTACAACCCACTGGTAAAAATTTCAACTGCTGTTCAAAAGGCATTTTTATCCACATTGTGGACAATGTTAAATCAGTTTAGCAAAGCAGAAGATTGGGAATGCACAAATATTATTTTGCAGGTTCCTCAACAGTATTACCTTCACATTGTAACACAAATGAATGAAATTGAGGATGAGTGGACTAGCGAAACGTTTTACGGAACCGACAAACCAAAACCAAGAACTAAGTTTAACATGAAAGTTTCAAAAGGTAACAAATACATATCAAATTTTTTGTGCACCTTTAAAGGCAAGGACAAAAAAATATATGCTTTATATATACAAAATGCTTCTCCAACAAAA
Source organism: Pseudobdellovibrionaceae bacterium (assembly GCA_002722705.1). Taxonomy (GTDB): domain Bacteria; phylum Bdellovibrionota; class UBA1018; order UBA1018; family UBA6935; genus UBA6935. The sequence goes on along the minus strand of PBMP01000106.1, from coordinate 11,147 downwards.
CTTAGAACATCTGTAAAATCCAACATCAAGCCCTATTTGGCGTTGCAGTCAAAGGAGCCAGACAAATATACTGCAAAAATTTATGATTCAAAGGATAACAGTATTGTTCTTTTAACATACAAAAAATCTTCAACCAAATTTGATCGTGCTATAATCAGTATACCATCTTTAGTTTTTGAAACTTCAGTTGAGTATATTTTGTCTCCGTATGAATCATCAGAACTGGCCCCCAATGAAGCGTTATATAAAAAATACATTACTTACCTGGAGCCAAGTATTGTGGGGACAAATATAATTGATTACATTATAACTAATAGAGTTAATATCAAAACAGGACAATACAGACTTTCTGATAACAACTTTGATGCTTCTTTTTCTAGCACGTTATTGGGCAAGTTGTCGTACACAATGGACGATTTTAAATTGGAAGATGGCGCTGCCGCTGTAAATCATATTATTGATGAAACAAAGCCGACTGATAAACTTCGGTTGGGCACGCGCGGGGAAAGCAACAGGTCCATCAAGTTTTTTTTGGATAACCTTGGTCATCCGCAAAGTGGCTTGAAATTTACTCCGGAAAATTGCGCTTCGATAACCGCCGCAATGAAGCAAAATAAAATAAAATTTTTGCGGTGCTATCTGCGCGGCGGGCATGAACTTAGGTGCACTAAACCAGCATTGCTGGAGGCATGGTGCAGAAAGGTTGGAAGGCCATTTACTGTTTCACTGGCCCCTTACGGGCTGGTTGTTGCGTGCGCAATTATAAACGGAAAGTTGGTTGTTGCTTCGCGGCAAAATTTAGATTCAAATTATCTTAAGTTGAATACAGACGCTGATAAGCTACGAGATACAGTTCACTACGTTGATTCTCGCGCGCAAATTCAATTCAAATTCAAATCATGCAAAACTGACGATGCAAACTATCACACTATTGTGCTTTCCGATGAAGGCGATGTGCTAGATTGTGAATTGCCAACCAATGTTCAACAGGGCTATATTTTATCATCGTTTTGTCTTGATTCGGCAGCGGAACAACGCATATATGCCGGATTACCCTGGCAAATATTAAACCCCAGCGTAAAAGGGTTTAAAAAACGCCCTTACAAATTTAAGGATACCACAGCTAAAGCGCTTCATGATTATTTGACCAACAAGATTAAAGAAATTCCAAGTTCAACCGAGCTAATTCCAACATTTGCGGTTGGATCGGTCAGATACTGGTTGTTTGTAATGTTTTGTATTTTAAGCAACCAAATGAATTTGTTGCAAATGGACTATAAATTATGGCCTGCTAATATTTCCAAATCTTTTTTAAAATCCAAATACTCTAAAATTGGAATTAAGGTGTCTATATTTTTTTTCAAGAGAGCTGATGGTAAACGAAACAAAATTTTTGGGTTAAAAGTAGAAAAACCAGAAAAAACATTTTTATGCTTTACTGATGTAACTAAACCTGACATTGAACAATTTACAATAGCTAATGATCCAACCGATAAAATTTTATTTGATGGCAATGAAAAAATCGTAGGCGAACATAAATTTATAAAAGCTACGTAGCTCTCACTTCCAGCCCTGTGGCCAACACTGCTTGCGCCGTCGACAAATTCCATTGGGTTATTTGCACCGCCAACGGATTATCGGAATACCGAGCCAGCAAAACATTCTGCAAACACTGCCGGGACAGCACCGGCACCTTCAAAGAGCGCGGAATCATCTTGATGGTTTGCCCTTTAATCAAGCGCCGCATCGATTCTTGGAGTCCGCGAACCACTGCCCTGTTGCCCACTGAATCTGGAGCTTCGGTGGAAGCAATTCGATTGCGAGGCCCTTCAGTCAATACAACATCCGGGGTGTAGTTTTGGATCCGGAGCGATTTCGATCGGGTCAGCGCCACGCATAGTGCTTGTAGCAATTCTGATGGTTCTCGATAGACATCACGTAGACCTTCGCAATCGAGCACCGCTGTGCCCGAAAACGTATCCCCCTGCGATGCCGCAATAGTCATCACCGCCGCTGTGGTGACCGACCCCAGCGGCACCCGAAACGCCTTGCGCTGGTTGTCGGGCCGAAAGATCACGTAGGAGGTCTCGTTTCCAACCGCGTCTAGGCACCACCCTTTCACAATGCCCAGCTGCCCGTTGTCAATCCTCCGGGTCTCCCCAGACCCATTGTCGGGAACCGCTTGAAAGACCGCCTTCATCATCCGATGCCGCCCATTTTTGATCAGCACCGTGTCGTTTCGTTCGTCCTTTGCATCTTTGCAGTGGTATGTCTCCCGTGAGCTATTTTTCATCGCTTGCAGCGACAGCTCGCGACGTCGTTTTCTGGTAGCCGTTATCCACGTGCACCCTTTGGTTCCTGGTCGCGGCGCCACAGGCTGGCCCGATGCAATCATGTTCAGCGTGCGCGCCGTTGCTTCAATCATGCCTGCCCGAATTTGCCGCTCCGCTTGTGACAGCATTGCGGTGTGCTCCGGGTCGCCGCCTGCGAAGCGATGGTTCTTTCCTGTAAGGCTCAGCAGCTTCATCTTTCTGCGAGCCAACGGCAAAATCTGATCCGGTTTTCGCCGGCGGTCGGCATGGTAAAAAAGTTGGCTCAACAATGGATTCTTCGACTTGACCGGCCCCAGCTGCTGCGGGTCGCCAACGGCAATAATCTTGACAAAGGCGCCTAATCCCTGGATTATACGCAGGGTGTTATCGCAGTCCTCGCAGGGCGTGGCTGGAAACTCGTCAAAAATAACCGCCAAGTTGCTGCTCTTCGCTTGCTCCAAGCACTGCTTCAAATCGCGATGCCGTTGCGTGATCGTCCGCTGCGTCAGCGGGGTCGTCGGGGGCATGATCCGGCGGCCAACAAAGCCGGCAGAGGTCATCATGATGATGCGCACGTCTTTCAGCTTCTCGTCCTTGAGGTACTGCGCTTTTGCCACGTTGGTAGGCGTCAACAGCAAAATGGCCCAATTGGACGCCATCAACGAAACCATGACACTCCGAATCAACACCGTCTTGCCTTGGCCGGGCGGGCCCATCACAAAGTAGTTGGTGTGCGACGTGTCTTCCACCAAAATCTTTGCAATGGCTCCTTGCTCTGGGCTCAGCACGTGTTCACCGGATTGCGCCGCACAAGCCTTCTTGCGACGCTTGCCTGGCGGGCAGTCTCCTGCGTCCGTGTCCGATTTGCTTTCGCCCCATGGCCAAGAGGCTTGCGCAGCACTCATCCGTGCGGTGTGCGCGGAAGGATCCCAGTCCGCAGCTTGTCAGTCGTCCGATCTGATCCCGTCGGGAGAGCAGGATGAGGTATCCCGGACCGCCGGATTCGCTCACCTGAAGAATGCAATGGAGGAGTGTCAAGACAACGCGGTGTGCAGGCAGTTTTGCGTGGTAATTGTCTTGTGGTTTTTTCCGTGTATAGCAGAACAAGTGGGGGCGAGTAGTTTGTGCAACGACTTTGACGGATTTGTTTCAGGGATAATGGAAAAAAGCACAATTGGCAATCGCTCGTGTGTAAAAATGATTAGTCAGCACCCGCTCGAAATTTACGCACATTTGTTGAGGTTGGCACAATAAACACACGCAATGGTCTCCCCACTCCCCGATGAGCTATGGCTAGCAATTTTTGAGTGCATGGGGCTATCGGTGCGCGACGCGTTAACGTTGAGGCTGGTCAACAAACAGTTTCGGCGGGTGTGCGCAATGTTGACGCTGAATGGCGATTGGCCAGTAGACGAAACATTGCTGCCGCGAAAGCAGTGGCTCTGTGGGATCACAGACAAGGATGGGCCTGTGCTGTTTCGCGGTGTGAAGCACTTTGTTGTATGGTCCCCGTGCAGCGACATTCATCCACGACCGTTTGGAGTGTATGCTTGTCTTATTCAGAGGCTGGAGCTGTACTACACGCAGGCCCCCGATGGAAACGTTTGGACCGAGCGCCACTTTCAGGCGATTTTTTCTGCGTGCACAAATTTAAAGGTGTGCATCAACGTAGGTATGGCGGTGAGGTCGACAGCGCTGCGGGGTGCGGTCACGTTGCCCAAAAGCTTAAAAACGCTTCGGTTGAAGACATCGTCGATGCCCATTCTGTTCGAGTGGAAATTTCAGGATTGGTCACTATCCGGGTTGACCAGTCTCTCCATTGGGCGGTGGTATGGCGCTTCGGACGATTGGCAGCGCATGTGGGCTAGTTTACCCCAGTTGAGCAAGGTCAGAGTGGATGATTGCCCGCATTTTGACACGCGTGCGTGCGAGCAGCTGTACCATCATTGCAGCAGTTTAAAGGGGTTGGAGATACTTGATCACAACGCTAAAATTTCCCCGAGCGTGATGTTCGGGGGGGCGAGCAAGCTGCGCAAGCTGGAGTACATTATTTTTGACCGCGACTCGGTAGGGGCGGTCGCAATACGCGTTGAGCACGACCGTGTGATGGACGCGATTCACGACGCTGTTGGAAAGGCGGTCCCGTTTCCGCTTTTGAGGCGGTTTGCCGTGCGAGGGTACGACGTTAGCGCGTCGTGCTTGATGAATATGCTGTGGAGATCGGCGTTGCTGGAGCAGGTGGGGCTGTCGAGCCCAATGGCCACCTACCTGGTGTTCCGGGTCATGATGGCTTACACGTTGCCAATGGTCCAGGTTTATCATGAGATTGAAACGGCCGATATATAGTTGCTCGCGATGCACAATTGGGGTCATGGCGGAGCGCCCGCACAGCCCGATTGTATTTTTGCCGGTCATAAATGGGCCGTGGTCGTGCGACGATTGCTTAGATTTGACCATTGCGCAATGCTTGGTGGCGACGTGTTGCTGCCCGTGCGTGTATGGCTCGGCGCTTCAGCGTGTGTGTCGAAACCCCACCCAGCAGCGAGGGGTGTGCGGCTGGTTGGACTACACGTGGTGGTGTGGCGCGTGCTGCCCGGTCTGCGCTGGCATGATTGTGCGTTCCAGGTACGCCGAACAGCCGCGGCCGGGCTGGATTCGATCTTGTTGCTACGAAACGGTGTGTTGTCTGTGCGTTGGAGCACCGTGCGCAATGGATGATTTCAGGGTGTACAACTGCGACATTGGGTTGCCGCTGGTAGAGTTTAATAAAGACCGGCCGTTCGATGACGACGGGCCGTACTAGCACCGTAGATTTATTTGTGGCGGCAAACGAACAAGGCAAACGATGGACCCGGAAAAGTACAGACAAAGGGTAGAGGCAACAGAGGCGGCGGCCAAACGGGTGGCTGCCGCGGCGGGGAGCGCATTCTCTATCTGCCCGGCGCCGACCCACACCATGACCGCCATACGGTCCACGCGGGTGCGCAGCAATCTCGAACCGGCCCGCAACCCGGGCGCCGACGATTCCGAGTGGATTTTGACGGTCACGTTCGAGGGCACCCCCGAAAGCATTGGCAAGAAACTGGCAATAACACACCGGGCGTTTAAGAAGCTTCAACCTCGAAAATCTCTTCGCGAGATATAGCCATGGCGGCTCGCACGCTTTGCAGGATTAGATCGCGAGCACTTTCCGCAAACGGGTTTGTTCTGGAGCGCTTGCCCTTTGTTTCCATTGCATAAAACTTTTCGAGAAACGGCCGGTCGTCTCGAGCTCGGCAGATGGGGCACTCTTGGTTGGTTGTGATTATGCGTTCGTCTTCTGCTACTTTGCTCCACACCTTCTGGGCGTAGTTTGCGCTCCCGCACCGCGGGACGTCTCCAAACAAAATCCGCCGCATGCAGCGTTTACAGCTGCTGTGCCGGCTGCACATTGGAAACGTGTACAGGGTCGGGTGGCGTTCGTAGCAGATGGGGCACTCGTCGGGCCCCCCAGGCGATCGAGCAATGGGCTTGCACGCCAACAGGTACGTGCAAAGGTGGCAAAAGTCCCCGGCAAACGGCGACGCCGTTGTCACCCCGCACACGTCAAAGTTGGCACACTTTTGGGTGTAACACCCCGCCGTGCACTGGATTGCCGAGTTGCGCACCAGCTTGCCGGAGCGGGTGAATCGGTGACACCGCTTAGTATGCTTCCCGCACCAGCGACCACCGGAGCAAACCCCGACGTCGACCCCCGCCGATCCCCGAGTCTTGACCATGGTGGGGCGTTTTACCTCGACTGCGAAACCACGGGGGTGGATGTGAGCGCCAAAATCACCTGCGTGGCCATTACCACCGATGCCGGCCACACTACCACTTGGCACAGTGGCCACGCGGAGTTGATGAGCGAAGATGTTGCGTCCACGGTGGTCGACCATATAATGGAGCTCCTTGAGGCAGGGGCGATTTTGTACACCTTTAATGGAGCAGCGTTCGACCTCAAGCTGTTGTGGATGCTCTCAAAGCGCGACGAGCTCAAGCAGATTGCGCTGCAACACCGAGATTTGCTGGTTGATTTCGTGGCCAACACTCGGTACTACAGCAGCATGAACTCGTTTGCGGTGCCGACGCTCGGCGCCGCCGAGGCCAAAACAAACAACGGAGCGTGGGCGGTCACCGCGTGGTTCGACGGGCAGGCCGCGGAGGTGCTGCAATACTGCATCGACGACACCGTGGTGCTAAAACGATTGGTCCAGCACATCCGAAAATACGGAGCGCTCAAGCGGCTTACCAAGGCGGGCAAGGAGTCGGTGTGGGTGCTGCCCACGCTGAACGGCACCGTCCGCTCGGTGGACAATGCGCTGGCAAATTCATGCGACGTTCCGGGATGGATGAACGACCCCCCGGCGCTGCCAGATGTAGCGTGGACCGCCTCGTCGGTGTAAAATTTTAAAAGTAAGCGGCGGTGGGTATTTTTGTGCACAATTAAACCAAGAGAAAATGAGTCAAAGTATGCCGCACTTGCCCGATCTGGCCGCCAAGGTGAGCTTGTACAACAATGGCCCGACCTCGGTGGGGATTGCGCAATCGTACCAGCTGATTCAACAAGAAAACATAGCTATGCTATGGTTTCACGGGTTTGATTACGGCGCAATCAAAAGCAAGTACGATGGAAACTATTTGCCGCCCCTTGTAGACAAGCTGATGCGAATGGAGCTGGAGCTGTGGCACCGCAACCAGCGGAAGCAGGTGGTCAACTTGGCCCGTCAGACAATGATCAGCGTAGCGCAACTGAAATGCTTGGCCAAAAAGGCCAAGGTATTATTGACAAACAGCGACATTGCCACCCTTGCGTGCACTACAACCGATACCCTCGAAGAAATCCGGTTTTTTGCGTGCGGGGAGTCCCACGTGCTGGCGTGGTGTAGAGCAGAGGCATCTTGTGATCTTTATTAAAGTGGTATTGTTTGCTACTTATTGCAATCGCACGCTACCGCCTTGGCCGCAACGTCAAACGAACGAAAGATGGGGACGTCGTGCTTTTTGGCCAGTTGCAGCAAATGACGGGCCACTGCATGCGCACGGCGCCATGAGAGGTCTGGTCTAGCAGCTACACGATTGCGGTGCACTCGCTCCGGAAGGAGCACAATTGCATCTGGAATCAAATCCCAAAATAATGAACCAATGATGTTTAGTCGATCTCGATCGCGAGTGACGGCAGCATCAATTTTGCGATAGTGTTCCGCCTCTTCCGCGGCTGTGGTCTTTTTACGGTGCCAACTTACATCGTGCAATTTGTGGTAAAGAAGGTCCATGTCATGCCAGTCACTATGCGACTTTACCCACGTGGACTTGCCCGTACCGGGGGGGGCTAGTATTACCACCATGCTTTTGCTCGTCTTACTTGCAACCGGAAATAACCACCTTAATAGAAACGTTATTACTGTAAAAAAAGGGCCGCCACAAGTGGCGGCGTGGTTTCGGTGATGTGGAGCGAATTTGCTTTTTATTTTTCTGTGCACAAGTCTACAAAGGCAACATCCAAAAATGCCGATTCAGCCGGTTCCCGACCTAATTCAATTCTCTCAATCGCCACTATCGCGGGCGCAAACGAGGGGGGGTCCTCAACACTGTCGGGGTCCCTCTCCAGCTCGGCCAGCACCTTGACCTGCAATACGATGCACGCAGCGTAGTCAGAACTGCGCGCAAGGCCAGGGTACTTCTCTAAATGATCGTCCAAATCCGACCACGGCCTAAGACCTTCATTTTTCTGGTCAGCCTGGAACTTTCTAATGATCTTGCGGCACGCGATTAGCCATGCCAACTTGTAGTCCTCGGCGAGGCCTTCGTTAATAAAAAATCGTTGCAGTGTGCTAAGCTTGCTGTTAATATCCCATTTTAGCTTGTTCTTCGAATTTATTACTCTGTATATTGGGTCCCACCACGCCTGCACCACTGTGGTGTGTACTGTTGCTCTGCCGTGTACGCCAAGCGACGTTTCATAGCTATAGGAGGTCATCTCAAACCTTCTGAAAGCCCATATGTTTCCCTCGAACGCTTCGAGCGCCGCCTGTATTTCTTTCAGCGGGTCGTCCATCGCGGTGCTGCTGGGGCGAGTAAAACGCCTAAATATTAATTTGTAGCCGTTAACCGCCTAAATAGAATCGTTATCACAATCTTCTCCGCCATCACCGGACATTGTTGTTTGTTTAAGGTCAAACAACTGGTCATATATATTTTGCAAATATTACTTGCGTTTAGAGGCAACAACTCTAATGGGGATGTCGCTGTAGCGACGGAGACGCCGCCACCTGTGGCAAAATGGTTTTGGTGGTTTGGAGCGCACATCTTCGTCTGCGTTCACAATGTCGATCTTGGAGTGAATTGGCTTTCTGTTACCTATAAAGCGCTCATTGCAATCATCTATGTTGTCTAGGGCCTTTCGGCATTGCTTGAGACCCGGGCGACGCTTTTGAATAATTGCCTGTGGACAGTGAAACTTAACAAATTTGCTAAATTTCTTGTGGGGGCCGCGGGACTTCATCGGCAGCGTGGTAATAATTACCAATCGATTCGGTTCTTTCACGTCGCAAATCAAACACATGTCGTGCGCTGCAATGATTACACTTCCCTCATCCTTTTCGTCAAGACACCCAGCAATCAGTGGCGGCCCAAACAGAGGGTGAAGCCCTCGCCGTTGAGCGGATCGTATTCGAGAAAGCGCGTTGGCTGGGTCTCGCTCCTTTTGCCGTTCGCGGTAATGGTTGGTATAAATAAACATCACGGCCCTAAACGTGTTCATGTCCATCGGCTCAAAGCTACTGTGCCGGTGAAGTCGGCAGCTTTGTTCAACCCACATTGCCTTGACTTCTAACGGCACCTCGCGCATGGCCAAAAGTTGTTGTGCGTATGAACTTAAGAATCTTTATTCAAATATGCCAAGTCAACAATTTGCGCGTCTGAAAAAACTAGTTTACACTCAAAAATGGTTCAGCTTTTCCCAGCGCTGAGTTTCGTAGTTGTACCACCCATTTCTGTACTGACACGGCCCACGGGGGTCTGGCTGACCGTTTGGCTGGGCATCAAACCACTTCACCACCTGTGCCGGCGTCACTACAATCCGCATTGTGTTGGGGCAAAAGGGTCATTGCACATTATAAATAAAACCGTTGAAATATGCCAATTTAGCATTTGGCAAACAACATTTGCTCTGAAATTGATTGGGGTCTCACAATTGCAGCTCTTAGCCATGGAGGCCCTGATGAGTGAAATGCACGAATACATTTGGCATATTATTGAGTACATCAGCGATGGAGGATTGATGGCGCTGTACACCAGGGATCGCACGAAGTATTACGACGATATTATCCGCAAGCAGATGCACTGTGAGTTCTCAACCCGGATATTCCCAGACGGCCAGATCCCGGCGATTGTTGCCGATGAAACCGTGCAGGTGGTCATGGCGGACGAGCAACGGCGGTGCCTGAAACGGGCAGCGCAACAGCTCGAGAAAGCAGCGAAAGCTGCTGTTGAGCTCCAAATTCGGGGGTACTCTCCACCGGCGCTGGCGGCGTGGTGCAATGTGAGTCTTGACAACGAGGCCCTGCAAGCGGCGCTCACCTTGGTGAACCCGAAACAACGGGAAACTTACGCGCGCCTCCTGAGCGACCCCGCGACCCGTGACACAGCGTTGACTCTAGCGCAGCAAGATATTTAATTTTCCAATAAAACACGTTTGGCTGTGAAACATTATTGCGCGAGTATACCCGGGTAGCGGCAAAGCAGTTAATCATGTGCAGGTTTATATTCTACGTGCGGTTGATTTTCAGCCATGTTTTCGGATCAGTGCATCACTCTTGACCCTGCACAACAGTATATTCAGTTATTTTTTTCGCCGTTAGGGCCACAGGGAGAACGCGAGATGAAATTGTTTTGGAACAACGTGGCAGAGTATCCAACCGCGGTGACAGCTGTGCACAACGCGTTGTTGCGTGCGGAAACCGACAAGACGCGCGTTAAGCTAGCTTTGAAGTGTTTTGATCGCAACGTAGGTGTCAGGTAGAAATAGAAAATGATGTGCAAGTATTAGAGAGCATGCGAGTTAAATCTCCTTCGCCATCTCGTACGCCACTCTGAACATAGCCGCTCCTGCAAAACGCTGCTTGTCCCCGGCGCTCGCCATGTACCGCTGCACGCAGGGAGGGGCTTCCGCTTTCGCCGCTATCGCCGCAGCCAGCACGTTTTTGGGCTTGTCGCCGTACCTCCGCGCCCCGCACCCAACTCGGTCGGCTTCGGCGGCGGGACACTTTGCAGTCACCGTGCCGACGCAGTCCTCAATGTCTTGAGGAGTCAATTGCGCACCGTGAGGAGGACACATGCGCTCGGTGCAGCCTGTATACTTGATCGACCGGGTCAGCTTGGCGCGGAAGCTCCGCCTCCGCTTGGCAATTCGCTTCGGATCGGTGATCGGCTTCTGAGTCCGCGAGCACAGCTCTCCGGGGATCACTTTCATTGCGGTCGCCAGCTCCATCAGTTCCGCCTTGGTCGTGCCGGTCAGTGCTTGCTTCTGGCTGTGCGTTCGATCTCCAAACCGCACATGGCTCAGGTACTGCGAAACCATTCGTGGCCACGCCACCAGCCAAAAGGCCGTAATGTCGTTGACCACAAAGCCGTTGACCAGCCTCCACCTCCAGCCGTCAAACACCCGCGCTCCGCGGACTTTTTTCTCGCGCTTACTGCGCTTCCGCTTTCCGAGCGGCACTTCGGACGACCGCGGTCGGTGTGGATTTCCGAACGAAACAATCGCACCGCAATCGCGGGCCACCTCGATGAGCGCCAACGCACCGATCCGCCACG
>PBMP01000105.1 GCA_002722705.1 Pseudobdellovibrionaceae bacterium | reverse complement strand
GGTACGTCTTTTTTAATCGAGGATCTAAAAAGTCAATCGGATTAACTGCTTGAGAAAGATTAATCCCTGCAAGAATAAGTGAAAAGTAGACTTTTAAAAACATGACTGTTTTTATCTGCTAACTATATATGCGTCAAGTCAAAATGGAAGAAAGGTATACGCGACGCGTGTTAAATCAATTTTTACTCGGAAATCATTCGAGGATCCAAATCACAGAATTGAGGCCGAACCCCTTGTTTCCACTCAGAAACAGGCTTCATCTCAGAGAGACTTAAAAGAGCGATCCCCGTATGAATAAGAAAAATGCCCTCTCGCACCCATTTCTTTGAAAAAAGCGACTGAATGGCGCTAATGGCCAAAACCCCAAAAGGCACTAAAAACCCCAAGCTATAGTAATCATGAACAAAATTTCCTTGTCGAACAACGATCCAATACGGAAAAACCCCCAGTGCCCAGATCACTGTTGGACTCCACTGATTTTTTCTCACTCGAGAAATTAATTCGATCATTCCAAAAATAAAAAATAAAACGCCAATTCCTTTAGATCCATTCCAAGTTAAAAAACGAAGCCAATAAGATAAAGAAAACAAAAGATCTAATGATCCTGAATGTCTGTTTTCAACCATACTGTTCCATTCAAAGGGCGAAGGAAGGTGATAAACGTGAATCAATAAAACCCAAAAAATAAAAGGAAGAGGAAGAGCAAATAAAAGGATCCCCTTCTTTGACTTTTTTCTTAAAAAAACAAATCCTGCATAGAAAAATATAGGAACAAAAAATAAGGCCTTAGTCGTTACACTCAGTACAAACAAAAGAAATGATGTTTTAACCTTTTTTTGGTCTAAACAATAAAAGCCCCATATCATCAAAGTCAGTGCTAAAAAATCTGGAATCTGCTGAAATCCATATCTTAAAAAAACAGGAGAAAGAACAAGAGGAATCCCAAAGTAAGGTATAAAATTTAACTCAGATCTTGCCCAAAAAAATACTCCTACCGAAAACAATAAAAATACAATCAATGGAAAAATCCATGTTTTTCCTGGAAAAGCCATCTCAACAAATGCAGCCAACTGGTGATACAAAGGAGGCTCTTCCACCCAAACCTTGTTCTTTTCACAAGGGGTGAGTCTTGTTTCAAAAAACGCAAAAGGACGAACAGAAAGAGATTCTACAAGTGAATACGTCGCGAACTGCTTTGTCACTTGCCCTAACCACAGTCCTTTTGATCCCTGAACGACTAAAATTACAAGTGCAATAGCAAAGAGCAATCGCCATAAAATCTTCATGAACCGAACTTCTCATCGATATCTTTTAAAATCAAGAAGCTCCCTTTTTCAAAGCGGAAAACTGAAATAAAGCAGGGCATGTTCCTTTCATTGCAGAACGATAAACTTTTACTCCAGAAGACACTCCATAATAAATCCCCAAATGAAAAAACGTGATCATATGAAGTAGGATTAAATGATGACCTAATATGGGAGGATAGGACGTCCACTGAGGCATTTTAAATGCTCCCCACATCAACTGTCCCCAAATGACCGAAAGACTCAGCTCCCATGCTCTCTGAAGCCTTTTCATTTCTATTCTCGCTTGAGAGTTTTTGGGATGGTAATAAGCAAGAGTGATCAAATCCTCCATTTGATTTTCTGCTTTCAAATAAGCTTCAGGAATTGAACGAGGAAGCTCTCCTCCCATTTTTTTTATAATTTGAGTCGTTTTTACTGGAGGATCCCGTTTTTCAATCATCGACTCAGCAAAATGAAGATACGCTTCTCCTAACATTTCAACTCGGTCCAACTCTCCCCACACCTGAATTTTATTGAGTCGAACATAGTCGGTGCTATTTTCTATCTTAGCTTTCAATCGAGTTCGAATATCACTTTCAATTTTATCTATTTCGTTTTCTGAATGAGAAACCCAGTCCTCCCATTTTTCTTTCACAGAAGAATCAAAACTCTCCTCGTCAACATGAGTCTTTGCTTCATTCCAGTGATCTCGAATTTCGGTAATGTATTCTTGAACGAGAGCGTCACCATACGGAGACCACTGAAAACCGTCCTCACTTGCAGACATATGAGCATATGCACTCCATCCCATCATCATCATTAATAGCCACATAATGACACTCCTTAGTAAACGCAAAGGGTCATATGAGTGGAACAAAAAAGAGACAAGTTTGGAGTACCTAGTTCATTTACTTTTTTTTTAGACTGAGAGCTCCAAGAAATCTAAAACCAATTTCAGTAACTTAACGTAACGCATAAAAATTTTTTCTTAACAAGACGTTCCAGCAATATGCATTATTTTTTTAAAAGATCGGGTCTTTTTTCTAATGTTTGCTCATAAGATTTTGCATCTCGCCATTTTTGAATATTCTGATGATGACCTGAAAGTAAAACGGAAGGAACATCCATTTCTAAAAAAGTCTCTGGACGGGTGTACTGAGGAGCTTTTAGTCGATTTCCCTCAAAAGAGTCTTGAGAAACAGAGTCATTGTTACCAATGACTTTGGGAATCCATCGACTCACCGAATCAATCCAAACCAAAGAAGCAAGCTCTCCACCGGTTAACACATAATCACCAACAGAGACTTCTTCATCAACACAGAGGTCAATAAAGCGCTGATCTACTCCTTCATAGTGACCGCAAACTAAAATGTATTGCTTCTGATCTGAGAGCGCATAATTTCGAACGTGATCTTGATTTAATGTTTTTCCTTGAGGAGACATTAAAAGCGTTTGGTAAACAGAATCCTTTTTGTGATCAACTTGAGTGATGGATTTCCATACTGAATGAAGCACATCAACTCTCATTAACATCCCAGGACCACCTCCATAAGGCTCGTGATCCACACGCTGATGCTTACCCACTCCATGATCTCTAATTTGATGAAGATGAAATTTCAAAAGCCCAGCAGACTGGGCTTTGAATAAAAGACTAGAATTTAAAAAAGGAGATAAAACCTCAGGAAAAAGCGTAAGAATGTGAATTTCCATGAAGCATTCCTCTTCCCCCTTACTCTACAATTTCAAGAACAGTTCGCTTTCTTAACTTAGTGGAAGCGCCATTAAGTACCGTTCGTATTGCTCGAGCAGTTCTTCCTTGTTTTCCTATGATTTTCCCTAAGTCAGGCTTAGCAACTTTAAGCTCAATAACGGTTGTATTCTCGCCTGCAATTTCACTCACGACAACTGCATCCGACTCGTCCACGAGCATCTTCGCCATATATTCAATTAGTTTCCCTAGTTCACTTAACTCAGCCATGAGCGCGGCCCCCCCAATGTGACATTCGCTTTCACTTGCCCAAAAAAACACGGTCTCAAAGACCAGGTGACCCGTCCGTACTAAACAAACATGGTCTAATATTATTTTGAAGCGATTTTAAGGAGTTGTCCAACAGTTTCTGACATTTGTGCGCCTTTTGCGATCCATGCCTCAACTGCTTCTTTTTTTACCTTTACTTTATCCGCAGGAAGCTCTGCTTTTGGGAAATATTGCCCAAGTCGCTCAAGCGGTTGACCGTCTCTTCGGTCTTGACTATCTATAGCAACAATTTGATAAACAGGTCGTTTCTTTGAACCTTGTCTTAAAAGTCTAATCTTTACAGCCATTTCACATTCCTTTTCTACTGCAATCGGCACTTCAAAAGCCCGAACCTCAAACAGTAAACGAGCCTATCCATAAAAGTTTTCAAGTTCCCCTAATTAACAAGATCCAAGGGGAGCGTCAATGAGGAAATCTCCTTTTTATTCCAATTATTTAGTGCTTATTCCAAAAAAAGGTCAAAAAAAATCAACTTTTAGTTTCTTTAATCTGATCATCCCAAAGCTTCCAGATCTCTGGATCTTTTTCATCCAAGGGTTTAGGTAAACGAGGAATATTGAGCTCTTGGTGTATTGATTCGAAATTCTCCATACCTGTCATAAAAATGACTCGATAGCCTTCTCCGATACAGTTTTTTGCAAATTCCCATGTTTTCTGAGAATCAACAATTTCATCAAGTAAGATCAGATCAGGTCGATTTCGGCTCATAAGCTGTTCAGCTTCCCAAAGATTGATTGCCGTTTGTGCCTGAGTTCCTGGATATCTTTGAAGCAGAACCAGTTTAAACCATTCTGAGAATTCAGGTAAATCCTCAACGATTAAAAGATTGAGTCCCATACTCAGAGAGTAACATAAAAAAACAAAATGCATCGCATCAAAAAAGTCCTCACCCTTGATTTCATCGGTGGTTCTTCCGATGAGCTCTTATGATCAAGCATCCTCATTTTCTTTGGAAAGACTTATTTCAAAAGAAAAAATCAAATCAAACCATTATTGATGCCCTCAAAGAAAATGTCTTGTTCTGTACTCTCAATCAAAGAGAACTAAAAACCCTGTCTCACATTGTTTATGAACGGGTTTATCAACCAGGAGAAGATGTCTTTCACCAAGGGGATCGCGGATTTGGAATGTACATGATTCTAAAAGGAAGCATCGTTATCAAAACCGAAGCACTTTCTGGAGAGGGAATGATCACTAAACTTCATGAAGGAAGTTTTTTTGGTGAACTTTCACTTGTAGATCCCAATAATATCCGTACGGCAACTGCAACCGCAGAAGGAAAAACTTCTCTGGTAGGGTTCTTCAAACCCGACTTACTTGAAATTTTAGAAAGAAAACCCCAAATGGGAGTAAAAATTCTTTTTCAACTCTCATCCGTACTCGGAAGAAGACTTTTAGAAACCACAGAAAAAATTACACTCATGCGAAAAACCGGTTTTGTGGAGCCTAAATGAGAGCATACTCAAATAAAAGTTTTAGAAGAGACATGGTTAAGCTAGCAATAATGTTTTCTGTGCTTACAGGAACACTTGCTGTTTTTGTTGTTACTCCTGCGCTTTCAACACCTACTCTATTATCGGTTGTCATTACTATGGTTATTTCTCCGTCGGTGAAGTTTTTAGAAAGAAAAGAAATTCCTCGATCTCTCGCGATTGGAGGAATCTTCTTTTTAATCTTTAGTCTTCTTTCTCTTGCAGGAGTCATTGCAACTCAAACCATTGTCGATGAATGGGGATCATTTGTTCAAAAAGCTCCTCGATACTTCGAAGAAGCCGTCTTAAAACTCAAAGATTTTGAAACTCAGATGAAAGAGAGTTATCCATTTTTAGAGTCCGTTAGAGTGACAGACTCGATTGTTACATGGGGAAATGAAACAGGACAATGGTTTATTTCAAATGGACCTGCCCTCCTCGGTGACTTATTTACTTGGATGCTTATCGTTCCAATTCTTAGTTTTGTTTTACTGAATGACAGTCGTCGAATTAAAAAGAAGTTTTTTGAACTCGTTCCCAATCGTTTTTTCGAGTCTACCTTTATGGTTACAACCTTAATTTTCAGGTCCCTCTCTGACTATGTACGAGCGAAAATTATTGAAGCAACGCTGGTTGGGCTTATTGTAGGGATCGGACTTTGGATTGTCGGTGCAAAATATGCTTTTGTTCTCGCACTTCTTGCTGGAGTAGCTAATATTCTTCCTTACGTCGGTCCTTTTATTGGAGCTGCACCCGGAATTTTATACGCAGGATTTGATCCGGCAAGCTCTCACCTTTTTATTCCAGTTTTAATTGTCTATGGAATTGCAAACTTCATTGATATGGGATTTATTTTTCCTGTTCTCGTTGCAAAGCTCGTAAATCTTCATCCACTGATTTTAATTGCAGCTGTCATTTTAGGACAACAGTACTACGGCTTAGTCGGTATGTTGATTTCCATTCCGATTGCAACAGCACTTAAAGTCATTGTCCGAGAAATTTTTGATGCCGTATACCAGACTCATCAATCTCGTTCAGAAAGAGATCTTTCTGGATTTTGAGGTTTCCTTAAAAAACCTCCCCAAAATACCCCTAAAGCAATAAGAAACACTGAAAAAACAAGATCAGTAAAATAGTGATACCGAAGAATTAATGTTGAAAGAGTCATTAAGACAGCAACAACCAGCGTTATTCGCCCATATCTTGGCGCCATTTGAAGAGCAGCAAAGGCAACTAACCAACTCATTGCTGTATGCCCACTCGGAAAACAATCCCATGGGGTATCTTGTCCCACTCGAATCATGTGCTGAATGACTCCTGAAATTCCCCACCCGTCCATTGAGTGCTGATAAAGATCCATTCGATAATACCGAGGTCCGATTGCTGGAACACAAACATAAAAAACAAAATTAATAATATAGACTCCACCCCACCCGGTAAGAAGCCTACGAAGATTTTTCCAATAAAAAGAATGATGAGTCCAGTAAAGTTGGGCTAATAAATACAAAACCAACCCGACTCCCCACACAAAAAAACTAATATAAACAAGAGAGAAAAAATCAATCAGTGTTTTTCCATAAAAAGTCTCCGGATTCAAAATCGTACTCTGATCTAAAGCAAGCGCAAGCTGTCCGTCTGGAAACAACCACCCTAAAAGGAACTGATCACTCTGAAATAAAAGATAATCACGAGTCTCTAAATTGAGTGCACGAATCACATCTCCTGCAAGGAGGTAGTGCGTTCCGACAGACAAACACACCCCAATCGCAATCCCTAGTTTAACCGCATAGGTATTTGGAAATTTGATCTGTAGAAAAAAAAAAGCCAAAAGCCCTAAAGAGAGAAAAAAACCTTGAGTGAGATGGCTAAACCCAATCAAAGCCTGAAAAACGACCCCAATTGCAACGATCGTCAACAAAGCAAGACGAAATCGGTTTTCAATTTGTTTTTCCTCAAGAGGTTCTTTTTTCTGAAAGGGGTTCACCCGTCTTTCATACTCCGGTTTTCGATGAAACTCATTAGATTTCTAAACAAAATTAAACCAAATAAAAAAAATCAACTACTAAATAGACGCTTTTTGCTCATAATATATCCACATGTGTTTATATATTGATTTATTCTAAAAAATTAGCTATTTCCTCCTCCACGATGAAACCAAATCTTTTTTCATTTAGACCGATTGTGATCGCAGTATTAATGATTTTCTCTTTGAATGGGGAAACGCACGAATCCCCCTCTTCACTCGAGTTTTCTCATCAAGTCATTGAAACCTTTTTTCAAAACTATGGTGGGTGGCTCCAATCTTCTTCTGAGGAACAAAAAGACTTAGAAATTTCTTACAGAGATAGTAAAGGAAATCTTCAAACTCTCAGACGAACAGAACTCCTACGGTCACTTGAAGATGCTTTTTTATACGCGCTTGAAGATCACTCCACGACCACTTGCGGAGCTCATTGCAAAGAAGCCCTTTCTCTTCAAGAAGCCCTTTATAGAAAAAAACCACATCTTCTCAAAGAACGATCCATTGCAGCTTTTCAAATGTTTCATGGATTTTTGAGTCGTTTTTTTTCTTTTCTATTCTTAAAAGCACCCAAAAAAATAGGAGACTTCATTCGATTCACACTTTTTGGTAAAGAACGACTCAAAACGCTCAATGACCTGTATCAAAACGGAAAACATCAGACAAAGTTCTGGGTAAAATCTGCTGTTGAAATCAGTATGACTTATCTCACTCAGACCTATGTTGAGTGGGGAATTACTGGAATTACCCTCCTTGTCGTAAGTTGGCCTATTTGGACTGCGGTCAGCGAGACCGTAGAGCATATGTTTTTAGGTCCAGTCGCGGCATTTTGTCTAATTTCTCAAGTTTATTATTTTGCAAAGTTCAAACAAGGACTTGAGGTCGTAGATTTTTTAAAATCTATTTTGAGTTATTCTTCATCATCCACTGAAAAGTTAAAAATTCCAATCAATGCTTTTCGCAGCCTTCATCAAACAAAAAAAATTGCGCATAAAATAAAAAAGATCATCTCTTATCATGATTCTCAAAATGCGAAATTTACTCACTTCCTCTCAGCAGCTATTCCTAAAGATTTTGGATTTGAAATCTCTGGAGCTTCAAACTTAAGGAAAGTTGATTTTAAAAATCTCATTCAATTTTTATTTCATCCAGAGGATTATTCGTCTTCAAATCAAAAGATCATTTCAAGACGAATGTCTACTGAAGTGAATTTTTTAGAAAGAGATGTGGCTCAAATCTTTAATACATCTCTACTGCCACTTAGAATTCAAAAAATATCTGAAATCCAAGTCACATTAGAAACGATTTCTTTACTTTTACAGTCTAAATTAAAAGAAAAAGAACTTTCTCTCTCTGAAAAATTTCAACTTACGATGAGAGCTGCAAGAATTGAGAAAATGAGAAGAAAAGTAAGTTTTACACTTCAAAGCGAAGCCCTTTCTAGTAAAGCAACGGCAAGCACCCTCCCTCATCAACTTCAACAGTTGGTATGGTCAATCCTCTCTCTTCAACAAAAGCTTTCAAAAATCATTGATCTAAAAGAAAAAAAATACCTCTTAACCAGCTTTGATAGAGAGTTACTCGAACTCAAAAATAACTTAGATCATTTTAAAAAAGGAAAAGAACTCAGCTGCTCTTCACTCTTTTATCTGTAAAGAACAGTATTTTCGTTACGAAACATTTTATGGCAAAAAAAAAGAGGTCAACATTGACCTCTTTTTTCTATCAATAAATGAATTCAGTTCCTACTCTACTCCATGCATCATCTTTTTAGAAAATGGAACAAGAACAAATGCAAGAACAGCAAGTCCTGTCGAAGCAAATAAAATCTTTTCAAAAACATCAGAGTAAACAACTAACGTCTCCGCTGCAGAAACTGCCTCTCCCGTTACTGATTGACTCACCTGAGTCAATTTTGCAATTGCACCTGCAGCATAGTGAGAAAACGAAATACTTAAAAACCAAGTTCCCATCATGGCTCCCACAATTTCTTTTGGAGCAAGCTTAGTCACTGCCGAAAGGCCAATAGGAGAAATACAAAGTTCTCCAGTGGTATGGAGAAGATAAGCTAAAACAAGGAATGGAAGTGCTGCAAGTGAATCTTCCCCAGCGAGCTTCGCTCCCATCACTAAAGCCCCGAATCCAAGTCCTACTTGCAAAATCGCAAGTGAAAATTTCATTGGAACTGAGGGCTGAAGCCCTTTTCTTTCAAGAAAAGACCACAACCAAACAAATGCGGACCCCAAAGTAATAATAAAGAATGGATTAAATACTTGTGTCATTGAAGCCGGCATATGCCATCCAAAAATCATTCGATCTACATTTCGGTCTGCAAACAAAGTTAAAGAGCTTCCGGCTTGCTCAAAAAATGCCCAAAAGACTGTATGAAAGAACATCAATAAAACAAGAACAAGCAATCGATCTCGACTGGCTACATCCCGCTTAAAAGCTTCAAAGAATGTCCATCCCAAAATCGCAATTCCAAGAATCACCAATATCGTTCCCACTTTTGCATTATTAATAATCAAATAGGCGAACGTTGGAATCGCAAATAAAGTTCCTAAATAAACTGCATGTTGCCGAGAAAGAGGTCCTAAACATTTGCCCTTTAAAGCTTCCTCTGAAGGAGGAAGTCCTTTTCCATCTAAGTGTTTTTGCCCCATGCTAAATTGAGTTAATCCTGCAAGCATTCCAATTCCAGCAAGACTAAATCCATAATGCCATCCATAAGTCTCGCCAATATACCCACAAAGCAAAGGAGAGAACATCGCTCCTAAATTAATCCCCATATAGAAAATCGTAAATCCCGCATCCCTTCGAGAATCCCCATCATCATAGAGCTGGCCCACTAAACTTGAAATATTAGGTTTAAAAAAACCATTCCCCACACAAAGAAGAGCAAGAGCGGTGTAAAAACTCATTGGATTCTCAAAAGCCATCATAAAATGACCAAAAGCCATCAAAATCCCACCCCAAATAATTGATTTTTTATATCCAAGAATTCGGTCAGCAATCATGCCTCCAAAGAAGGGAGAAGCATAAACCAAAGCACCATATGCAGCGTAGATTCCATAAGCATCAGTATCTGCATACTTCATTTGATTTACCATATAGAGCACAAGCAGTGCTCTCATTCCATAATAACTAAAGCGCTCCCACATTTCTGTGAAGAACAAGACATAGAGGCCACCAGGATGTTTTACTTTTTCAGTCATAGATGCCGTCTTAACCCAATGGTGAAGTTCGCGCAAGAACCCGAAACTCTTTTGTAAATTTAGACAACCCATCCTCTATGGAAAAACTTTTTTAATCGACTATAAAAATTTGATTTGAAATTTAAACATGACAAAAATACTCTCACGCTAGAGACCCAAAAAGATTCAAAACCACACGTGCTAACGGGGTTCTAACGTGAAAGGGATAGAGTTTTTTGGTACACCTTTAGAAAAGAGGACCATTATGAATCAATCAAAAGAACTCGTGATTATTGAAGATGAAGCAGATATCGCAGAACTAATGGAGTTTCACTTAAAGAAACATGGACACACCATTCATAAATTTGAATCTGGTGAATCTGGGCTTTCAGCTATTCAAAATCACCTTCCAGACCTTGTCCTTCTTGATCTAATGCTACCAGGAAAAGATGGTTTAACAATTTGCAAAGAAATAAAATCGAGTGAGAAAACCAAAGACCTCCCCGTTGTGATGGTAACAGCCAAAGGAGAAGAAGAAGACATTGTAAAAGGATTAGAAATGGGTGCTGATGATTATATTTCAAAACCTTTTAGTCCAAAAGTTTTAGTCGCTCGAGTTGATGCTGTCTTACGAAGAAATCCTAAAAAAAGACATGTTGCTTCAACTTTGGATGTTGCTGGTATTTCAATGCATGCAGGAAAACGAAAAGTTGAAGTCCTTGGAAAACCCATTGAACTCACTCGAACTGAATTCGACGTCCTTCAATTTCTTGCTTCACATCCAGGATGGGTCTTTACACGCTCACAGTTAGTTAAAGCCGTTCAAGGTGATCATTATGCAGTGACTGACCGAGCTGTTGATGTTCAAATGGTAGGTCTTAGAAGAAAACTGGGTGAACTCGGTGATTGTATCGAAACCGTTCGAGGAGTCGGCTATCGCTTTAAAGAGCTTAATTCATGAAAAAAAGGCGACCTTTATTTTGGCAACTCTATTTTAACTATCTTTTTTTAACCGTCATTGTTCTCGGTACAATGACTACACTCACCTACTTTGGTCTGCAAAGATTTCATTTAGAACAAACAAAAAAAAAGCTTCTTTCGTATGCATCAATCTCCGAAAGCCAACTTAAAAATAAATTTTTGAGAAGAGAAAAAAATTTTCTACAAGACCATGCAAGTCTTCTTGGTCAATCAACCCATACGCGAATGACTTACCTTTCTGCTACAGGAGACGTACTAGCTGACTCTAAACGTAGTCCCAGCGAAATGGATTCTCATAAAAATAGACCCGAATGGCAATCGGCTTTAAAAACAGGGTACGGTGAAGCCGTTCGATTCAGTAAAACATTAGGTCAAACACTTATCTATGTAGCGGTTCGTGTTTCCGGTCCAGGAAAAATTTATGGAGTGATTCGAGCAGCTCAACCTCTGGAATCTATTCGAGCGACATCAATGAATATCTTTATCCAACTAGGTATTGCAAGCCTAGTCGTTCTTATCCTGGTTTCTACTTTCAGTATTATCTTATCCCGAAAATTCTCAAATCCTCTGAGGGACCTTAGACTTCGGGTTTTTAATTTAACTCATGGAGACCTTTCTTCCCGAATGGATCTAGAAAATATTTCTGGCCCTAAGGAACTTTTTCATCTGGCGCGCTCTTTTAATAATATGGCAGACGAACTTGAAGCTCGAATTGATCGAATGAATCAATTTGAACAAATGAGAAAAGACTTCGTTGCTAACGTATCCCATGAGCTAAGAACCCCATTAACATCTATTGGTGGTTTTATCGAAACCCTTCAGGAAGGAGAGGTTTCAGAAGAAGAACAAAAGAAATTTTATCAAATTATCTCAAGGCAAACACACAGACTTACCGCAATTGTCAATGACCTTTTAATGCTCTCTAAAATTGAAAAAAAACAGGAAGACAAATCAATTACTTTTACTCAAACTCCTCTTGCTCCAGTTCTGAATTCTGCAATTGAAGTTCTCAAACCCAAAGCTAAAAAAAGTGAAATTGAAATTCAACTACATTGTGATGAATCAATTCAATTATTGATGGAACCTCAACTTTTAGAGCAAGCGATCGTAAATTTAGTAGATAATGCTATTAAATATAGTGAAAGTCATTCTCAAATAAAAGTAACTGTAACTTCACAAGAAAATTCGATCCGCATCGACGTAAGCGATGAAGGAGTTGGAATTCCAGAAGAACATCTTCCTCGAATTTTTGAAAGATTTTATAGAGTCGATAAAGCTCGTAGTAGAAAAGTGGGAGGAACTGGACTCGGCCTCTCCATTGTAAAACACATTGCAATTCTTCATAAAGGAACTGCCTCAATTCGAAGTAAAATTAACGAAGGAACAACAATTACGTTGGTTCTTCCTAAAGCAAGACTGAAAAATCAATAATCGCAGAGATAAACTTGTCTTGATTTTTTTGGATCAAGGAGATTACAAGAAATTCCTTTTTCTTTAAATTTTGAAATCACCCAAGAATCATCATAAATAATAAAGGTATTAATTTTTTGATCAATCACTGATTTAAAATCAAAGTCTTCTTTTTCCAGATAAACCAAAGGAGCTCTCTTATGAAAATAATAGTTTCCTCCTCCATAAGTTAAAGTTTTTCCGGTCTGAGCCACTCCTGTGACACGATCATCGGTACCTAACCATCGATACAAATCAGAAAAGTCTCCTTGCCACTTCCACTGATGATGGAATGCTCCATACAAAAAAGAGATTCCACACAATCCGATTCCAAAAACAACAGCGACTCTTTCTTTTTTCTCTGAAAGAGTCTTTTTCCAACCCGTCCATCCTATACATGCAAGCCATATCCAAAGAGGTAAAACCGGAAGTAAAAATCGATCTTCTTTATGAGCAATGAGATGATGAATGATTAAAAAAGGAAGCATACCAATAATAATGGATAAGCTTTCTTTCCTCTTTTTAAAACCTGCGTAAAAAACAAAAATGATAGACAATACTGCTATAGGAGCAGTAAAAAATCGAGATAGAGCAGTTATATATCGATGCCAAGGATCTTCTCCAAATTGGGAAGCGCCTTTTTCCAGAATATTAAATTTAAAATATTCGATCATTGAATGAAAAGGAGTTCCCCAAGTCATTACATCCACCGCACCTAACAGAACAAGGCAAAGGCTTACCCCTAAACAAAATGGAAGCAGATTTCGATACTGTTTTTTTATTAGCATTAAAATAAAAAAGCCAACGCCAAACAAAGCCATCTGAAACCTAATAAGAAAAAGACCTCCACAAAGGAGTCCTAAAAAAAAAGCTTTTTTTGGGTTTTTATTTTCTAAAAAAACAGAAAGATAACTTCCAAGTACCACCCAAGGCATCACAATGGATCCAGTCAGTGTTCTTACCGTAAAGTAATGAAAGACCCAATTGCCGATTAAAAAATAAAACATCCAAAGAGATGCACTCGGATTTTGAATTTTTTTTCCCCATCGATCAAAAATAAAAAATACGCTTAAAAATTGAATTCCCAAAATCAAACGAAAAAAGAAACTCCACATTGAAGGATCATCAAATCCGATTGCTTTGAAAACACGAATGCCCCAAGAAAAAACCACGGGCAGAATATAAGATCGTATTCCACGTTCCCACTCCCAAGAAGCGACCCAATCATCAAAGACAATTCCATAAGCAGGTTCAAGTACCTGAAAATGTTCATCTGGATGATTATACCCATTCGAGTAAAAAGCAGTAACGACCTGAATCACAAGGGCTAGAAAGATCCAGCTAAATTTACCTAAGTTCATTATTCTGAAACCATCTCTACGAAACTGCACAATGTTTTCCTTTCAATTCAATATAGAAAGGTGACTTTAGACGATTTCAGTTCGATTTCAATTGAAATACTGAGTTAAAACGATTGGTTAAAAAAGCAAAAAATGGAGATAGTCAACCTGGGTAACTCCAATAAGGACATATATCTCATAGAGAAGAGGTAAGCTTGGATTCCATTTGTCTGAAAAATTTTGATGAATAATGTCATGCATACGTCCCACCTTATTCGTTCCCCTATGATCTCATGATGCATAGCAAACTTAATAAAAAACCCACCTTGCCCCTGTTTTTCAATCTAAATTACTAATATTATTGTTGTTTTTTTCTTTTTCCTTTTTAATCCTTTCTTATTTTGTACTCAATTCTTCACTGCAATGACCGATAAGTCATTGTTATGAAAAAAATCCCACAAGTCCTAATGGTTGAAGACGAAACAAATTTCTGCTGGGCAGTTTCAGAGTATTTAGCAGGATCCTATGAAGTTGAGATGGTCCATCGACTCGAAGAAGCAGAAAAAAAACTCAGAGAAAAACACTATCACATCATGCTGCTCGACATTAATTTACCTGATGGCAATGGTTTTGATTTTTATAAAAAGATACTCAATTCAGAACTGATCTCAGACACCCCTGTTCTCATTCTTTCAGCTAGAAACAGTGAAGATGATCGAGTTGAAGGACTACAGCTCGGTGCAGAAGATTATATTCCAAAACCCATTCGTCTTGAAGAACTCAAACTACGAATGAACAAACGTCTCAATCAAGCATATCGAGAAAGAAAAACTCGATTTTTTGAAAACGGTCCACTCTCTTTCGATCTCTATCAAAAAAAAATAACCTATAAACACGAAG
>PBMP01000104.1 GCA_002722705.1 Pseudobdellovibrionaceae bacterium | reverse complement strand
TGAAGATATAGCAATTTTAAGAAAAGATCACTACGTTCGTTTGGTTGAATTAAGTATTCGAGTCGTTGGAGAAGAAAAAAATCCGCTATCTATTGTATTGATTCGTGACGTTACGGAAAAAAAAGCAATGGAAAGAGAGTTAATTACAAAGCATGCAGAACTTAAGAATGCTTATTTTAGATTAGAAAAAATTAATGCAGAACTTAAAGGTACGCAAGATTCACTTGTTCAAGCAGGAAAAATGGCAGCTCTTGGAGAGTTAGCAACAGGAATTGCTCATGAGTTAAATCAACCTTTGCAAGGAATTAGAGGATATGCTCAAGAACTACAAGCAGTACTCTCTCCCTTACCTCAGTATGATGGAGAAATTTCTTATTTTTTAAAAGAAATCGTTTCAAATTCAGACAAAATGGCAAGTATCATCCAGCATTTGAGAGTTTTTACTCGTAAATCGGTTGAGAAACATGAAAAAACAGATGTTCATGAAGCAATCGATGAAGCATTAAAGATGATGGAGAGACAGTTTTTTTCTCGAGGGATTAAAGTTAAAAAAAATTACGGGAAAATAGCAACTGTCTATGCAAATCCACTTCAGTTGGAGCAAGTTTTTATTAATTTATCTGCGAATGCAAGAGATGCAATGGAGTCTTCACTGCAAGAGTCTGGTTGTATTGAAATCTCAACCCAAATGAGTGGTGATTTTGTTGAAGTTCGATTTAAAGATAACGGCTGCGGAATGAATGAAAGAACTCAGTCTAAACTCTTTAATCCATTTTTTACAACTAAGGATGTAGGTAAAGGAATGGGGTTGGGGATGAGTATCAGTTACGGGATTTTAAATAAGATTAATGGATCTATTGTAGTTGAAAGTGCAGTCGGAAAAGGTACCGAATTTATTATTAAAATACCAATAGACTTTAGAGAAATGGCTTAAAAAAAGGGGGAAGAATGAAACCAAGAGTATTGATTGTTGATGATGAAGAAACAATTAGAAAATTATTAAATTCAAGATTAACTCGAGAAAATTACGATGTCGTCGTAGCTTCAAATGCGGAAGAAGCAGAAGTTGAATTTAAAAAAGGAGTTCCTATCAGTACGATGATTACTGATATTAGAATGCCTGGAAGAGATGGCTTTGATTTAATGAAATGGGCAAAGCAATACAATCCATTGTTAAGAGTCATTATGATCACAGGACATGGAGAAAAAGAATTAGCAATTCAAGCTTTGAGAAGTGGAGCCACCGATTATCTTGAAAAACCTTTTGATTTAGATGAGCTTACTCATACTGTTGCTCGTTCAATTAGAGAAGTTCAACTTGAATCAGAAAACTCTGATTTGGTCGATCGATTGGAAGCAAGAATTGAAAGAATTGAAGGGAAACCTGAAGATCAATATTGGTTTGTCTCTCAATCTTCTGCCATGGAAAAAGTAAATGAGTGGTTAAGCGTTTTGCGTCGAGAATCTATGAGAGGTGACGCAGAAGAACCCACAGTTACCATCACAGGAGAAAGTGGTACCGGTAAAGAAGGAATTGCTCGAATGATTCATGCGGGGTCTCGAAGAGGAAAAGGACCTTGGGTGGCAGTAAACTGTGCAAATTTTAATGAACAACTTTTAGAGAGTGAGCTTTTTGGTCACGAAAAAGGTGCGTTTACTGGAGCAAATACTTTAAAGAGAGGGCTTTTTGAGATTTCTAAGGGAGGAACTTTATTCTTAGATGAGTTAGGTGAAATGGATATTAAATTACAAGCCAGGCTCCTTAGGGTTTTACAAGAGAAAGTCTTCAGGAGAGTTGGTGGGACAGTTGATTTAGAAGCAGATGTTCGTGTTGTTACAGCTACCCATCAGAATTTGAAGAAAATGGTTTCTGAAGGAAAGTTTAGAGAAGATCTCTATCATAGAATTTCTAGAGTTGTTATAGAGGTTCCTCCACTTCGTGAAAGAAAGGGTGATGCAGTAGAAATGGCCAGACAGTTCTTTGAAAGAGCGTTTCGTCAAAGAGGAAAGACTTTTTCTGGATTTACTCCTGATGCTGAAAATGCAATTCGAGAGTATGCGTGGCCTGGTAATGTTCGAGAACTTTTAAATTTAGTCGAACGAACTGCGTTAATTTGGCAAGGAAATGGAGTGGTGCCGGAAAGTTCATTGAATTTACCAAAAGCTTCACGGCCTTCTCAGGTGGAAAGCTTAACTTCATCTCCCGCATCTCCTTATGAATTTCAAGGGAATCAAGGAATTGATGGTTATATGGCTTTGAAGAAAAAGTGGTCAGATGCCTTTGAGCGAGAGTATTTAATTAATGCTCTTCAACGTCATCATGGAAATGTTTCCGCTGCTGCTCGAGAAGCTAAAATTGATCGAAGTAATTTTTTACGACTTCTTCGAAGGCATGAAATTAAGGCTCAGGAGTTTAGAAAAGTAGCTTAACTCTGTTTTAAGAGAATCCTTTTTACCCTCTTCTTTTTTTAGAAAGAAGGGGGTTTTTTTTGGTCAAATCACCACAATGTGTCTCTTAAGACCTTCGTCGGTATAGACGCCTTGTTGCTAACCTATGAGAATGAGATCTATTTTTGTTGGCACCGAGATTGCTCTAAATAGCTTCTGTGAAATGAACGTGCTCATTTCTGGGAAATCCGTCTGGAGGACACCATGAACCGAAAGCCAATTGAAGAACAAATTGAGGGTATCGCCCACCTCCTCTCACACTTAACTGGTGAAGTAAATGCCCTCGAAAAAAGTTATTCAGGAGTCCTTCGAGTCCTTCATAAGTTAGAAGCTTCGTTAGATTACGACGATTTAACGGGGCTTCTGAGACGGAATTCTTTTTTTCGAAAGTACGAAAAACTCATGGAAGAGTGTCGTACTCTCGGAGAGAGTCTGGGTGTTTTAATGATTGATATTGATTACTTTAAGGTTTTAAATGATCAGCATGGACATCCAACCGGTGACGAAGTCATTCGGAAAGTAGCGGAGCTGTTAAAACAGTTTGAATCCCCAAACTGTATGAGTGGAAGATATGGGGGAGAAGAGTTTGTCGTGGCAATGCGTGGAACTGATGCGGAGATGTTAGGAGTTGCAGAGTTTATACGGCGCGGAGCGGAGCGACTTCATGGTCCAGTAATGGATAGCCAAGGCAAACCTCAAGCGAATGTAGAGTGGAAGTGTACGTTGAGTGTTGGAGTGGCATCATCGAACAAGGAAGGTTTTGATGCAACTCGACTCATCAAAGTAGCGGATGAAGCTCTTTATCAAGCTAAAAAATCTGGACGGAATTGTGTAAAAGCGGCTTAAAAGTTAAGAGCACATCCGAAACGACCACTGAGAATACTTTGCTCATCACCAAAAGTTGGGCCAAAATATGCATAGACTTGAAGCCACTCTTTAATTTGATAGTGAGCACGAGGAGCAATAAAAATAAGATTTTTTCCATCGATCTGGGAAGAAGTATTTTGAGAATAAAAAACCTGCGCAGGTGTTTGGGTCCATGAGACAAAGCCACCAATTCTTAAAAAATCGTAAACTTCATAATGTGCAAAGAGAGAAGATTCCAAGTAGAATTTCGTATCTATTTCTGTATGAGTTCCATTTATAGATGAAGATGTTCTAAACCCTGTCCCTCCAGTAGCAGTAAGGTCAAATGAAATTTTATTAAAAGAAATTCTTCCAAGAAGTGAAGAATAAACACGATTACTAACTTGAGCACTTTTTCCCGTAGTATCAATAGTTGTTTGATATCCTAGTTTGATCCCTGCATAGTGATGAGGATTTCCGATTACTCGGTAACCGAAAGAGAACTGTGGATAACTGTTTCCACCGAGTCTTGGAGCTTTATTTGAACCATTTGAATCAAGTAAGATAAAAGGTAAATTAAATTGAAACTGAAACCCAGATTCCCAATTCAGTTGGATGATTTCATCAAGTTGAATTTTATTTTGTCCTTTAGAAATGATTGTTTCTAATTCATTGTATAAATTTAAACCGGAGTTAAAGTTGTCCATTAAGTGAAGAAGTGTTTTTTTCTCATTTTGTTTTTTTTCGGATTGAGGGTCCCAATCAATGGCTTCAACTTCGAGAAGTGACATTGTAGGTTTTGTAGAGCCTATTTTGACGGTTCCTAATTGAGGAGCTCCTAAAATTTGAATTTCAAAAGTATAATCACCTCCAGGTAACTTAGGAAACACATACGAGTTTCCAATAATTTTACTTTTGGAAATTGTTTTTTTGGAGTGATACTCTTTGAGTGTGATTTCGTATTCTACGGGATTTCCTTTCGCTGATTTGATTTCATCCCATTCGATTTCTTTTTCTCCATTATCACTTTTTGAGATAATAATTCTTTTTTCTATTTTTGGATTCTTCCAGTTTATTTTATAAATAGGAAACCATCCCGTCACAGAGCGGTCTTGGAAAACTCCTCTTACTCGAAAATAAGCTTTTTTACGAATCCAGTTTTCTGGAAAGTTTAAAACCCGGTTTGGGTTTTGAATTTTTATATTTTTAATTATTTTTTTATATCTTCGGTCTTGGCTGATTTGAAGTTGATAGAAACTTACCTCAGGAAAACCTTCAAAACGCAGAAGAGCTTCTTCTGAAAAGCTGATTTGTATAAAAATACAAGAACTTAAAAGATAAAAAAAAGTAAGCTGGAAAAATTTCATTCTTTTTTATTTTAACGCTTAATTGAAAACGTTTAAGCTATTTCTATGAGAAAAACGATTTTAACTGTAAGTATTTTGACTTTTGTAGCAGGCAATCCAACTTTTGGGAGAACACAGTCAGATTCTCGTCAGTTGGAGTCCGATATCAATGAATTAAAAAAAGAGAGAGTTCAAAAACAGAAGTTTTATGAAGCTTTACAACTCAAGAGTGAAAATTCTGAAAACGACGTTCCTTTGACGGAAAATATGAAAAAAGCGAAAGCTCTTTTAAATAATCCATTTATTCAAAAATATATGGAGGTTTTCCAAAACCCAAAACTTCATCAAGCTCTTCAGAGCATTTGGGAGCATCCAAATCGACAAAGTGTTTTTGTCGTAGAGGGGGTTTGGTTGCTTTTTATTATTATTCTCAGAGCATGGAGGTTTTCTCGAATTGCTGAAAGTCGTTGGATTTATAAGTTGTGGAATCGCTTTTTGATTATGATTTTTTATTTTTTGGGAATAGTCGCGATTCCCGTGTTTCTAATTGGTCAACCTGCAATTGATGCATTAAAAGTGTTTTGGGATTTTTGAATTCAATCATATTTACCGGTTTTGTGAGTCTTATTTTAAAGGTGACTGTGAGCCTGAGAACTATTGGGGTGGGATTTCACCACCGAAGAAATCCGATCCGGTGATCTCGCTATAACTCAAATATAGATAGGATTCCTTTAGAGGCTTGGTTCCTTATTTTTTTGTTAACAGTTAACGAGTGGATCTGCTTTTTTTGAAAAATATTTGAAAAATATAGGGTGAGATGTAATTTTACATCTCACCCTTACGATCACGGGATCAACTTCAAATGGGGGGAGAAGCACAGTGCCCGTGATGCGGACCTCCAAATATCGCTCTGGACACTCGCTGGCAATACTTTTTTAGTTATTTACAAAAAAACTACTGGGGCAAAAAAGTAGAATGAATCGCATTGGTCAAACATTGATCTATTTGTGAAATAGACATTTTTAATGTGTTTTGACAGAGATCAATTTCGCTGAGCATGCTATTCCCAAAAAGTCCTGGATCGTCTGTATTAATGCCAACGGATACCCCTTTTTCTAAAAGGCTAGGCAATGGGTGTTCTTGGAGATCTGAGACTGCTTGTGTGAGCCAATTACTCAGAGGGCACACTTCAAGGTGAATTTTGTTTTTGATGAGGTACTCAATCAGGCTTTTGTCGTCGAGAGCATGAATTCCATGTCCAATTCTTTCTGCACCTAAATACTCAATCGCTTCCCATATGTTTTGAGAATCAGTAACTTCTCCTGCGTGAATAGTAATATGAATTTTAGGGTTATTTTTCTTTTCTTTTTTTAGGTCTGTAAAAGCAGATTCAAACATTTTGCATGGGTAGTGAATCTCAGATCCGGCAAGATCAAAACCTATGAAAGAAGACAAGTTTTTTAAATAGAATTCAGCAGTTTCAGCGACTGAATCAATCCCAAATTCTCGGGTTGCAATACAGATGAGACCTACTTTCGTTTTTGGAAATTTTGTTTTCGCTTTTTCAATTCCTCTTAGATAAGCGTCAGTGGCCTCTTTCCATGAAAGTGAGCTGTATTGAGTTACAAAGCTAGGCGAGAATCTGAGTTCGAGAAGCGTTGTTCCCTCTTCAGAAGCTTCTTGAACCACTTCATATGCAACTCTTTCAAGAATCTCTGAATTATTTTGAACCTTTTGAAAGATTGTAAATGCATCAATGACTTCATCTAAACTTTTTAATGGCTTTGTTAAAATCCATTTTTTTTTAAAAGCTTCCAGAGAAGTGGATTGAGACTCTAAGCCTAAGTTTTGGGTGAGTTCAAGAAGAGTGCTCGGACGAATAGAGACGTCCAGGTGTCGATGTAATTCTGCCTTATTTTTAGATCTCCAGTCTGAACTCATAAGACTATGCTCCCATGATATGGGCACCTGAGTCTACATAGAGAGTTGTACCTGTAATTCTTTTTCCTCCAGGACCACATAAAAAAGAAGCAAGCGCACCGACATCTTCAGGTTCAATCGTTTCTTTTAGGGGTGTTTTCTCTTTCGCCTCAGAAAGCATTTTTCTAAAGTCTCTGATTCCGACAGCTGCGAGTGTTTTAACGGGTCCAGCTGAAATGGCATTTACGGTGATTTTCTTTTCACCGAGGTCTGATGCAAGGTATCTTACGCTGGCTTCAAGAGCTGCTTTTGCGACTCCCATAACATTATAGTTTGGGACCACTTTTTCAGCACCAAGATAACTTAAGGTCAGAATTCGACTTCCGTTTGGCATCAAGGGCTCACATCTTCGACTGAGTTCCACTAAAGAATATGCACTTACTTGTAGAGCAAGTCCAAAGCCTTTAGCAGTAGTATCAATGAATCTTCCTTCGAGTTCTTCTTTTTGAGCAAAAGCAATTGAATGGATAAGAATATCAACTGTGCCCCAATGTGACTGAACTTTAGAAAAAAGTGCATCAAGGTCTTTTTCATTTTGGACATCACAAGGCTCAATCAGAGTTGCTTCGAGTTTTTCTCCTAAAGGACGAACTCGCCTTTCCATTGATTCTCCTAAATAGGTTAAAGCAATTTCAGCACCAGCCTCCTTCAGTTGTTGGGCAATTCCCCAAGCTAAACTTCTTTCATTAGCTACACCAAAAATTAACGC
Source organism: Pseudobdellovibrionaceae bacterium (assembly GCA_002722705.1). Classification (GTDB taxonomy): domain Bacteria; phylum Bdellovibrionota; class UBA1018; order UBA1018; family UBA6935; genus UBA6935. The sequence continues at coordinate 23,397 of PBMP01000104.1, read as the reverse complement.
TTTTTTTCCTTCGAGAGGACGACTTAAGTTATTCATAACCACTTTCTAGCGTTTTGAGGGCGGGTCTGCAAGGTTGAAGGTCGTGTTTTGTGATATGAGAGGAGATATGTTTAGAGTTCGTCGATTATTAGCGTTACTTATTGATTTAGTGGGTGTTTTTTTACTGATGACCCTATTGGCTTTAGTAAAGCCATTGTGGGATAAATTTCCAGTTTTTCAAGGAAGTGGGTGGGATCAACTATGGGCATTGTTAGAGTTCCTTATCCTTTGGCTGATTTATGACTCATTTTTTTTCCTTCTTCGTAAGGAGACTATTGGAAAAAAGTGGATGGGCCTTAGAATCAGTGTTCCTTATCCTTTTTCTGCAGGTCAATTCGTTTTGAGATTTTGCTTGAGAATTTTTTCTTTTTTCTTTCTTTGGATTTGGTGGGTGGTTGATCCTCAACACAGTTTTCATGACTATTTTAGTAAAACAGAGGTAATGAATGAGAGTCTTTAACTTTTTGTTTTTGTTTATTTTACTTATTTTTGTTGGAGATCAAACGAAAGCGATGGACTGGATTCCTCGGTTGGATTCAGAATTGTCGTATGCATCAACTTATCCGAGTACACAAGTTCCAGGTTACGGAGCTGTTTTTCAGTGGAAGTTTGGAGTGAACGGAAAGTTTTTTCAACAAAAAGGGCTCCTTTTGGGAGCTCATTTAAGCGGAGTACACACGGTTGTTGGTCCTGTGTCTCGCTCAATGATGGGATTGGGTTTAGAAATCAGTGAATGGTTGATGAATGCACTAGGGTTGGGGTTGACTGTGGATTCTTTTCTTTGGGGATTAAACCCACAATCAAGGGTTCGATCGTTTCAATTTGAACCTTTTTTAGCGATGAGAGTCTTTCGTTTTTGGGATGAAGGTGCGATTGGAGTTAAATTGTTCTTTCATTACGATACCTTGTATAAGTGGGGCGGAGGAACTGGGATTCGTTGGGAATGGGGGGTGCGTTGATTTTTTAAATAATTGACGCGAGACGACTTGTGAGCGAGTCTCATTTTCTCATGAGGCTCTTGGTTTTTTGTTCTTTTTTTATTTTTAGTGTTTTTGGACGTGCAACAGAAGTGAGTTTTGAAGTTTCAGACTCCGCTTTTCAATTTGAACAAAAGGTATTTGCCAGAGACGCGATAAGAATGATTTTAGATGGAATTGCTCTCCGTTCTGGAGAGGATTTAGAGGTTCCGACAGTCTGGATTGACTTGGTTATTCGTTCGTTGGTTTTAAACTCTGTCAATAGGATTGGTGTTTCAAATTTAGAGGCATATTCCCTCTTTAAAAAAGAAAATAAGAAAAAAATATTCTCTTTTTCTGGAAGAAAGTTTTCGAAACAGAGATCGATTCCAGCTTTTTCAATTAAAATTGAAACGCTTCCTGAGGAATTTGAGGTTTTTAAAAAACAGGTTCGAGTCAAGTTACAGCGTGTTTATAGCGGTGAAATAAGAAAAGAATATTGGAAAAAGTATTTACAAGCTTGGGAGTGGGGACAAACCATTCATTTAGATGAAGTGAGTCGATTAGATTCTAAAGAAGAAATGAAAATAAAAAAGGAGGTTTTAAAAATAAAGTCTATTCCTGTTTTAAAAACAAAATTGGTAGAGATACCCTCAGTTATAGAAAGTCAAATTTCTTCAAATTTACTTTTTTTAGAAAAAACACGCTATAAGGAAGAATACCAATCTCTTTTAGGTAGGGTGATCTCGTTAAATCATAAAGATCTCTTTTCAGTTATAAGTCTTGTAGAGAAATCTCGATTTCCGATAATTAGAGAAAAAATTCTTTTTTCTTTTTTGGAACAAAAAGGCATTGAAGCGAAAATTCAGATTCATGAAACTCATTTTGATGATTGGAAAAAAATATTAGAAAAACAAGAAAATTGGAAAAAAGGAAAAGTTTTATCTGACGCCCAATGGAGTGTTTCAAGTGCTTTTCCTTGGATTCGAATTCAGAATAAAAAGTATTATCTCATTGTTCAAAAAAATGACGTTCAATTTTTGGATTCTTGGAGCGAGAAACGTTTAACGCAAGTTGTTCGTAAAATTAGGCAAGAACGAATGATGAGAGCATTTCTCGCAGAAAAAATTCACCTTCTGTTAAAAAAACATTTGATTTATAGAGGTAATGAAAAGAACAGGGAGAGGTTTGAACAAATAAAATGGGGAGAGGTTTTAATGCCAAAAGATACTTCTTTGTTTCAACGAAGTAAGCTTTTTTATGAAGCTATTTTTTAATTTTTGAGATGCTTGAACGAAAGATTGCTTCTAAGGTAGAATAAAGGGACCAGAGGAGCATTGATATGGGAATCTATTCTCGTTATAAAAGAGATCCTGACGGATTTAGAAAACTTGTGGAGCTTTTAGAAACAACTCCAGTTACTCGTCGACAAAAGATGATTGACGTGGGTATGGATGAAGATCCTGTTTACACACAAAAAGCTTTAGAGTTTATGCTTACTTTTAAAGATCTTTTGGAGATGGAAGAGACAGAGTTAATGGAAGTGTTGGCAGAAGCACCTGTGAAAATGTCTGCAATTTCTGTTTCTAAGTTAGATGAGAAAATAAAAGAACACTTTATTAAGTGTACTCCTGTTAGATTTGTCTCTGAGTTTAAAGAGTATTCCGAGATTGAATACTCTTTGTCTGAGGTTGGTGGAGCGCAACTCAAACTTGTTTCTGCCGCGAGACGACTTGAAAAAATAAACAAAATTAAAACCAAAAAAATACCATCTTCGGTAGGTTAGATCATATCTTGGTGTTTTCTCCAAAGTTCGACTGAATAGTTTCTCCAAACTTTGATGTCTTCCCACAGATCCGCTTGGTACCCTTTAGCTCCTTCAAAACTTTCAAACTCAAGCTCATTCATCTCTCTGTGAAGTTCTGTGAGAGCAGCGCTGAGTCCCTGGGTTTTGAGAATAGCTTCGTATTTCTTCTTGTCTGGTAAATGAGTGCTCATGCCCCTAGGATTACACGAGTTATTGATGAATGGGAAAACTTTTAAGAGGAATTCTTTATACCTTACTTTTTTAGTTTATTTATATGCTTTCTAATCGGACTTTTTTTATTGGTTATTGACTTGAGTGACGCGTCATGATTTAAGTTTTCCCATGAAATCCATGATTGGCCTTTTGATTGTTCTGGTAGGAAGTGGCTGTGCGAAGCTCTCCGATTTAGAGTCGGTCATTAAAAAAGTGTCTATAGAGGCCCAGTCTCAGTATCACGCTGAAGAATCCCACAAATTTTGTGAGGATCAAATACAAAAACGAGACACTCATTTTACGATCCCTCTTTTTTATCAAGCGATTGAGGATTCTTTTTCTTCAAAAGAAGAGGTCATAAAGAGAATAGAAAAAGCACATCAAATTTTGGTTCGTTTCTTTCTAAAGCGGGGGGCTTTTATCTTAAAAAAAATAGGCCAATCTGAAAAATCTATTTTTTTTGAAAAAAATAAAAGTTCTTTGGAAAAGAACTTAAAAGAAAAAAGTCGAGAAGAACAGATTGAGCTTATGGTCGACGCAATGGGACTTGAGGATCCCAGTTGTACAACGGTTTTTCATGATCTTTGGATTACTCAATGGATTCAAATTTTTGATCCATTACATACCAATGGAAAAGCAAAAAAGATTCAGGATTATTATCGAGTTCCTAAAAATAAAATTGCTCGATTTTCAGAAAATGAAGATCGTTATTTTGTTGCAGAATTGAACCTTCTGGATTCAAATCAGGTTCAGCTATTCATCAATGAATGGAAAAAGAAAAAGTTAAAAAAAGTAGTTTTAGATTTAAGAGGTGCGGTCTCAGTTACCGATGATTGGATATTGGATTTTGTCGACTTTATTGAAAATAATTTTTTTGAACGTGTATTGATTAGGACAAACTTGTGGACGAGAGGGTGGATAGAACAAGCGCTTTATCGATTAGTACAAACTCCAAATGTTTGGATTGTCGGGAAACATCAAACTACATTAGGAATGACTAGAAAATTTTGTACTTTAGGCGACTATGGCTTCGGTTGTGATTCTTTTGAAAAAACTGGGCCCGATGGAGTAGGGATATTATCTCATTTTTTGGTTAATGATAATCAGACTTCTTCTCCTTTTGGTTCATTGAGGAGAAGAGTTTCCTTAATTCGATTTGGCAATAGATCACTGGAGTTGATGAAAGAGGGACTTTCTGAAAAGAAATTGAATTTTCTCCATTGGCTTTTAAAGCAAAACAAGAATTTTCCAATGGCACTTAAGAGTGATTGGTTGAGTGATTTAGAAGAAACCTTAAAAGAGTTTGAATAGGAAAAAATAATGTCTGTAGTTCTTTTTGTTTTATCTTTTTTTGTGACAGATGCATTTTCGAAATTTATTTCTCATGACTGTCATGTTGTTAGAGCCGTTTTTGATGTGGGGTCTGGGTCTACAAAAATGCAGGTAGCAGAAGTAAATCGATGTGAAGGGAAAAAAATTGCTACTTTACTCAATGAAAAACGAGCAGTGAAGTATGAAGAAGATCGTGAAAAATCTAAAAACTCTGCTTACTCAAATCAAATAATGAACGAAGGAGTGAATTCTCTTTTAGAGTTAAAAAAACTTGCAATGAATCACGGTGCAACCGAATTCCTTGCCGTGGGGACGGCTGCCTTAAGAAAAGCGCAGAATGCAGAATTTTTTATTGATTTAGTTCAAAAAAAAGTAGGAATCACTTTACTGAAAATTAGTCAAAGTATTGAAGCAGAAATTGGATTTTATTCCGGTTTGACTCAGTTTGCAGATAGATCTAAGGAAAATCTAGTCGTTTGGGATATAGGAGGCGGAAGCTCCCAAATATCTTATTACGATGACAATGGCGATTTTGGAATCTTTAAGACGGACTTGGCTGCAGTGACTTTTAAGAATAAATGGATGATCCATAAAAACCTATCAGGAGATAATCCTAACCCAATGTCTAAAGCTGATATTGATGAGCTTTTTGATTTTTCTAAAGATTTATTGTTTTCAATTCCAGTACCTAAGGAATTAAGAACAAAAATCGAAGCTGGAGTAAAAGTTGTGGGAATCGGAGGACTTCACCACTGGGGAATTAAGGACCTTGTCTCATCTGAAACCGATTTTTATACAAAAGATCAGATTTGGAATTCACGTTTTATTTATGCCAATCAAAAAGAAATTGATCGAAGTTACCCTGAAACGGTTAATACGAATTTAGCACTGATTTATAGTTATTTAGATCGACTTGAAATTCAGCAAGTCTATACTGCGGACGTGAACCTGACTGATGGGCTTTTGATTTACCCAGAAGTTCCCCTCCGAAGAATTTTTCATTCGTGGTTAAAGTCTTACTTTTGGTTCTTGCGCTAAGATAGCATTATTTCTAATGGAATAAAAAATAAGAAAAAGTCGTAAAAATGTAGCTGAAAGGCTACGTTTTTGTCTTTATTTTGTCGATTAATATCAATAATTTCATTTGGTTAATAAAAATAATGCAATGCATTACTTTTATGAGTGAATCAGGTATAATTAGACTATGAACCAGAGAAAGCTGCACGTAACCGAATCGCTCTTGGGTCAACGTAGAACTCCGCTCGTTGTCATCGCCTTTGTCCTCGCCTCTATAGGTTGTGGGGGCTATACCATCTCTGAAGGAGATGGATCTTCTTCTGGAAGTGGCACAGTATCAGGCGGATCAAGTTCTTCACCCATTGGGAATTTATCTTATTCAATTTCTTCTGCTGCATTTGCTAAGACAAGTCCAGCAACAAGTATTACTTCGTTGAGTCCAACATACACGGGGTCAGGAAGTGTGACTTATTCCGTTTCGCCGAGTTTGCCCGCAGGAATGTCAATTGATCCTTCCACAGGTGTAATCTCAGGTGCTCCTACAGCGGATTCACCTGCAGCACCAAATGCGACCACTTATACCGTGACAGTGACGAATGGTGATGGGGACACTGATACGGCTACGATTGATCTTGTCGTGATGCAAGGATTTGTCGTTGATGATACTGGTGACGGTGGAGACACAAATACTGCCGACTCTACCTGTTTGGCTGGGTCAGGTGGATGTACTTTAAGGGCAGCTCTAGAAGAAGTAGCTACTGAAGCTGGAGACTGGGTTATTACTGTTCCTGATGGAACTTATTCTGTTGGATCGTTGATTACTATTGCTACAGGAACGGTAAGTAGTGTTCACCTTTCAGGTCAAACCCGCGCTGGAACTATTGTTGATGGAGGCTCTGCAAATGGAATTCTTGCAACTGGAAGTGGATCTTTGAATTTAAGTGTTTCCAATTTAACATTACAAAATGGATCAGTTGCAACTGACGGAGGCGCAATTAATTTTCCGGCATTGGGACAGCTTAAAATTCATAATGCTCTTATTAAAGGAAATCAGGCAACTGGAGGAGCGACAGGTGCTGTAGGAATAGGAAACTCCTCAGCAACTCTTGTAATCACTTCTTCTCGTTTTGAGAATAATTCATCTACGAACCATGCAGGTGCAATTGGTTATATTGGAGCCACTTCAGGAAGTTCAATCACTGGTTCAGAGTTTGTGAATAATAGCTCTGGTGGTTCTCATCAAGGTGGAGCCATTTATGGTGGATTAAATATCGATAGCTCTACTTTTACAAGTAATACGAGTTCACTCGGAGGAGCAGTTCGGTTTCCAACGAGTGCATCTGGAACTTATACAATTAATAATTCGACCTTTACAAGTAATAACGCCTCATCTGGTGGAGCTCTTTACTTTCAGACCAATACTGTTACCGTTACTAATTCAACGTTTGATTCAAATATTGCAACGACAAATGGCGGGGCAATGATTGTTTCTCAGTCGAGTAATGTGACACTGAGAAACTCTACGTTCTTTACGAATAAAGCCAATACAACAGGTGGTGCGATCAATATCAATAATGCAGGTACGAGTCTTACTATGGAGCATTGTACGTTTGCAGATAATCAATCAGATACAGACAATTCTGGCGGAGAGTTAGGAGGAGCCTTCTTCGTTACTGCAGGGACTGTGAGTGTGTCTGATTCTGTATTTGATGGAAATGCTTCTTTTAGTACGGCTGATACTTGTTCAGGAACAGTTACTTCTAATGACTACAATGTCTATAATTCCGCAGCAGGAGCCTGTTGGGTAGATGCCGCAAACGATCAAGGCGTTGCAAGTGTTGGGCTCGCAGCAAGTCTTGCAGACAATGGTGGAACGGTTCAAACAATTGCTCTACAGGCTGGATCTGCAGCCATTGATAATCGTCCAACAACGTGTACTTTATCGACTGACGCAAGAGGGGTTTCACGGCCTCAAAACTCAGACTGTGACTCTGGAGCATACGAAGTGCAATAGTTGTAAAAACGATCAAGAGGGAGGAATCTAAAATCGAAGCTGTCTCCAATAATTTTTGAAGCTCTTGTTTTTAGATTCTTTTAACCGGCTTTCTAAAAGTCTCAGTTTTTCTTCAGGAAGGTCGCTTTCTGCAAGAACTTCAAGTGCTTCTTCTTGTTCTCCTTTGAGTTCTAGCGCTTTTACTAAAAAATAATATCCACGTATTGATTCTGGAAATTCATCCAATAAAGCTTCTGATTCTTCAATCACTGAATCATAATTTTCTTTTGCTAGGGCTCTTTTAAATGGAATTTCAATAATATCATCATTAAAGAAATCCTCTTGTTCAAGTAGGCCTTCTTCAATTGAGTTTTCTAAAGAACTGAGGAGATCGAGTTTTTTATCTAATTCTTGTTCTGCTAAATTTTTGTCAGAAAGAAGTGTGTTTTGAATCTCTGGATCTGAATTGGTTTCAATTTTTTGATCTAAATCATCAAGTTGTTGTTCTGCTTTTTCAATTTCGTTTTCAAGTGTGTCAATTTGAGAATTTGTTCTTAAGATTAGAAAAGTTTCTTTATGTAACGTTTTATCCCCGACAAAATCAAAGGAAGCCATTTCATCTAACACTTGATCAACCTCTTGGTCATCGACTGATTGAGCGTATTTCCCTTCTTTTGTAAGCATCAAAATAAGCTTTGCTTTGTATGCAGAATAACTATCTGGTGCTCGAGAAATCATTTCGTTCGCGATCTCGATCCCCTTATTGATGGATTCTAGTTTTTGAGTTCGAGCTGTTTTTGTAGTTTTTTCCAAAAGTTGAATGAGAGTTTCTGTAGGAGCTGAATGAACATCAAAATTTTGTTTTAAAGGTTTTTTCTTTTCTTGAGAAGTAAGAATGGGCTTTGTTATTGTTCGCTCATGGTTTTGATTTTCTATCGTTTCAGATGGAGGTTGAGCGTCTTTTTTTAAGGTTTCCCATGAAACTGCTTTTTTATTACTCCCGGAGAGAAGTTTTATTTTTAGCTGTAGAGCCACTCTTTTGGAGTGCTCCCGTTGATAAAGATACAGAGCCCCTAAGCTCACTGTGATAAGTAAAGTAATTATTGTTAAGTAAAATTTTTGATCTCTCATAGGTGCCTGAATTGTAGCAAAAAATACTTTAAATCGAGACAAAATATATTTTTTTTTAGTGATAAAGCTAAAATTTTTAAGTATTATCAAAGACTTATGTGATGAGGTCATGTTTTTTTTAGTGGTCAATAGAGGGAGAGCAATATGGAAAGTCATGATGGGTACATTCAGGTAAAGGGAGGAAAAATTTATTGGAAATCTGTAGGAGAGGGGGATAAGACACCTATTCTCGTTCTGCATGGGGGTCCTGGATTCTCTCATAAGCCTTTAGTGAGTTCTTTTGAAAAAATTTCGCGGAGTCGAAGGGTTTATTTTTATGATCAGCTAGGATCGGGAAAGTCTGATCGTCCAAATGATTTGGGTCTTTGGACGATTGATCGATTTGTGGAAGAAATTATAACAATAAGAAATGAACTTGAATTAAATCAAATAATTCTTTGGGGTGGATCTTGGGGGACGATGCTTGGAGTCGATTACTTATTAACTCAACCAGAGGGAGTTTTAGGTGTAATTTTATCGAATCCTTGTTTAAGTGCAAAAATGTGGAAATTGGATGCTGATCGATTGAGAAAAAAACTCCCCGAAAAAGTTCAAGAGGTTTTAAGAGAACATGAAAGTTGTGGAACTACAGATTCTAAAGAGTATGAAGAGGCAATGTGGGAGTATTTAAAACGTTTTGCATGTTTGATCGATCCCATTCCGCAGGAAATTTTGGATGAGTTTACTGATGCAAATCAAATTATTTATAACTATATGTGGGGACCAAGTGAATTTTTTCCAACAGGGACGTTAAGAGATTATGATCGAACAAAAGGTCTTTACAAAATTAAACATCCTACTTTATTTATTTGTGGTCGAGAAGATGAAGCTACTCCAGAGTCTACAGAGTTTTATGCGAATCAAATGCCAAATGCAGAATTTAAAGTAATTGAAAACGCTTCTCATATGGCGATGTTAGAAAAACCTGAAAAGTATTCAGAGCTTATAGAGAATTTTCTCAATCAAATAGAATTATGATTTTTTTATATTAAAATTTCTAAAGAGTATCATTGATTTTGTGTCGAATTTGATGCAGGCTGATCGTTTTATTTTATAAAAAATAAAACAAGATGAAAGGATGAGCTAATGATCTCTCTTGCTAAAAAAATAGCCTTAATTTCTATTTTTTTCCTTAGTTTTGGTGATTTGTCTTTTGCTGAGATTAGTTTTACTCAAAATGAGTATTTTTCTGATACAGGTTTTTTAACTCTTTCATGGGAAAAGCGTCCAGGTACTTTAGTTCGAGTTTCTAAAAAACTAAAAGAAGATAAGGTTGAAACTCTTTATGAAGGAAGAAATCAAAGTCTTTTTCTTTCGGGAATGGAAGATCAAAAGTTTTCTCTTCTATTGTATGAAGTTCTTCCAAGTGGAGTTACTGAGAAAAAAGATGAAGCAATAGTCGAAGTAATTCATCACTCTTTTAATCTTTCTGTCGTTTTATTTGTACTTGGTTTGTTCGTGGTATTTGCGACGGTAGCTGCTGTTCTTTTTGGGAGTAGAAAATGAAATTAAGTTTAAGTATGGGATTAGGCTTACTTATCGGATTTAGTGCTTTATGGATCTTTTTAGGTTTATTTTGGGGAAGAAAAAATAAGAGTTTTGAAGATCATGCTCTTGCTGGAAGAAATGTCGGATTGGCTTTAGGTGCTGCAACAGCAGCAGCGACATGGATTACTTCGAATACAACCATGCTAGCACCTCAATTTGCTTTACAAATGGGAGTCTGGGGAATGATTGCTTATTCAAGCGCTGCACTTGGTTTAATACTATTTGCTCCTTTAGCAAGTCGAATACAAATATTGATGCCTCAGGGTTATACAAGTGGTGATTTTGTGAGATTACGTTTTGGCCAGAAAACTTGGGTCCTTTATTTAATTTTAACTCTTTTTTACAGCTTAGCATGGTTAGTCAGTATGGCTATGGCAGGAGGAGTTCTACTTCAGACTCTTTCTGGAATTCCTTATGTAGTTGGTATGAGTGTAATTTTATTTGTATGTGTCGTGTATACGATGATTGGAGGATTGAATGCAGTTATCGGAACTGACTTTATTCAAAGTGTGATTATTTTGGTGGGAATTATACTTGTTGCTTTTGTGGCGATTGACCGTCTTCCTGTTTCAGTTTTATATGAAAGTGTTTCGATGAAAGCACCTAAGTTGCTCGATGTTTTTTTTCCAGCGGCTATTTTGACTGTTTGTAATAATTTTCTTTTTGGACTCGGAGAAGTTTTTCATAATAATGTTTGGTGGAGCCGAGCGTTTGCTATGAGAAGAGGAGTGGCTGGTAAAGCGTTTTTCTTTGGTGGTTTGTTATGGTTACCAGTACCAGTAGTTGCTGGTTTTATTGCTTTAGCGATTTTTCCAATGAATTTAAGTTTGAGTCAACCAGATACGGTAGGCCCATTGGTTGTTTCTGAGCTTTTAGGTAAAGGTGGAGCAGTAGCAATTTTCATTATTGTATTTTGTTCTTTGGCTTCGTCTATTGATAGTTTATTAGCTTCTTTGTCTGATTTAATTACTGAAGATATTTTGAGTCGTCTTGTAAAACAAAAGGAATCGAAATCTGATTTGAGACGATTCGCCCAATGGGTTACCGTGGTGTTAGGAATAGTGACTTGGTTTATTTGTCTCCCTCATGTGGGTTCCTTAGCAGAAGTCTTGTTTTTTGCAGGACCTTTAGTTGCGAGTATGATTTGGCCTATGATTGCTGGTCTTTTTTGGGACAAGCTTCATCCAGAGGGAGCATTTTGGGCAATTTTACTTGGAAGTACTTTAGGGTTAATTGCATACTTTATGATTGGTTGGTATGTTGCTTCTTTGATTGGCGCAACTGTTTCAATGTTTATTATGGTTGCAGCTCGGTTTTATAAACCAATTTCTTTTGACTGGAATCAATTGAAAGGTGGAGTAAGTAGATGAATTTTTCACTTCATTTTTTTTCAACTCTTATTTTTGGGGCTTTAGGGTTATTGACTTTAGAGGTTCTATTTCTTCTTTATTTATTAGTAAAGGATTGGAAACAAAAAAAACTTTGGTGAATTTATGACAAAAAGAAAAAAACGAACAACTTCAGAATTAATTGAAGAGCCACTTAAAATCCCTATTGATATGGGAAAAGCACAAAGAATTTCCATTTCTCGTTTAGAAAAAGACATTATTGAATTAGGAAAAATTGGACGTAGAGAAGACGGCGGTATTTATCGAATGGCGTTTTCAGACGCAGATATAGAGGCCCGACGTTGGCTTATTGAGAAAGGGGAGTCTGTTGGATTAAGGGCTTCTATGGACCCTGCTGCAAATGTTTTTTTGTTAGATGACCGTTCTAAAACAAATTCATCTTTTATGATTGGATCTCATTTGGATTCTGTTCCGTGTGGAGGAATGATTGATGGAACACTCGGGGTGCTTGTTGCTCTTGAATGTATGCGTGTGATTCGCGAAAATGACATTGAACTTTCTGAGAATTTAGAGTTAGTAGCGACAAGTGATGAAGAGGGACGTTTTGGAGGAATGCTTGGTTCTCAAGCGATATGCGGAGAATTAAGTATGGACTTTATTCGAAGGGCGAAGGATGTCAATGAAGTCTCTCTGATTGATGCAATGAAAAAACATAATCTCAATGCGATCAATGTATTAAAAGCTAAACGTCATCGAGAATATTTATCTGGTTTTTTAGAGTTGCATATTGAGCAAGGTCCAGTTTTAGAAAAAACAAAGTGTGACATTGGAATTGTCGAAGATATTTCTGGATTGTTTAAGTGGAAAGTGAAACTTATTGGAGAAGCGAATCACTCTGGAACCACTCCTATGAATATGCGGAGAGATTCTTTTCAAGGATTAGCTGAATTTGCACATGAAATTCCAAGACTGCTTGAAGAAAATGGTTCTGAATATGCAAGAGCCACAATTGGAAAAGTAGATCTTTTTCCTGGAAACCCACATACGGTACCCGGTGTGACCGAGTTTACAATTGTGGGAAGAGACTTTGATGATGAGCATATGCAAGAAATTGAAAACGCTTGTCGAAAAACCATTTCTGCAATTTGTAGACGTCGTGGATTAATGTTTGAATTCGAAGAATTGAGCCGATTAAGTCCGACAGCGTGTGATCAAAGAATGGTTTCTCTGATTGAAGGCGAAGCTCAGAAACTGAATTTAAAGTATATGCGCATGAAAAGTGGTGCTGGGCATGATGCACAAATTTTTGGAAGACATATCCCTAGTGGAATGATTTTTATTCCTAGTTTAAATGGAGTCAGTCATTCTCCTGAAGAGTGGTCAAGTCTTGAACACATTGAAATGGGAGCAAATCTTTTATTACGTTCTATTTTGAGATCGTTAGCTCCTCATGTTTTGTAATTATTATTTTTATTTTCCAGTTCAAGTAAGTATTTTTTGGCATCTAGTCCTCCAGCAAATCCATGTAAATTTCCATCTTTACCGATGACTCGATGGCATGGAATGATAATGGAAATTGGATTTTTTCCATTAGCTGAACCAATTGCTCTTACTTTGTTTTTGTCGCCTAAAGCAATGGCTTGTTCTTGATAGGAGATTGTTTTTCCATATGGAATTGTTTTTAATTTGTTCCATGATTTTTTTTGAAAATCAGTTCCTTTTAGCACAAGAGGAATATTAAATTTTTTCTGTTTTCCTTGAAAATATTTTTCTAATTGTTTCTTTGTTTCACTAATGTATTTTTGATTCGGGTTTTGAAGAATTTCGTTTCTAATGTGATTAAATTTTTTATGAAGCCAGTCGTAATCCCATAAGAGAGCATGAAGTCCATCATTTGAGGCTATTAAGGTTAAATTTCCTAGAGGAGAGGGAAATTGATCAAATACACAGTTCTCAGGAAGTGATTTTAGTAAACTAATGATACGTAGCTCGTTTTTCATATTTTTCCTATTCATTTTTTTTAAGTAAAGCGATTTGACTGTTGATTATGGAAAAAGATGAAACAGAAAAATCTGGAGTTCCACTTATGTTTGGTTGTACTGCTTGAAAAATAGGTGAGTCGATATGGATTCTATTACGATTTTTTTCATATCTAAATGGAATGATCTTTCCATTGACCATAAATAAGGACCTGAGAATGTTTTGAGAATAGAACGAGTCAATAAGGATCCCATTTTTTTCATCTAGAACCCAGTGTCCACGAGATCGGTTTTTGGCTACGAGCTCGTATTGACGAACCTTTTCTCCTTCGTACTGTATTTGAAAGTCAAATACATCTGGATTCTCTGTAGAGCGAATTTCTAAAGTCATTTGCATGGTTCGTTGTATCTTTTGATCTCGGACTGTTTGAGCTTTTCCAGTCCACTTTCCGATCCAACTGTCTGGAAATGTCGAACTTCCTAATGAGGTCGTTGAATAAAATACAAGTGGTAAAGCGATCATTTGATAGAAAATATTCATATGAGTCAAATATCTGAGTTAGATGAATCTGTCTACCTAGTGGATACTTAATTATTGTAAAAGCTGTAATTTATTTATTTTGAATCTCTGAGTAAAATACGTAATCGCTGTGTAATTTTTTTTATTCCGTTTGATTCTGAGCTCCCTACTCTTTTTACAAAAAAAACAGGCTGTTGAGTATCTGGACGACTTGCTTCTTTTATTTCATTCAATTGATATTTTTGTTGAACAGTGAGGTTGTGTAGAGTCACTACAAATTTAGGTAAAAAACAGACTGCCTTTCCTTGTCTGCAGAGCTCTAAAGCTGTTTCCATCATTGCTACACTGTAAACTACTTTTCGATCCCCATATTTTGGGAGCCATCCATCAAGCCCTTGTGAACGAGTAGGTACCCCGGAAAGAGGGGCAATGGGAGCTGCAAAAGGAAGTTTTTCTAGGTCTATAGATTCAAATTTTTTTTGACCAAAAATTCCCATTTTAACGCTACCAATTTGCAAGTGTTCTAACCCCGGTTGTGGAATAGGAAGGTAAGTGAGTCCGTAGTCAATTTGTCTAGATAAAAGTGAATTTTCAATTTTTCCAGGTATCAGTTCGTGAATTTGAAATGTAGTATTTTCAATATCCTTCAGAGCATCTCCTAAAAAGTAAGTTGTGAAGACTTCAAAGCTTCCTAGTTTGATGACATTTTCTTTTGTCTCAGTCGTTTTTATCACTTTTTCTGTACGATTAATTTCTTCAAGAAGACGCTCTCCTTCAAGAGCAACACGCTTTCCCGCGTCGGTAATGGCAATTCCTCTTCCTGCGGAATGAATCAGATCCATCTCCATTTCTTCCTCAAATAAAGCCATCGCTTTTGAAAGTGCTGGAGCTGAAATTTGAAGCACTTTAGAGGCCCCTGTGATGCTTCCTGTTTTAGCAATGACGCAAAAATACTTTAAACGATTGATATCCATTAGTTAATGGTTATTGAATTTAATTAAATTTTAGTCAAGTTTATTTTTAGTTATTCCAATAGATGTGAAACAGATAAGCCGTGTTCGAACTTTCATGCAAAACCCTCTTTCGTTACTCATGGAAGTTCATGGTGTTGAGCGTTTTTTTTTAGGTCCTAAACCCTTTGTTTTTGTAGCTGACGCAGATGCTGCTGGAAAGGTTTTGGTGACTCAGTCGAGTGTCTTTAGACAGAACCGTTTTGTCTTTGATCGGATCCAACCCGTGACTGGAAGTAAAGGAGTGGTTCAACTTGAAGGAGAAGAGTCAAAGGCGGCTCGCGTAAAATCCCGTTCAGTTTTTTCTAAAGAAGCTCTTCAAAAGGCTCGTTTCATTGTTGAAGAGAGAACACAGGCAATGATTGATTGTTCTGTAAATTGTTTTGACCCTGCGCGAGAAATAACTTCGCTCATCTTGGGAACGGCTTTTGAGATTTTTCTTGGAGTTCAAATCGATGTAGAAAAGTCCGGACAGGACTATTTAGAATTGAATCGGCTTTGTGGAAAACGAATGCGTTCTCCCATTACTTTTCCAAGTTTTCGATTGAGAAAATTGCAAAAAAAAATCAGAGATCTAGTTAGAGATGCAGGAAATACACCACTGACCTATGCTTTTAGAAACGACCCTTATCAGCTTGATCATTTTTTGACTTTTCTTTTTGCAGGTCATGAAACCACAGCTGCGTCTATTGCATTTTCACTTCTTCTTTTAGCTCAAAGGCCGGAGCTTCAAAGAAAAATTGCAATGGGAGATCAAACACTAACGAGAGAAGTTTATCGTGAAGCTTTGAGAGTATATCCACCTGCTTATATGTTGGCCAGACAAGCTGAGCAATCGATGTCTTTAGAGGGAGTGCGAGTAAAGCGAGGAGATACTGTTATTGTTGCGATTTATAATATGCACCACAATGAAGAGTATTTTCCTGATCATGCGCAGTTTAAACCCGGAAGACGATCAAAGATTCCTTATTCTTATAATCCCTTTGGAGCAGGTGCAAAGGCGTGTTTAGGAGAGCGTTTGGCTTATTTAGAAGCTGAAGTGGTGATTGAAGCATTTTGTAAAGCATTTGAATTTAGTGGCCCAAAAAATATTTTGTCTGAGGCATTGATTACTCTTCATCCAAAAGAAGGTCAGTTTTTAAATTTAAAAAAAAGGAGAGTTTATGACTGAAATTCTTCGTATTTATCAAGAGTTAGGTGATCGTAATTTTTCTTTATTTACTGAATTTTTACCGAAAGGCTATGAATTGACCACTTTGAGTTCGGTCGATCGTCAGTTTTATAAGTCTGTTATAGAGACAAAAATTAAACTTGGTATACTAATTACAGTCCTTGATGATCTGGCGGATCGTCCTGATCGTTATTCTCCTGAAGTTCTTCATACCGCTTATCGGCTCGATCTGAATGATCAGGTTCAGAGTCATGGTCCAGAAATTCAATTTATACAAATGCTTCTACGGGAAATCTCAGAAGAAATAGAGAATCTTCCTTTTGGAGCTAAATACAGATCTCATCTTTTTTTTGATTTGCAGCACTTTTATTTAGCAAATCGAATGGCAGAACTTCTCACGTGTGACTTTGATTCAGTCGGGAGTTCTGAGTACTTAGAGCTTAGTTCCTATAACATGGGAATTGTTGCTGCCGGAATGATTGATTTAATGGGTTCAAGTCAACTGATAGAAAAAGAGGTGGGGGTGTGTCGAGAGGTTTTTCGATGTGCTCAGCGAGTAGCCCGAATCAGTAATGTTCTTTCGACCGAAGAAAGAGAAGTAAAAGAGGGGGACATGACGAATGAAATTTATTTTCGCTTTCAGAGAGAAAAGGTTTCAAAAGAATCAATTAGAGAGAGTTTAAACCAAGAGTTTTCTGATCGATTAAAACAATTCAGGTTGATTGGAAGAGAAATTAAAACATTTAGTGTTGATCAATATGCAAATGGAATAAGTAAACTTCATGAGCTCCACTTACAAATGAAAGGAAAAATTTAATGAGTCATGCGATCGTGATTGGTGGAGGTATCGTAGGGTTAGTTACCGCCTCCGTTCTTTCAAAAAAATTTGATCGTGTGACAGTGATTGATCAAGATTCGATGATCGGCTCAGATGAGCCACGTACTGGAGTTCCTCATGGACAGCATCTTCACGTTCTTTTGTCTCGAGGATTTCAAATTTTAGAGGATCTTTTTCCTGGGGTAAGTGATGAATTATATCGTTCTGGTTGCCCGAGAGTTGACTGGGCTTTAGACACTCTATGGGAGAATCGGTTTGGATCATTTCCTCGATATGAGTCTAAGATAAAAACTTGGAGTATGAGTCGTCCTTTTTTAGAATCGAGAATTTTCCTTCGAGTCTCTCAAAAAAAAAATATCCATTTTCATCAGGGAGTAGTGACGAATTTAGAGATTCTTGAGAATCGTTTTGTTGGAGTGGGTATTCCCAAAGGTGGGATAGAAGCAGATTATTGTGTGATTGCAGGAGGACAAAATTTTTCAAAACGAATACTTAAAGAGTTTATTCAAAATGAAAAAGAGCAAAATATTCGCTTAACCTATCGTACAGCGCTGTTGGAGGGGGTTTTAAAAAAAGAATATAAACAAAGATATTATCAAATAGATCCTATTTGTGAAAAATATGGTGGAGTTTTAATGCCTATTGAAAAAAATCGGTATTTAATGACTTTAGTTGAATATGGTGATCCTCCTCGTCCAAAAATTTCCTTTGAGGAATTTAAATCACTTGCAGAGCAGGTGCCGAATCAGGCAATGGCGGATACCTTAAAACATGCTGTTCCTGTTGCTCCTCTGTCTGTTTATTATAAACAAAAAATGCATTTAAGAAAATTTAAGCTTCCATTAAATCTTCAAATCATAGGAGATACGCATGTTTCTCTTAATCCGGTTTTTGGTCAGGGAATGACACTGGGGTTGATGCATGCTGCTGAGATTAATAAACAAAAAATTGATCCTGTGGTTTCTAAATTTGAGCGCGCAGCATATTTTATGGGGGATTTAGCTTCACGAAAACACTCTTCATCGGTTAAATCTGCTTTAGACTTGTATTTAAGGTTGTGTCAACGCTCGAAATTTTTTCATTATCAATTTTTAAAGGAGCTTCATTTTTTATGATTCTACATCAATATCCTGCAGTGTGGGGCATGAATAGTCTGAGTCCGTTTTGCATTAAGTTAGAAACATATTTTAAAATTAAGAAAGTTGATTATGAGGTAAAAGTTGAACTTAATCCCAAAAGAGGGCCCAAGGGAAAAATGCCATTTGTCACATATAATGGAGAGAAAATTCCAGATTCCTCCTTTATTATAAAAAAATTATTTCCGGAAGATCAGCTTTCGTTATCAGATATTGCATATAAAAGTTTAATTGAAGAAACGCTTTATTTTATTTTACTTTATTCTCGCTGGATAGACCCAGAGGGATATAAAGTAATTCGATCTGAATTCTATAAACTCTTTCCATTTAAATTAGGTCTGTTGGCATTACCTTTGATTCGAAGAAATTTATATAAGCAAGCAGATGGTTATGGAATTTCTAGGCATTCTTTAAGTGAAGTTTACTCCATGGGTAAGGATGGAATTATAGCGATCAGTCATCGATTAGGGGATCGATTATACTTCTGCGGTTCTTTAGCAGGACAATTGGACTGTATTGCTTTTGGTTTCCTGCAAACTGTATTTAGACAGCCTATTGAAAGTCCGTTGAAGAAAGAACTGTTAAAATATCAAAACCTTGTTGATTTCATTTATCGAATAGAAAAAGAGTTTGACATGTATCATCCTTAGGATTGTTTTTGAAATCTAAACTTCATTACACTTAAGAACATAGGTTTCAGTTACCGTATCTTTACTGAGTTGAAGATTTGGTAATAGAGAAAGTGCTCTCGTTCTTTCTCCTGTGTTGTCTTCAAATAAAACAATAGAATGAAAAATAGAAACATCTAGTCTTATATGGTCTGGTTCTTCAGTAATAAATATTGTCCCATGAAATTCGGACGGTTTAGAAAAGTCTGAAGCAATGACTAAATAGCCAGAGTTTTTTGCGTAGGCATGATACAGCTTTACGGTATTGTATAAAAATACACTGGTTCCATGAATTCTTCCTGATTCATTTATCGTTTTATTCAAGGTATAGCCAGGTAAGGTCGTCTCCCCGATGGTTTGTTTTCTACTTGAGTCCGTAACCATGCAAGAGTAATGAGCATCTAAATCAACATTCGCGAAAACTGAATTTGAAAATAATAGGACAAGAACGAATAATTTTTTCATGAAGCCTCTTTCTTTGTCAGAAGACCTGCTATCATAAAAAATTTATTTTAAAAAGTATTTTTATATGCACATTGCACAAAGACTAATGGTTTGAAATGGAGTTGCTGTGTTGTAGTGGACGATGATTTTGCTGAATTTAGTTCTTTGAGTTTAAAATTTTCAAAATCATCTTTTGATCTTTAGCATTTTGAAACGTAACTGAAGAAATTTCTTCAATAGTAATTTGAATTTCCTTTTGAGATGAATTTTTTTTATAAGCTTTCACAATTGACTTTACTTGTTTTTTCAAGATTGGAGCCGCCATGTTTTTTCCGGTCATTTCATAATTTCTAAATTCATAAAGGCCATAAATGACTTGGTAGAGAATCGCTTTACGAACCTCTGGAGACTTCTCAGTTTCTAATTGTTTGATAATTAAGTTTTTATACGTTCCGTTTAGAAAATTTTTCGCAGTCAAGTTAAACCCCGTCAAATTAAGTCCTTGAGATTCATCGATATGTGAAAGGAGTTCTTCTTCTCCGAAGATTTCAAGTTGTTCTGAAGAAGACTCAAATTTTCTAATGTACATGTTTATTTTTTTTATTTTTTTTCTGAGAGCTTTTCTTTCCCATTGGTAGAGGAATTTATTTTCATTAAGCAATGAGAGTATTCGACGTAAAGTATATAAGTGAGAATAAAGGTCTCTTTCTGATGAGTTGAGTCTTGCAGAGTATATTTTTTTGCGAATATAGGAATCAAATTTCCCTTGCTCTAATAAGATATAAAGTTTTTCTACTCCGAATTTTAATTTTTCTATTTTATCTTGAGCCTTTAAATTAGAAAAGAGATTATGAAGATGAATTGGACCATACAAACGGTCATAATCGTTTTCTTTAGGGAGTTCAACCATAATTCCTAAATCTAAAAGGCTTTGATAAAAATCAATGAACTCTTTTCGGAAGTCATCTCGGTCTGGTGCCATTAGAAATTTTTGAGTGAATAAAATAAATTGCTCTTCGATTTGTTCACAAGAAGAATGAATGAGGGATCGAGGCAGTTCTTTTGAAGGGGCACTTTCAGTTCTGAGTTTTTGAAAGAAGCTTGGGTCTTTTAAAAGTTCTTGGATAGAGGATTTTTCTTTTTCCCAGTGTTCGGAAAGTCCTTTAACTACGTAAGAAAAAAGTAAAGAATTAAAAAAAGAAATAGGTTTCTTTCCTTGAAAGTTTTCTAATTTCACTGCAGTTCCTAAAAGAATTCTTTTTAAATCAAGAGCAGTCACTCCAGGTAAAAGAACCTGAGCGTTTGTTAAAGATGTTATAATTCTGGCATCTAATTGATAAAAATGCCGCCACGTTTCCCTATTTTTAGTCTGAAAAAAATCATCAAAATAATATAAGTCATGAGATTGATTTGGATATTGAATCATAAATCCACCTGCAGTTAACAAACCAAAAGAAATGATTTTTTTTTGAAGTACTTCTGGAAGATATGACTTGAGTGAATGTTTCGAAAACCATGCTGGATAAATAAAAATGTCATTGAGTTTCGGGTATTCAATGAAAATTTGGTTTTTTGGATATTTTTGGTCAAACGCTTCAATCGCTTTTCTAAAAGAACGAAGAGATGGATAGTCAATCTCCTTATAGTGTCCGGGTCCTCGAGAGACTTTTTTAAGCCAAGAGGTTTCTAAGAAAGGGAGACAAGGATTTCCATCACAAGAAGAAACATCTGGAATTCCATCCGTATTTGCAGAACTCATAGGTGAGGGATCGTTAAAACGGACGAGTTGTTGCTGTCCAATGCTGTATCTGAAATAATATGGATCGATCGTTTTCAAAATAAACGTGGGTTGATTTACTGACTCAAACAGAGAAATGAGTTTGTAATAGGTGATCTCACATGCAGGAGCCTGAAGATCGAGTTTTTCTTTTTTTTCTAGGTGACAACCATCGTAAGCATATCCACTCTTAAAAAAAATGGAAACAATGCTGATTATTCTAAAAACACTTAAAACCACGAGTGATATCCTTGTATTCAATTTCATTTTGAGTCCAGTTTATGAGCAAGCCCAAGCATAAAGAATGTAGCATGTCCAAATTGAAGCTCATTTGAATCACCTAAAGATCTCATTGAAGATCGAACCTCTGCAGCAATAGAGAGGTCTACTTTTTAGATCTTCCATAGAAATGACTTACCGCATCAGCTAGGCTTTTTTCAAGAAAAAGTGAACTCATTGTTCACTTATAGGTGAACAATTGACTGTAATGGTATTGTTTTATTTTTCAGACCAGTTTTTATTTGTTAGGCTGTTTAGAATGTGGTCTTGCCATTTACCGGAAATTTTCAGGTAATTTTTTGCATATCCTTCTTTTTCAAATCCCAGTTTGCGTAATAATTTTTCGCTTCTTAAATTTGATGGAATATAGTTTGCTTCAATTCTATGAAAATTGAGTTCATCAAATATGTATTCTATTGCGCCTTGAAGAGATTCCTTCATTAGGCCTTTTCCTTCATGAGTATGACCAATTTTGTACCCAAGACCGCAACAATGAAATACACCACGAACCATTCGAGTGAAATTAATCATCCCAATGAGTTTATTTGAATCTGAGAGAAAAATATGAAGTCTTACCGTTTGATGATTCTGAAACTCCTCTTGAGCCTCCTTAACTTTTTTTTGCCAGTAGACCTTTGTAAAAAAATCGTCAGGCATGAAAGGGTCCCATGGAGCGAGATGCTCTTTATTTTCAAGATAGAATTTAACGATTTCTGGAACGTCCTCTTTAGAAGGGAGCCTCAAAATACATCTATCAGTTTTAAGTATAGGAAGAATCATCAGTTCCAATGATATGAAACAAGTTCTCTAACGTCTACGTTAAACTATAAAGAGTTTAGATTCTTCACTAAAGCGATGAATTATCTTGATTGGGGAAACTGATAAATTACTAAAATCAGCTTTTGGGAAGGTTTGAGTAGCTTACTGATAAGTGTGACGGTAGTTTCCAAACGCTGATAATGTCTCTAGGTTGTAGCGTGAATTCACCTTAATCTTTTCTAAAAATGATCTCTCTCTTTTTCATTCAAGAACAAGTGAGCGTAAGTATTTACAAAAGCTTTGTCTATCCTTAAGCTTTACGTTTAATTTTTATTATCTTGCTGTTTTTGATTTTGAGGTTTGAGCTTTAATGACTTCTTTTATGCGAATGGTTTTACTTTTCTCAATTTGTTGAGATTGAGCTTGGTCATCAAGTCGTGAGTTTAATCGGTTGATACAGCGCCTGTATTCAGCTCTTAATTGTTTTGCTTCATTTTGTCTGGAACGAATTTGTTCTTCTTGACGTCGCCATTCTTCTTTTTGTTTCTCGAATCGAAGCTTTCTCTCAGCTTCTTTTTGAGCAAGAACTTCTGTAGATTCATTTTTAGGGTTTTCTCGATAGGCACTCGTGTACTTATAACTTGTTCTTAAAAAAGCCATAATCGCATGATGTTCTTTGTCACTTTTTTTATAGTTTTTAAGAAGATTTGTTAGTTTTTTTCTGACTTTTAATAAATCTCTGTTTTTGACCAGATCTTCACTGGATTGAAGAATCTCTTCCGCTTGAGTTAATTCAGTTGGACGTTCAATTTTTGGAACAGAGGTATCTATCCATCTTCCTGTTTCCGGGTTGAATTTACTCTTTGTACCAAAAAAAATATCTTTTTCTATTGCATCATCAATTGTATTTGAAACCTTTTGAAGTTCGGCCAATGCTTGTTCTTTTGTGAATTCTTGGGAATTGATAGAAAGCATCAACGCCGTCCTTTCGATGCCACGGAATTGAATATCAAAACTTTCAACTAAGATATCGTTACATTCTTGAAAATTATAAAAAGGATTGATGGTTGCTGTAAATGAACCTAAATTTTGATGAGCCATTACGTTTACTAAGGCTTCAATCGAAAGATCTCCTGAGTAGGAGTTCGTCGAAAATAAACTTAAAAGAGTAATAAAGACAAACTTCATGCAGAGAGTAAATGCAATAGTGATACCCATTAAACTTAATCCTGTGAGGGATAGAGGTTGAAATTTGTCTAAAATTTAAACAGTTGAATAGCCCTTGATACTCGAACTAGGTTCCCGTAAATATAGTTGATAAGATCGCGTCATGGATAAAGTCCTTGAATTTTAGGTAAATCCCAGAATCTAGAATTTAAGAAACCTACGCGC
>PBMP01000103.1 GCA_002722705.1 Pseudobdellovibrionaceae bacterium | reverse complement strand
TCAATTTTTGTTGGATCAATGACTTCAGCAGAAGCAAGTTTTCCATTAATCTCTGCAATTCGTCCTTCAATAAAACCTTGTCGTTCCTTTGCAGCAGAATAGTCTGCATTTTCAGAAAGGTCTCCATGGCCTCTGGCAATTTCAATTGCCTTTACAACGTCAGGACGCTCAACAGTCATTAAATGCTTGAGTTCGTCCTCTAATTTTTTTTTACCAACAACGGTCATCGGAGTTTTTGACATAATGAAATCAGACTTATCACAATGGAGGGTGGGGTGAAAGTCTCATTCTTTAGTGAATATATAAAATACCTTATTTTTTTAGTTTGTTAATGAGTTATTTGAAGAGAAGTTCTAAACCAGTTTCCCAGTGCAGACACTCGGTTCCACCGATCGTTTGTGGAAGAGGATCCATTGATAGGTAATAACTTTTATTGACTTTTAAATCGGTAGCAAGTTTATCCATTTTTCTTACTTCTATCGGGTCTATTTTAGGGCTGGATTTAATTTCTACTGCAATGATCCCATTTGCTTTTTTTAAGATGAGGTCAATTTCTAGATCGTCTTTTGTTCTTAAGTAGAAAAACTGGTACCCTTTTTCGGTGATTGAATTTCGTTTCCAGCATTCTAAAATAACCCAATGTTCAAATGCTTCACCGTATACTGAAGTGCTTCTGTGTAAGGTGACGTCTAAAGTCCCTTCTAGGGCTCGTTTTACTCCAGGGTCAAAAAGGTAGAATTTAGGATTTTTTTTAACGGACTTTCTGACTGATGAATGAAACGCAGGAAGTTCAAACCCAACCCATGTATCTTCAAGAATCTGAAAATAGGTCTGCACGGTATTTGGATCTACTCCTATTTCTCTTGCGATTTTTGAAAAATTAAGGATTTTTCCATTCATTTGTGCGGCGATTGGAAGAAATTTTCGGAAAGGAGTGAGTTTTCGTAAAATTTGTTCTGATTGAATTTCTTCTTTGATGTAGGTGAGAGCATAGGCTTCTAAGTATCGTTTTTTTTCTTTTAGGTGATCAAATGAGAAAATCTGGGGGAGAGTTCCCCAACTTAATGCTGATTCCAAGTCAAAATGAGTTCCTAGTTCTACTTGGCTGAAAGGATAAAGATGAAACACGAAAGCGCGTCCTGCAAGAAGATTTGCACCTCCGCGTTTTAATTTCCGTGCGCTTGACCCTGTTAAAATAAACTGAAATGAATGAGACTCTATCAGTTGATGTACAAGTTCAAGGAGTTTTGGAACTTTTTGGATTTCATCAACAAAAATTCTTTTAAGTGTAGGACGTCGTTTTTTTTCTTCTAGAATTTGAGTTTTAAAAGCAGAAGGGGTTCGCAAAAAAAGATCCTCTATTTCAGGGTTTAGAAGATCAAAACAAAGGTTTTCTTCTGCTGGAAATTGAGGAAGGAATTGGTCGTTAATGAGGGTTGATTTTCCAGTTCCCCTTGCTCCAAAAACAAAAAAACTATAATGATTTGAAAGAGTTACAGGTCTAGTGAACATATTCACAATTATAACGCGATTTTGTGAATAAAATCAATTGATTAAAATGTACTGTTAATATTATTTTTTCTTAAAGAGAGCCTCAGCCGCTGAGAGAAGGTCTTCTTTTGATGGCGCTCCCCCTCCGATCCCTGATTGAGGTGAAAAGTAGTCACAAAAATTTTTCTTCTCTTTATCGACGATACGGTCCGCCTGGTTTTCTTTGCATTCGTTATTGTAGTGAGTGTCATGATGAATACAATTTCTACAGACATGACTGTCTTTGCCACATTTTAAGCACTCGTCTTGTCGACCATAATTATTTGCTTCGATTACCGAGCCACAGTTCCAACAGTTTCCAGAATTCATAAACTTATAGAGGCAGTACTGCCAATGCTCCTTTTTTTGATTCGGCAATCGCTTCAGCGATTGCTCGTGCTGAAGAAACTACAGTACTATAGGGAATTTTTCGTTCAAGAGCAGCTCTTCGAATTTGAAAACTATCTTTGATTGCTTGTTCATCCGAAGTTGTATTAATAACCAAACAAAACTTTCCATTTTGAATAGCTTCAACGCAGTTCCCTTGACCCTCAGAGTATTTTTTTATCGATTCTACTTTTAAACCGTAGGTGTTCATAAATTGAGCTGTTCCTGCGGTCGCCCAAAGCTCAAAACCTAATGTCTCAAATTGTTTTACGATAGGTAGGATTTCGGCTTTGTCTTCATTTCGAATGGAGAAAAATATTTTTCCTGATTGAGGTAAGGGCATTCCTGCTGCTGTCATTGCTTTTGCGTAAGCACCTGCGAAAGTAAAACCTCTACCCATGACTTCACCCGTAGATTTCATTTCAGGGCCTAAGATTACATCTACATCTGGAAATTTATGAAAGGGAAAAACAGGGGCTTTTACATTATAGGTTTTGATTTTTCGATCAAAGTCTTCCGTGAAGCCAAGATCTTTTAAAGAATCTCCTAACATCACTTTTGCGGCAATTTTAGCGAGTGGGTATCCCGTTGCTTTACTAATAAAGGGGACGGTTCGAGAAGCTCTAGGATTAATTTCAATGAGATAAATATCAGAATTCACCACAGCAAATTGAATATTCATTAAGCCCACGACGTTAAGTCGTCGACCAAGTTCTCTTGTGAAAGTACGAATTCTTTCAGTAACACTTAGAGAGAGACTAACGACGGGAAGGGTGCTTGAACTATCTCCTGAATGAATTCCCGCTTCTTCAACGTGCTCCATGATTCCACCAATGAGCGTTATTTCCCCGTCACAAATCGCATCGACATCAATTTCAATAGCACGATCTAGAAAACGATCGATAAGGACGGGATGATCATCGCTCATCTCTACGGCTTCATCAATCCATTGTTTAAGCATCGCTTCACTGTGCACAATTCGCATACCTCGTCCTCCAAGAACATAGCTAGGACGAACAAGAACGGGGTATCCGATAGAATTTGCTTTTTCAATCGCTTCTATTGTTGAAGTCGCAGTGGTTGCAGCGGGCTGTTTTAATCCAAAGGGTTTGAGGTCATGAACAATCTGCTCACATTTTTCTCTATTTTCAGCGCGATCAATACTTTCTGTCGAAGTTCCTAAGATAGGAATTCCGGCTGATTCAAGTTGTTTAGCAAGTTTAAGAGGGGTTTGTCCTCCAAATTGGACAATTGCACCCAGAGGTTTTTCTATTCTCGCAATTTCAGAAACATGCTCTAAAGTAAGAGGCTCGAAATAAAGCTTATCTGAAATATCATAATCGGTACTCACGGTTTCAGGGTTCGAGTTGATCATGATTGTCTCAAATCCTTTTTCTCGAAGAGCAAGAGAAGCGTGAACACAGCAATAGTCAAATTCTATTCCCTGGCCGATGCGGTTTGGCCCCCCCCCAAGGATAAGAACTTTTTGTCGATCTGTAATTTTAGATTCATCAGTTCCTGCATAAGAGCTATAAAGATAAGGAGTAGAGGATTCAAACTCAGCGGCACAAGTATCTACCTGATGAAAAGAGACGTGAACATTGTGAGAAAGCCTTGCTTCTCTCACTTGGTCTTCCGTCTTACCTGCAGCCCCTGCAATTGCTCGATCGGTCCAGCCTCTTTTTTTTAGCTTTCGAAAAAGATCTGAATTGAGTGGCCACTCATTTTCTTTAATCCACGTTTCTCCTTGAAGATGCTCTTGCATTCGAGTGAGAAACCAGGGGTCAATGCCTGAGCGTTGAGAAAGTTCTTCAATCGAAATACCGAGTCGAATTGCATCAGCAATGGCTCTTATCCTTTTGGGGTGAGGGTGATCAATTCTAAACCAGTCTGGAGTCCTTGAATCTCGATCCGTTTGAGGTGCAAGCCAAGGAGCTCCTTTTTCTAATCCCGCAAGTGCTTTTCCTAGTGACTCATGGAAAGTTCGTCCGATCGCCATTACTTCTCCCACGGATTTCATTTGAGTCGTTAAAATGGGTTCTGTGGGTCTGAATTTTTCAAAATCAAATCTTGGAATTTTAGTAACTACATAATCAATGGTTGGTTCAAAAGAAGCGGGTGTTGTTTCTGTGATTTCATTTTTTAATTCGTCTAGAGAATAACCTACAGCGAGTTTCGCTGCTATACGTGCGATTGGAAACCCTGTTGCTTTTGATGCAAGAGCACTTGAGCGAGAAACCCTCGGGTTCATTTCAATCACAATAGATCGGCCTGTTTTAGGGTCCACAGAAAACTGAATATTAGACCCTCCAGTTTCTACTCCAATTTCTCGAATGATACGAATCGATTGATCTCTTAAATTTTGATATTCTTGGTCCGTAAGTGTCTGTGAAGGAGCTACAGTAATACTGTCCCCCGTATGAACTCCCATTGGGTCAAAATTCTCAATGGAACACACTATAATTACATTATCTTTTTGATCGCGAACAACTTCAAGTTCGTACTCTTTCCATCCCACTAAACTTTCTTCAACGAGGCATTCGCCTGTAGGTGAAAGAAAAAGAGCTCGTTCTAATTTTTCTAAAAATTCTGATTCCGTTTGTGCACTTCCCCCACCTTCTCCTCCGAGAGTAAAAGAGGGCCTTAAAATAAGAGGTAGACCAATTTCTTGTAAAATTTTTTTTCCATCTTCTAAGCTTCTTGCAACTGTACTTTTTGCACTTTCTACACCGATTGAGTCCATAGCAGCTTTAAAAAGTTCTCGATCTTCAGCTTTTCTAATGACAGATGGTTTTGCGCCCAAGATTTCAACATCGTGTTTTTCTAATATGCCTTGGTCGTAAAGTTCCAAGGTAAGGTTCAGAGCAGTTTGCCCACCCATCGTAGGGAGAATTGCATCCGGTTTTTCGGCTTCTATCACTCTTTCTACATATTCAGGGGTAAGTGGCTCGACAAAGACACGATCCGAAAGTTCTGGATCGGTCATGATCGTTGCTGGGTTTGAATTGATTAAGATGACTTGATAGCCCTCTTCTTTTAGTGCTTTTACTGCTTGGGTTCCAGAGTAATCAAATTCGCAAGCTTGCCCAATAACAATAGGGCCACTTCCTACAATTAATATTTTTTTTATGTCTTCTCTTTTTGGCATTAGAAAAAAATTCCTGTATTGAGTTGAAGTTTGATTTTTTCAGTCGCCCCTGAATTATTGTAATGGTGGACCGCTTCTTTAAGGTGGTTTTCATTTTTCCTCAAGATTAAATAGCTATAGCTAAAGCCACCCAGTGCAACGAGGCTACCTCCATAAAGCGTATAGACTCTTACTGCGTCCTTGTCCGATTGTTTTGAGAGGAAGTTTTGAGCTAAAAGTCCGCTTAGTATAATAAGTAAACCTGCTGTACCTGTGTAAGCAGCTACAATCGCTTTTCTTCTATTTTTTTGATAGGTATCCAGTAATTCAATAGCTGTTGGAGAACTTGAAATATACTTTCGCAGTCTTTCCCCGTCTTGCTTATGAAAAGAATCTAACTGTTTAATTTCTCCGTCGTATTCGAAAGACCGAATGCATCCCGGGGTCTCGACATCAATTTCCTGTGCAAGAAGTTTAGGGGCTGTAGGTTTTATTTGAGGATTTCTTCTTTTTACTCTGCTGCTCAATTCAAAAGATTGAAGTCCACAAAAAGGAACTGTAGAAGCATGAACGGTCCAAGAAAGAAAAAAAAAGCCCACCAACCCTAAATAAAGTTTCTTTCTTTTGAAACAGTTGATGATTCTCATGTGATTAGAGATAACGTAAAAAAACCCCAATCAAAAGTTCAATCTGAGAATTAGCGAAGATGTGCTAAGAGCTCCTCATGGCGTCCCAATTAAAATATTATCTGGATCAAAATTATAAGCGGTTTCATCGACCAGAACTTCTTGATTCGGATCCTCTTTTTTTTGTTCATCAGTACTCAAACCCTTTTGATCAAGAAGCAGTAGCGTTATTTTCTGCTTTGCTGTCTTATGGAAATGTAAAACAGATTAAAAAATCAGTGAGTTTACTTCTCAACGTTTTTGAAGATTTCGGTGGGCCGCACCGAGCAATATTCCAATTCGCATCTAAGAAAGGACAAAAAACGTTTTTAAATGAGATGACTCACTGGAAGCATCGATTGAATGACCCAAGGGATCTTATCGCATTGATTGTTTTATATGCTGATGTATTAGAGCGTTACCAATCTTTAGGAGATTATTTGGTGAGTATCCATCGAAGCTCTCTTCTTGAATCCTGGCATTTTTGGGTAACTGATTGGAAAAAAAAAGGAAAAAAAATTGGTGGACCTTATTTTTCTCATTTGTTGAGTTCTCCCCTCGATGGAAGTGCATGTAAACGACTTTGTATGCTTTTTCGATGGATGGTTCGAAAAGACAAAATTGATGTAGGACTGTGGCAAACAGGCTCCCCATTGTTGACTCAGCAAGGGTTTTCTCCAAACCAGCTTTTTCTTCCGTTGGACACTCATGTCGGCAGTCTTTGTCAACTTTTGGGACTCACTCAGAAAAAAACATTGAATTGGAAAATGACAGAAGAGGTCACTGAGGCGTTTCGAGTACTGACTCCTAAAGATCCTGTTCGGTATGACTTCTCTCTTTGTCGTTTAGGGATACTTGACCTTTGCCAAAAGCGTTGGAATGTGGAAATCTGTGAACAATGTCAACTTCAACCGGTTTGTCTCTTTCGAGAAGTAGAAAAGAAAAGTTTTTAGTTTTTGCTTGTGGGCTTTATGCATTTTTATGTTTAGGTTCGATGGCCACCATGAGTCTAGGAGCCGTTTTTCTTATGGTTGCTTTAGTGATTACCGTAGGTGGTCCAGTTCGACTTTTTGTTCGTTTTCGTCAGGAATGGAATCGAGGCCCCGCTCGGACTTATCTATTCGTTAGTTTCTTTTTTCTATTTGCGCTCTCTTTAAGTCTTATTGTTGCTAGAATTTGGCCGATTCAGATTGGTACGACTACGGTGAATGTTCTTTTTCCGAACGACTGGGCGAAGTCTTGGTATTTTATTTTTCCGCTGATGGTCGCAGTTGCGATTCGTTCGCTCTCGCCTCGTTCAAGAAATAAGGTATTAAAAATTTGGTTGGGTTCAGCAGGGGTTCTCTCTGCAATTGGTTTATTTCAGTTTTTTACAGGTTGGCCTCGCCCTCAGATGATTCCGAGTTTTCGGCCTTATTATCATGCAACTCTTTTTTTAGGTCATCATCTCTCTTTGGCAAGTATTTTTATTTTTCCTTTTTTTGCGAGCTTTGACTTTGCGACTCGAAAAAAAGGAGAATCTCCTTTAGGATGGAACAAAACGCGGTGGGTGATATTAAGCATAGTTCTTCTAATCTGTTTGTTTCTGAGTTTTTCTAGAATGCTATGGATTTCCCTCCCGATAGGGATTTTAGCATTTCTTCTTTTTCGACTTCATGGAAAGTTTCGTATTGGACTGATAGCAGTGGCGATACTTGGTATTGTTGGCACGGCTTCTCTTCCTACAGTTCAAAAACGAATGAAAGACAGTTTAGGGGTGCAAGAACGTTTTGATTTATGGGAAGCAAATCTTTTTTTCTTTAAACAAAGACCACTTACTGGAGCTGGATTTAAAAAGAATCATGATCTTTCAGGATCTTATCTTTTTCAAAAATATCCGGAAAAAGAAAATGTATTTAGTGGGCATGCTCATAATAATTTATTAGATTTTCTTGGGTCCATGGGAATCATGGGGGTCATTGCATTCGTTTTTTGGTCTGCTCTTGCATTTCAAATGGCATGGAATTCAAGAAAAATTCCTGAATCTTTCGGACTAGGATTATTTGTGGCATGGGGAGTCTTTCATCTGAATGGCCTGACTCAAGTGAACTTTTGGGAGGCTAAGGTTATGCATCAAATGATGTGGATGATCGGTTGGTCCATTGTGTGGATGGGAACCTTAAAGGATCAAGAGAGTTAAGATGAAACCAAGAATTTTAATTGATGGGAGAATGGTCACCGATCAAGGGCATGGTATTGCCCAGTATGTGAAAGATCTTGTTTTGGGGTTGAGCCAAAGTTCTCTTCCCTATGAAATTCATATTTTACTTTCACATCCTAGTGCGATGACAGATGTTCACTTTCAAAAAGTAAAACGAATTCAAACTGATGTTTCGTTTCTCAGTGTAAAAGAACTATGGAAATTAACACCACTGATTAATGAATATGATTTGTATCATTCTCCTAGTTTTAGTGTGATTCCGAAAATTGATATTCCTTATCTTTACACCATTCATGATCTAAATCATTTAAAGTTTGGAAATTTTGCACAAAAAAAATATTATCAAATGCTTCTCAAACCTTCGGCAAGAAAAGCAAAAGCAATTCTTACCGTGTCAGAATTTTCTAAAAAAGAAATTTCTCAGTGGCTGGGGGTTTCTCCTGAACGACTTGAGGTTGTTTATAATGCGATTCATGTTCCATTTAAAGAAAAGCCTTCTTTTACGGATCACCCTTATTTTTTATGTGTTTCCAATCCAAAACCTCATAAAAATATAAAGCGTCTTTTAAAAGCTTATGAAATTTATAGAAAAGAATCGGACCACCCATGGGATTTGTATTTAACGATTCCGGCTTTAAAAACGGGAGCGGGAGTTCATTTTAAACAAAATTTGAGCTTTGATGCTTTGATTGAATTGTATCAGGGGGCAAAGGGGTTTTTGTTTCCTTCTCTTTATGAAGGCTTTGGAAGACCTCCTGTGGAGGCTGCGATGATGGGAATTCCGTTAGCGATTTCAGATATTCCTCCGCATCATGAGGGACTTCAGGGTATTTTACCTGAACAAATCTGCTGGGTTCCTCCCAAAGAGACTTCTGAGTGGGCAAAAGCTTTTCACGCACTTTCACAGGGGAAAATTCAACCTACGACACAAGATCAACGAGATGAATGGGCAGTCAAATATAGCGTAGAAGCTCTTTCGAAGTCTATGGACCAAATCTACCGTCGTGTGTTAGGTCTTTAATTTATGAAACATGTATTAGTGACCGGTGGAGCAGGCTTTATTGGATCTTATCTTTGTGAATCTCTATTGGATCAAGGATATGTCGTTACGGCAGTAGATAACTTAGTGACTGGAAGGCGGTCTAATTTAGATTCTGTTATTGATCATCCAAATTTTGATTATGTTGAAGCTGATATTACTGAATTTCAAGACTGGGAGAGTCTTCGGTGGATTCGGATGCATGGACTTTTTGGTGTACTTCATTTTGCTTGTCCAGCAAGTCCTATAGACTTTGATAAAATACCCTTTGAGATTTTAAAAGTTGATAGCGAGGGCACCTTTAGGACAGTTGATTTGGCGCTGAAATATGGAGCAAGATATGTTGTTGCTTCAACTTCGGAAATTTACGGAGATCCTTTAGAGCATCCACAAAAAGAATCTTACTTTGGAAACGTGAATACTCTTGGTCCTCGAGCGTGTTATGACGAGACTAAGAGGTTTTCTGAAGCGTTAGTGAGTACAGCGATCCGTGGGGTCGGAATGTGGAATGGAAAATCATATTCACCGTTAAATGGTGGGATGGTTAGGATCTTTAATACTTATGGACCTCGGATGAGACCAGACGATGGGAGGGTGGTTCCAGAACTTTGTATTCAAGCCCTCAAGGGAAGTGATTTAACAATACACGGTGATGGTTCTCAGACCCGGAGTTTTTGTTTTGTAACAGACTTAGTAAAAGGAATTTTGGCATATTTTCATAGTGATCTAAAAATTCCTGTCAATTTAGGAAATCCTGTTGAAAATACAATCAAAGAATTCGCGCAGACCGTTATTGAGATTACTCAATCAAGCTCGTCATTAAAATTAACGGAAGCCCGAATTGATGATCCCAAAAAAAGACGTCCAGATATTTCTCGAGCAAAAGAATATTTAAAATGGGAGCCAGAGGTTTCTTTGCGAGAGGGACTGATTAAAACAATTGAAGACTTTAAAAAGGCAACTGTGTGAAAGTAGCTCTAGTTCATGATTGGCTTACAGGAATGAGAGGAGGAGAAGCGGTATTAGAGGCAATTTCTGAAATTTTTCCTCAGGCTGAACTTTTTACTCTCATTCATATTCCTGGGACAGTTTCTCCACAGCTTGCATCTTTAAAAAAACATACGAGTTTTTTACAGAAATTTCCACAAATTGAAAAACGGTATCGTCAATATCTTCCATTTATGCCAAAAGCTATTGAATCTCTAGATCTCTCAGAGTTTGATTTGATTCTTTCTTCCTCACATTGTGTTGCTAAAGGGGTTCAAAAATCATCATCAGCAGTGCATGTAAGCTATGTTCATGCTCCAATGAGATACATGTGGGATCGATTCGATGACTATTTTGGACCAGGAAAGGCCTCATTCCTTGTTCGGTTAGCAGCACGCTTATTCAGAAAACCCTTACAAAATTGGGATAAAAAAGTTTCTTCTATTCAAAGAGTGGATCACTTGATTGGAAATAGTCAGTTCATTGCAAATCAAATCGAAAGTGCCTATGGAAGGAAAGCATCTGTTGTCTATCCTTTTGCAAAATTGGAAAGATTTAAAAAAACAGATGCCAAAAGAAACGGATATCTTATGGTCGGTGCATTTGCTCCTTATAAGAGAGTGGATCTTGCAATTGAGGTTTTTAATGAATTAGGA
This sequence comes from Pseudobdellovibrionaceae bacterium, assembly GCA_002722705.1. Classification (GTDB taxonomy): domain Bacteria; phylum Bdellovibrionota; class UBA1018; order UBA1018; family UBA6935; genus UBA6935. Next base: position 8,747 of record PBMP01000103.1, on the reverse strand, counting down.
CTTCCACTTCGTATTGTAGGAAAAGGACAAGAGTTTAATCGTTTAAAGAAACAAGCAGGGCCTACAATAGAGCTTTTAGGTTCCTTATCTGATGCAGCGATTGAGGATCTTTATTCTAAATCAAAGGCTTTTATCTTTCCTGGGAAAGAAGACTTTGGGATAACCCCTTTAGAAGCAATGGCTTCTGGACTTCCAGTCATTGCTTTTGGTGAGGGAGGGGCTTCTGAGACAGTGAGTTCTCAAGCTGGAATTCTTTTTCTTCCTCAAACCGTGGAGGCATTAAAAAAAGCAGTTCTTGAGGTAGAAAATAACGAGCGAGTGTTTGATCCGGATGATTGTAGAGCTCGCGCAAAAGAGTTTTCTTTGATTCGTTTTCAAGAGAACTACTTAAAAGAAGTTCTTTCAGTTTGGAAAGAAAAAAAAGGATCTACCGACTCTTTAAAAGAAGTCGTAGATCCTCAGTTTTATTTATTTTTTTAGTTTTATACTCGAATCATTCCTAAGAATGTTTCTTTTCGAGAATCAAATTCATGCTGTTCAAGTTTCATGATTCGAGCTGGACCAAAATCTTCAACGGTAAAGCTCGCAAAAACACATCCATGAACCACAGCTTCTTTTAGATCTTGTAAAGTAATGCTATTGCGATCGAGGTTTCGTGAAACGAGAGTTCCCATCATTGCTCCAGCGAAACTGTCTCCGGCTCCTGTAGGATCTTTTACATCTGGAGAAGGATAAGCGGGTGCTAGAAAACACTCGTTTCCAACAAAAATAGAAGCTCCATATTCTCCGCGTTTTAACGCAACAACTTTAGGTCCCATTGCTTGAATGGCTTCAGCGGCTTTTGAAAGATGCCGTGTTCCTGTAAGCATTTCGGCTTCTCCCTCATTGATTGAAACAATGTCCACTCTTTCTAAAAGTTTTTTAAGTGAGTCAGGTTTGATATCGATCCAAAGATTCATGCTGTCACATGCAATGAGTGATGGGTTTTCTACTTGATCTAAAACTTGATGTTGTAAATCAGGGTCAATATTCGCTAAAAAAACGGTATTCGCTTTTTTTTGAGGTTCAGAGAGTTGAGGGTTAAACGTTTCAAACACATTGAGGTCGGTTGCTAATGTTTTTGCTTCATTGAGATCGTTTCCGTACTCTCCTGTCCAATGGAATGTTTTACCGTCTGGAATAATGGAAATTCCATCTGTATTGATTCCACGGCTTTTTAGCCATTCTAAATGGCTTGTTGGAAAGTCATTTCCTACAACTCCAATGAGTTGAACTGGAGTGAAAAAACTCGCTGCGATTGAAAAGTAATTACAAGATCCACCTAAAACTTGATCCACTTTTCCTGCAGGAGATTGAATTGAGTCAAAGGCCATCGAGCCGACTGTTAATATAGAGTTATTGTTTTGTGTCATAGAGGCCTAGTTAAACGTTTTTCTGAGAAAAAAGTCAATATTGGATTTCTCTAGGATCTTTTTTAAGGGTTTTCTTTTTTTCTACTTTTTGTTGTTTTCTAGGTAACAGAGGTAGATTTTGGAGTTTTGACTCAATGATTTCGAGCTGATCCCAGCGAAAAAAGCTAAAGTTCCAAGTGAATTCAAAACTTGATTTGTGTTGTCGGGTCATACGAGTCCAAATTTGTAAAGGTGCGTCGAGTTGATGAGGGAAGCGAATGGCATATCTTCCACTCGAATCCCACCAAAAATCTTCTTGATGTGGATTGGGTTGAAATGGAAGAGATCGAAAAATTTTTTGAATTTTAGCTTCTTCATGCAGTGGGAAAAACCCTAAGGATTGGATCCAGTGATCTGTCCATTGAGAAGAGGGGCGGTAAGACATGAGCCATGAGCGAACGGCATTTTCTCGAACCCATTGATCTGTGAGATTTGCAAGAATGAGAGCGACAAGTGTTAAAATCAGGGGTTTCCAGTAGAAAGGGATCTTTGAAAAATAAGTTCCGAATGTTTTTTCCAATTTTTTTTTCTGGTAACTGTAAAGTCTCGATCCATTTTTAAAAAAAGTAGTAAAATTGAACACGCAATTACTCCATACAATATGGTTTCTAAAAGAACTTGGCCTTGATTATTGGCTCCAACGGTATTTCCATTCATTTCCATTAAATTTCCCATTGATTTTTGAGGTTGCATAAAGGTGTCGAACTTCAAGTTGAATGATGTTGGTTTTGAGTTTCATTGGTTGTACTCCTCTCCAGTCTGAAGGGAGAGATTGATAGGGGATTTGTGGAATTTTTTTCCATTCAAGGTGTTTGTTTTGACAATGAAAAGGAGACATCCAAATCAACTTTCTTGCTTGAAATAAATGAATTTTTATTTTTTGAATTCCTGCTAAAAATCGAGTGGAACGTTTTAACAGTGTAAAAGTTCGAGGTTCGATGACAGAGATCGCAATAAATTTTCTGATTATTTCAATACCTGTATTGAGTTGTTCAATTTCAGAAATGCTTTTTTGTAATAAGTAAGCTTTCTCTTGAATACACTGATCAAGTTGGAGTTGTTCTTTTATTTTTTTTTCAATGACCCATTGATAAGAGACTACAGAAAGACCAATCACAGTAAGTAGAATGACAAAGAAAGATGAGATTCCATTCATGGTTCTCCTCCGAGTAATGGAAGAGAGATGGTGTTAAGATCTCCTCCACATAGATTATAGGTAACCCACAGATTGCCTTTTTTTATATGTTTTGCTTTTCCAAATTGGGACCACATCATTTGAGACTGAAGTGATCTTCTTGCAGCAATAAAGGTACTGAAATTACACCGGGTTCTTTGGAAGGCACTGAAATAAATGCTTAATCCAATGGTGATTAGAGGAACCCAAATCAGTAACGAAAAGACGGTTTCCACTAAAACTTGACCTTTATTCGTCAGTAATTCGCATTCTTCTGATGTTGTCATTTGCTGTTGTAATTTTGTTGCGGATGTTTCTGCCAACCGACGTAGTTGCTGCAATACAGACGATGGAAACCAGGACCAGTATAATGACATATTCTGACATGGCTTGTCCTGCCTGATTTTTTAAAATTTTCATTGTTTCTCCTTTGTTTTGTGTTCCTCTATGAAAAATGAGTGCCAAAATATAAAAGGAAAAAAGAGGGAAAATTCGCACAATGATTGACAGGGCTAGTTATCCCCGCTATGTCTATAAGTAGATGGAAAAAAAGCAAAACTTTTTCATATATGATCGAAAAGAAGTCCTCATTCTTCTTTTATTAGGCACAATGCTCACTGCTTTTGCTTTTACTTTGGGGGTTCATCTTGGGAAGAAAGTGAACCAAAAGTTAGAATCTGATCCTGCAGTAGGAGAGACAACTTTAGCAAAGACGGAAAAAGATTTGATTCCTGATCGTGTTCAATTGACTGAACAGATGAAAGGGGTTGAAGAAGCCAGTGAGGGAGCGATCGATCGAGAGCTTCATGATGAAGTTGCTAAGACTGGCGTAAAATTAGATACTCCACGTCAGATGACTCTTCCAGAGAAAACTAAGGAAGAAACGACAAAGGATCAGACTGTAGATCCTGCGGTGACTGGAGTAGAGGTTCCGGCAATGGCGCGAAAGCTGCCTTCAGGGCGATATACGATTCAAGTAGGATCATATCCTTCTATTCAAGAGTCTAAAACACAAGTGGATGCCCTGGAGGGATTAGGATTAAAGCCCTTCGTTCGTGGAGCATACGTTAAAGGAAAAGGTCGTTGGTATAGAGTTTATCTTGAAGGGTTTTTAGAGCAAAGTGATGCAAAAAAAGCAGGTGAACGATTTGTTAAACAACATATCGTTCGATCCTTTATAGTTGTATCAATGCCTGATAACTAAATTTCGAAGAAACGAGTAAAAACATGGCAAAAAAACAAATCCGAAAAGTTGATAAACCGTGGGGATACGAACTCATTTGGGCTGAAACAAAGGACTATGTGGGAAAAATTCTTCATATCGAAAAAGGACACCGACTCTCATTGCAGTATCATGAGGTAAAAGAAGAAACGATTTACTTACTTTCTGGAAAAATGCTTTTTCTTTTCGAGGATGAAAAAGGACAAATGCAGGAAGTTGAACTTTTACCTGGAGAAGCTCACCACATTCCTACAGGCAGAAAACACCGAATGATTGCAACTGAAACGTGTGATGTTGCAGAAGTTTCTACTCCTCATTTGGACGACGTTGTTCGTCTTGAAGATGGATACGGAAGAAGTTAACTATGAAGTCTAATGTTCATTTGGTGATTATGGCGGGGGGAAGTGGAACTCGTTTTTGGCCAAGAAGTACATCAAAAAAACCAAAGCAGTTTTTATCTTTTTCAAAAAACCCTCATGAAACTCTTTTAGGAAAAACTCTTTGTCGTTTTGATTCATTTGTTTCTCAAGAGAATAGGTGGGTAGTAACGACTGAGACTTTAAAAGAACCGATGAAAGAGTTTGATTCTGAAAGCCATTTAAAAGTATTAGTCGAACCTCAAGGTCGAAATACTGCACCTTGTGTGTTTTGGGCTGCAAAAGAATTAGAAAAAATAGATTCAGAAGCAATTATGATGGTGATGCCTGCTGACCACTATATTCCTCAGCAGGAAGATTTTTTGAAAACAATACATCAAGCTGTCGCTTGGGCTGAGACTCATGATGATTTAGTGACATTGGGAATTCAACCAAATCGTCCTGAGACTGGTTATGGGTATTTAAAAAAAGGTCAACCTCTGAGTGACGATGCCCATGAAGTCAGTGCCTTTGTTGAAAAGCCGAATTTAGAAACAGCTCAAACTTATTATCAATCAGGCGAGTACCTTTGGAACGCGGGTATGTTTGTTTGGAAAGTTAAAGATATCTTACGAGCCTTTGATGAATATATGCCTGAGATGAATGAAATTTGGAAATCCGCTTCTGAAGATGTACAAAAAGCGTATCCGCAATTAACCGCTACTTCTATTGATTATGGAATCATGGAAAAAGCAAAATCAGTTGTTACTTTTCCTTTGGATTGCGGTTGGGATGATTTAGGAAGTTGGACTAGTTTAGAAAATGTCGCAGACGCTCTTGGTATTCAAACTGAGTTCGGTGTTGTGAAATCGAAGTCTGTTGTTGGAATTGATTCAACCGGAAATATCGTTGATGCTCCAGAACACCTAGTCGCGCTATTAGGGGTTCATAATTTAATTGTTGTTGATACCGGAAAAACATTGATGGTAGCTGATAAATCAAAAGCTCAAGACATTAAACAGATTGTAGAAAAAGTAAAAGAACACTATCCAAGCTTTGCTTAGCGGTGGTTTTCATTAATTTTTTGAATAGCATGATTGAGTTTTTGGAAACGATAGTGAAGAGAAAATCTGTTGGCGTCAATATCAGTATATGACTCTCCTTCTGCCTTCATGTTGAGAGGAGAGCAATAACCGAGCTTTTCCAGTTCTACAAATTCATCGATGCGGAATGCATCTTTACCATCGTGATTCTTTTTTTCTAATTCTAAAATTTCAGCAATATTGACTTTGGTGAGTCCTGTGGAGTCATCTTTTGGGAATTGTTGAAAGTACTTAGAAATTAAAGTCATGATGATAAAACCACGAATACTGAGATCGTGTCTCTTGCTTGGTTCTGCAAGATTTTCTTCGACACTATAAGAAATAAACCGCTCTAAAAAATCTGGATCTTTAACAATGATCTCTTGATCTGCTCCTTCTGCAGGCTGAGAGAGTACCATGGATTCAGTAAGAGCATCACAAAGAGTGGTTGTTTTAGCTACCGGAACTCCCATGACAGAGTTAGCGTATTTCTGAATGTTTAAAAAATGAACAGTTGTGCCTTCTTCGGTCTTTTTTGCACTTCTTTCGTTTGAGAGAAGAATCGAAGTGCAAATTTTTAAAACATCATGTGGAGAGAGGTAAACGTATGACGTACTTTTACTTCCTTTACTTGAATAGTCGATTGCTGTTGATGCTTGTTCTAGTTGTTTGATTCGTGTACTCGCCGAACGAAGTCTGCCAACAATAGTTTTTAATAAAATTTTTAACCAATCAGGCATTTTGTTGAGAGTTGCAGTAAAGGTATGTGCAGATACTTCTATCAACTCACAGTCAGTTAAAGCTTCGCCAGAGGCGGATCTAGGGTTTCCGTCTAAAAAAGCAAGCTCCCCAAGAACTGCTCCCGAACGGATCGTATCAATTTCGATTTGTGACTGTCCTTTTTTCTTAAAAATCCGGATCATTCCTCTTTTGATGAAATACATTGCACGAGAGTTTTCTCCTTCTGAGAATAAAAGTTCTCCCTTTTTTAAAATTCTTCTCTGAGGACCCTGCACTCCGGTAGAAGTCGATGTTTGTTTTTGTGCGGGTGCGCCCATGAGTTTCCTTTCTATTTAGAGGTCATTGTCCAGCTACCATTCCAATCGGCATTTGGAGGATATTTTTTGAATGTTTTACATCGATCAATGTATATTTGACATGGATTGTCGTTAATTTCTAAATTCTGCCAGATTAGTTTGTTTGCTTCTATAAAGTGAATAATTGCATCATCCCATTGTTTTTTAAGGTAAAGATCTCGTCCCTCTTGAAAGTGACTCAAGGCAATTTCAGGGATTGGGTCAACAAGGACTTCGACTATTTCTACTGCGATTTGTTTTCCTTTTACTTTTACCAGGTCTAAGATCCGGTGTGGAGGAGTGGTGGACCCTGTTTTTTTAAATGAATCCAGTGTTTCACGCGTAGTAATGATTTGAACTCCGTACGTTTTGGTTAGTCCTTCGATTCGCGAAGCTAAGTTTACGTCATCTCCAATGACTGTGTATTCAAAGATTCTCTGTGAACCCATGTTTCCCACGTTGACAATACCGGTATGAAATCCGATTCCAATTTCTACGTGAACGCCGTATTTTTCTAACCAGATACTTCGATGTGCTTTTAGTTTTTGAATCATTTGAATTGCTGTATTCGCACAGTTCTCAGCATGATTTTCCTGAGGGATGGGCGCTCCCCAGAAGGCCATCACAGCATCTCCTATGTATTTATCTAACGTTCCTTTGTTTTCGAAAATGAGGTCTGTCATTTCGCTTAAGTACTCATTAAGAAACTGAGAAAGCTCTTTAGCGTCTAGTTTTTCTGAAAAACTTGTAAAACCTCTAATATCTGAAAAAAGAACGGTAAGTTCTCTTTTTTCTCCGCCGACAGAAAGTTTTTCTGGATCTTTTATAATTGAATCAACAATACTTGGAGCAACGTATTTTGCAAAAGCGCCTTTAATAAATTTTTTATTTTTTTCTTCCAGAATATATTTAGCCGCAAGAGTGAAAATAAAAATAGAAAGGAATTGAATGTAAAAGAGACTCGTATTCCAATTTGTTCCTGACTCGAAAAGAACTTTAAAGTCTAAATAACCCATTCCACTAATGACAGAGATAAATAAGAAAAGAGCTGGAATAGATTCTAATTTTTGAGTTAAGTATGCAAAAAAAACAGCTCCTATACTCATGAGTAAAAAGAGCCATAAATTCGAAGTTTTTCCTTCTTGTGGAACTACGCCGCTGGATAAAAAATCATTTGATAGTAGATTATCTAAAATAGTCGCATGACCTTCAACTCCAGGAGCATTCGAGTCATAAGGGAAGGCTCTCATATCAAAAACTCCAATCGCAGTAAGTCCGATCAAAACGTACGAATCTTTAAGGAGTTTTTCTACTTTTTGTTTCTGAGAAGCAAGACCTCGCCCGGCAGAAACATAAACTTCCTTTTCTTCTTTAAGAAGATCTAAAGCAGAAATATAGTTAAAATGGTATCCTGGTCCTCTAAAGTTTAGGTCTACAGTTCCAGAAGGGGAGGTGTGGATTTTTTGACCTGAATTTTTTAATTTTATTTCATCGATGTGGGAGTTTTGATTGATTGTAATTGAAAGTTCATCTTTTTGTCCTAATCGATACATTTCTAAAGCAAGAGAAGGGTATGGAATTCCGTTTCCCATAAAGACTAAGTTTCCACTTCTAATATAACCATCTGGATCAGGAGTTGCATTAAAATAACCTGCTTGTTTTGCAACGGATCTAAATCTTTGATCATTTGGAATAAGGCTTACGAGTGAAAAAATAGATGTATTTTGTTTGTCAAAATTTTTATGAATATGAAAATCAGAAAATGCATATTTTATGAAATCTATTGGGAGTGTTTCGTTTTCTAGATTGAGGTAGTCCATGGGACAATTTTTTATTCCACCGTATTTGGGTTGACAGCTTTCTTCGGTGGCCCATCCAAGTACGAGTTGGTCTCGATAATAAGCAATTACTTTTTCTAGTTCTAAATCTGTTTCAAATTGTTCTGATAAATTTGTTAGATTATTTGCTTTTAAGATTTCTTTTAACTCTTCTGGAATTCTTGGGTCTGGCTCTGAAAACACCATGTCAAGTCCTACAACTTTAGGTTGATAAGTCATTACTTTATGAAGAAGTGCCGCGGTTACATCTCGGTGCCATGGCCAACGACCGATGGCTTCAATTGATTGACTATCAATTTCAATGATTACAATTTTATTTTTTGGAGAGATTTTACCTCTTGATCTAAATTTAAGATTTGTAAAAAAACCATATAAAACTCTAACAGAGGGAGCTATATTTTTTTGAACCCATCCGGGAGAAAGCTCGCCTTTTTCTGCCAAATGTAATGGCCCCCGATTTTGTAGACACCTCAGTTGTTGATTTTTGATCTATACTCTCTTGGGCTGAGCATTCCAAGTCCAGAATGAGGAGCAAATTCATTGTAGTC
>PBMP01000102.1 GCA_002722705.1 Pseudobdellovibrionaceae bacterium | reverse complement strand
TTTCCTTGTAGTTTGTTTTTTCCTTGTAGTTTGTTTTTTCCTTGTAGTTTGTTTTTTCCTTGTAGTTTGTTTTTTCCTTATTTTATTTATTTTTTTATTTTTTTTTGTAACAGTCATTTAATAAATGGAGAGAAATTTTTTTAGTAATTTAATATAATATTTTTCATATCATATTAAATATCCAAATACCAATAAAATATTAATCATCAGATTTCTATTCATCATATTTGTGAGTCTTAGAATTTGCTACTGATTTGGCTTTTAATCGAGCCATTCTATCCATTGAACCTACATTTGCTTCTAATTTAGCTTGTGATTTATACATATATCCTCTTTGATAAGCACCCAAACTTCGAGTTTGTCGTTTTTTTGGTCGTCCTGCTGATTGTCTTATGCTAATATCCAGTTGATTTAATGCCGTTTTATCTCTATTTGAAAGTGTTCGTTGTTTGCGATTAGCTGACCAAGGAGTGCCATAACCTCCTGAAAAGAACATATTATTCATAACACTTTCTGGGTGTAGAAAATTTCCACCTCCTGTGCGCGATCTTTCAATAGTTGTTTGTTCAGAAGAGATCGTACCAGGACGAGGATCACTACTACCATCTCCTGCACCACCAAAAAATATAGCATGATCAAAAATCTTAGCATCGTCGCCGTCTTGAAAATAATTACTTGTTTTCCACGTGGTCGAGTTTGCTTCGCTAACTTTTCCAGTAGCTCCGGCGGATAAAGTATATCTAGCAGATCCACCAACATCTGTTCTTGTAATAGTATATTCTTTACTAGCATCACCCACTTGTATTGTTAAAGTATCATTATTTTCTAATGGTGAATAAAAACCCTTGTCTGTTTCGGTATTTAAAGTTTGTCCAGGTTTAATAACAACGACATCAGTTCTTAAAAATTTATCGGGAAGATCCAATGTTAATTTATCTGAAATTATTTTAGTTTTTGTAGTATTTTCCGGCGTTTCTAATATAATACGTAACAAAGAGTGACGACGTTGGCGTTTTTGGGCTAGAGTTCCTCCTACAAATAAATCTGTTGGTATTAAAGCCGAAAGTTTATTATCTCCACCAATCATTAGCGATTTTATAGCTTTCTTTTGATCATATGTCATTCCTGCAGTTATACCTGAAATTTCATTTGTAGTTGTCGCATCTCCCACTCCTTTACTAAAAAATACAGTGCTTCCGTTAATACTTGCTACATCTCCATCGACAAAATAACCTTTTTTCGTTGTTTTATTAAATGTCGATGAAGATGTATTTTCGATACTATATGTTCCGGCAATAGAATATCTTGTTGTTCCACCTGCGTCAAGGCGTCTAATTGTATACTGAGTTTCTGTACTTTCAGGTTTTATATTTACAGTCTGTGAATTTTTTAATGATGTAAAATATCCTCTTGTATTAGTAATATCTTTATCAGCACTAACATCAATATCTGTACCATTTTTGTAAACTTTAGTATCTGTTTTTGTATGTGCTACGGGAAGACCTATTAAAGTTTTGCTAGCTTTAAAATGTTTTTTTGTTGCATTTTTTTTAAATAAAAGATCAATAAGTGCAGAATTTCTCGACCTTTGTTTATCTATTTTTGGATTATCAGAAAATAATGTTGCGGGTAATGATTTGCTCAGAATGCCATCGTCTGATATAGTAGATGTTCGGATTGTTTCAGCATCTGATGAAGAAACGCCCGCATCTGTTAAGTCCCAATATTCTGCCACTGGTAAATCTTTAGATTTGGTTTTTAAAGCAGGGCCACTTCCTTTACCATTAATTGCATTAACTCTAAATTTATATGTTATCCCATTTGTTAATCCAGTAATAGTGGCAGTGGTATTTGTTGATTTAGTATCTGCGGTGTGCGTTGTCCATGTCTTTCCGTCGTCGATCGATTGTTCTATTTTATAGCCTCTAATTGCATTACCTCCGTCGCTAGCAGGTGGTGCCCACGAAATATTTATTTCACCACGTTTCATTTCCCCAGTTTTAACATGATTTGGATAAGTTAAAGGTAAGGTAACTCCCCCTTTTGGAGTGATCCAAGTGCCTGTCGCACGATGATTTGTCTTCCAATCATGCCAACTTTTTGGAGCCATAATATATGTATCATGAACAGTAGCCACTTTAATTAATGTATTATCAACAGTATTTTGACGTGCAATCCACCCATTTCCACTTCTTTCTTTTCCCATATCAATAAATATATGCATGATTTTTTTATTATTATCGTGCGCAAAAATTAAAGGATGCTGGAATATTCTATTACCTGAATGTGCCCCAGCTTCGCCCGCTTCATAAGCAGTTTTATCATAAATCATAGTCCAGTTTTGTGTATTCCAGAGCGGTGGTCCTCTGAATGTGGCAAAACCTTCTTCTACATGTATTTTTGGAGAGTTTTTATAATCAATTCCTATACAAAATCTTATTCTTGGTTCAGCATGTTGAGCAGCTGTTGTCCAATGACCTGTTTTATAAAAATTTCCTATCATTGTCCATGATTTGTGCTTGTTATCTTCTAGAGTGAATAGAGAATCACCATACCATGAACCTGAATGGAGCATTTTAGTATGATAAACACTTGTAAATGTTGTATCTCTTTCAGCATCAAAAAGAAAAGGATATTTATCAATTTCTTTTGTAAAATAAAGATTTTTTATATTAATGTTATCAGATTCTAAAATCCAATCACCACCATATTTTAAATTACCAGTATTATCATCTGAGGATCTGATATTAACAGAAATTTCTTTTTCAAGGAAGTCCAGAGCCTTTTTCCAAGACGGGTTTGAAAGAATGGCACACCCTAAGAAATCAATGTGTTGTGGTGTACATTTTTCAGCTACTTTTTTCCAAAAATTAACAATATTCATAAATGAAGTTTCATTTTGTATATACTCTAAATAATCTGGTTTATCGTAATTTAACATTTTATCATAATCATCAGGCAATACTAGATCGGTAATAGGTTCTAAATTTGTGATATCAACAGGATATTGGGAAAATACAATGTTATAAGGGATATTTATATGGATATTATTTACAATTTTGATTTCACCATATGTTATAAGTCCTACAACATCAAAATGTTGGTTTGGAATTTTATTTAAAACATCATTTATATTATCATTATAATAATCTACAAGAGCATATTGTGTATCTGTATTTAAAGCATCAATAATTTCTTGGACAGATTTTATACGTTCGTCTATTAACAAAAAGTTTGACATAGTCTGTATAATTATTACAAATATTTAATATTTATAATAATTTTATAATTATATTAAGTATAATATTAATATTTCATTAATAATATTAAGTATATATTTCATTAATAATATTAAGTATATATTTTATTAATATGAGGATCGTAAAGTTGTTCTAGTTGTATACTTAGTGAAAAATCATTATTATTAAGATCAACAATTCTGCCTAATTCGTCATAAAGTTTTATATGTAATCTTTTGATATTGACTGGACCAAAATAATTTCTTCTAGATTGATACAAAATATCATCAAAATTTATTAAATCAGGCGTATTTGGAACCTTAGCTATTGCAGTTTGATCAGTAAAAACGGATTCTTGAAATGGAGAGATTAATGTACTTGAATAATTTTTATTATAATCATCAATTGATAAAATAAAATATCTTGTACCTAAATTATCATAGACAGCTTCTGGATTATATCCTTCTTGTTTTTCATAAGTTACACCTGAAGAATCTGTATAATCTTCGTCCCAATTATAATATTGTTGTCTATATCCTAATAACCAACCCATATTTAATTGAGCAGGTCTGTCTAAATCTGTTTGACTCCTCCAATCTATATTAAAACGTAAATTATAAAAATTTCCAGAGAGATCACCTTCCTCGGAACCTGCGCCCCCATTATCTAATTTTCTATAATCCCTAAAAAATCTGAATTTTCTACTTATTTCATCGTATTTACATGCAATTCTATGTAATTTAGTATCTTGTGTTAATACATGGGTATTTAAATAGTCTTCTAATATATTGCCTGAATATATTCCATCAGATATGCGAATTGTTTTTTTTTCATGATTTCTTATAATTTTTAAATTATTAGATAGTGCATCAGGATAACCTGGCGTTTGTCCGCCGATCTGGCCGCCTTCGTCGGGTTCTAGCCTCCCCCCATTATCCCAAGCTTTTTGCCATTCAGCTGGAGGTTTGAGTTCATCGTATAATTCAACGGAAAACTCATTTGTACCTATTTTTGAAGAAAAGGTATAATTTGAATTTGGAAGTTGAACATTAACTACAGTTAAACTAATTACATTTTTAAAGGTTTCAGGTAAAGTTATTACACAATCTGTTGATTGAGTATCATAATATTGTGGTCTAAATCGTGTATTAATATTAAGAAGTTTTGTTATTTGTGTTTTAGCAAAAGGATTTAATTTACCGGTTTGATTTTCATCAGATCCATTTTTTTTGATAACATAATGTCCTCCAACATTATATGTTTCGCTTTTATTAAGATCAGGAAAGAAAGAACTATTTACCAATTTATAATTATCTTCTTCATTCATTAAAATATTCAAAAGATTTCTTTTCGATTCTTTTAAAAATACTTTTATTTGTTCCTTTTCCTTTTTTTCCATAACACTAGATTCAATATCATTTAGTAATTCTTTAAATTTAGTGTTAACTGTTGAAGGAGTAACATTCATATTTTTATCTAAATTAAAAATATCAAAATAGTCTTCTTTGTTATAATTTTTAGTATCTAAATCGAAATTCATATATTAAATTAGTATATTTTAATTTATTTAATATATACATATAAATTATGAGTCGTTGTTTTGGAACAAGAACTACATCTTCTAAAGAATATATTAACAAAAAAGCTAACAATACTTTATTTTGTGATATGCGAGATAAATATGTTGCAGCGGGTTATTTGGCTTCAGGTAATAATGTAGCATGTGTTGATGATATAGGTAGATTTACAAGATATAAAAATAACAGTACTATGTTAAATTTAGCAAAAGCGCATGGAAATTATAGAACAGATTTAAGAACTGAATTTTATAGTCAAAAATTTAAAAATTTACTTTGTCCTTATGTAACGCCATTATCGGCAATAGGAGAAAATTCAAATGGTTACCAATATCACCCCCCAATGTTAACCACAGCTGAGCCTGGAGATACAGCACAAACCAGAGAAGTGCAATCTTGGACAAGAAAGGGGGGAGATCCTGAATTTGACGATTATGATGACGTTGATTCAGTTAATAATAGATTTGCAGAAGTTGCAAAACATTTAAATATTGATTCTAAATTAGAAACTTCTTTAGACGAGAAAACACTATTTATCAGTGGAAAAAAAAAGGATTATACAAAATGGATTTCACGACCAGGATCCCGTTGTGCTATAACATTAGCATCGGAAATACCGCCAGCGGAATTGTTATCTATTACTATTGTTTTTGAATAAATATTAAATTTAGTATATATTTATAGTTTAAAATAGATTTTATAAATATTACACAAATTTATATAAATTTGTTAAAGAAATCATATAATATATATTTAATATATATTATATGTCACACAAACCGTACATTTTAGTAAAATTTAACAAACCGATACATTCAACAGCAGGGTGTACAAATTTAAAAGATTCATTTGTAGTAAAAATAGGTCGTACTGTCTCCACCTCCCAAATAATTACCCCAGTGAGTGTGAAATCAAATACTTTAAAATATCCAGGTCATGTTTTAATAGAAATTAATAATAACGATGTACCTAAAGTAGGAGAAAATATTTATCTTACATATACACCTAAAAATAATTGTAATTTAATAGATTTAGCATCATCAAATAGATTAATAAATATAGGAAATTATGTAAAAACATTTACAGAAGTCGAAGCGAACGACGGAGAGCCTGTTAGTAATGGTTATTATTCAACACGTCAAAAGGATTTACCACGAATAACAAAGATTGAAGCAAGACATCAAGATGGTGGAAAAGCTATTTATGTGACTTTTACAGAAGGTAGGGATATAAGTAATAATTCGGATATTTCATTAAATTTTTATGTTAAAATTACAAAAGATGCTGATAATCATGGAACAAGAAAAGGAATGGATGCATCATTATGTAAATCAGAAACTATACGTGCAGTTTACAGTACCACTAATCCATCAGATTTGATCAGTCAAGGCGTTCCAAATCAATTAAAATTAACATTTCCAGATCCGAGCGCTAGAATACAAAGGGGTTATACTTTCGACATATCTTATGAAATAAGTCCTAATAGAATGATTGCTGACCAATTTGATTTATCATTAGCGCCTTTTAAGAAATCTGCCGATATATCGGGATGGGACCCTGAAAAAAATTATACACAACCTGATATTGGTAGTACAGGAGTAGAGTGTGAAAATAATGTTGTCAATCCTTATTTTTATAAAGGTTGGGTAACCCATAAAGAACCACATGCTCTTTATGCTCTTTTTGCAAAAAAAGATGGGCACGTGGCTGGGCCCGCAGATATAGTTGATATTAGTATGATAGGGAATCAAACAATAGGTAAAACAACAATTGATGATTATTGTGGGAATGGATATCAAATCATGTTTAAATCTTTGGGTGGATATAGAAAGCAGTCTTTCCCCGCAGACAGTATAGAAATTGTGGATATCACACAATCTATTCTGCCAAAAAACCAACCTTGGGCCGAGTTGTTTCCCCAGGACTGGGTGGAGGAAGGAGTTACTAAAAAAGGATTAAAAATGTTATTTAAAGATTTAGTAGTTCCACCACAAACATCGTCAGATTCAAATATTGGTATTTTTTGGAATTCTTATATTTTGGATAATAGCTCGAATGTAAAAGCTAGAAATTCTACATTAATGGACGATCGCGGTAATATCATTTTCAATTCTGAACACGATCCGTTAGCGGGTTTTGCACAGGGGTTACCAGGTGAAGGTGCTGATTTTTCTGCTTGTAATATTTTTAACAATGTAAGAGGTATTGATTTTTCTGGAAATGTACAAGATATTAGTAGTTTGAAGGCGACAGGTGTGTGGGATACTTGTATGAATTTTATAGTACAATTTAAAAGAGAACATTTATCATGGGAATCTCCTCCTGAAAAATATCTTAAAGTAACAGATCATAAAACAGGAAATCAACAATCGCAAACCCATCCAAATGATTTTATCATAAAAAATTATACAACGGGGAATACTTTTAATCCTGATCGTTATCAAATAACGGATAATTCTAATATTAGATTTTGTATTGACTTTTGCCAAAATGATTTTACAAAAGTTATTAATAAAGGCGATGATGTTAAATGGTTATATCAACCGAGAACTCCAGATCAATGGCCTTCCACAATTAAAGATGCATGTGGGGGTTATATGGTAGCATACAAACGTTGGCAAGGACCCGAGTTCGACGGATGGCCGGCGGCGGAAAACATGGGTTTGAGTGGCGAAGTAGATTTTGGAAACTACGATGGGTCCGCCAATAACCCGGCGTGGATCGACCCGACGTGGGATGAGTTGCACCAGGAATTGTCGCAAACAATTTCCGGATATCCACATTTTGTAAAAGGGTGGGAGAGCGAAGATACTAAAAAAATACATATAAAATTTGATGTAGATATTTGCGGTACTACAGTCAATGATTTAAATGATGATATTGACCTTCTAAACCAAGCTTTCAAAATTATATGGGGTTATAACCTACAAGGCGACGCGTTCACGAAAAACGCAAATCCGTACCCGTCGTGGAGCAACCCCAACGCCGCCACCACCGCCGAGAACCCCTTTGTTGGCGTTTCCCTTTCACCTCCAAATATTATGATTTTAGAATTAAAGTATCCTATTTGGAATTCAGTACGTCGCGATCGATCTGGCAATTTCATGGCGGATTTCGTGCCCGGCCTCGGCGTCCCACGAAAAGGAAACGAACCTAAGTTAAGAATTAAACTAACATCTACGACAGAAGCGATCTGGAATAAAACAGGAATACGTAATATAAATGGTTTGAAGTTAAATCACAAGCACACCAAGTACCCCACGTATGACTACACCGCAATTGATATATTTTTAGGAAATATTAAACGCCCAGGCTCCAACACCCTCGGAGCAGTGCATTTGAACTCGGGCGTGTCGGGCTCACTGTACGACGACGACGCGGGGCATCACGGAGCGAACGTCTTGGTTACAAAACCCCCTTGGGAAACTAAAAAATTCAATAATTACGCAAACATTTATATACGTTGCGACCCCCCTATAGAAGATCCTATTAACTGGAACAACTCGTCTCCCCCCGACCTGGAAGGGTTTAGATATGGTGTTGCCCATCCACACCCAAATTTTCGAACGCGCACGACGTCGACGGGATATTCGGCGGCCGACACCTTACAGGCCAAAGTCGACATGGGTACGGATTCGGATTTCGGTATTTGTCGTTTCTCACCACCAGATGTTACATTTACTAATGATGGAAAGTATATTATATTAAAAACTAACTTTAGAGGAAGCGGTGGTGTTCGAGGATTATCAAAATTTGATACACAAAACCATACACAGTCCAACAACTATGAGATACCCAAGCGGCCGCTGAATAATAAAGGCATTTTTGTCTATTATAATCGGCAATTAGAATCACCCCCCGCCAAGCGTGAAGATCGACATTTAACTTATCGCGGTATTTGGAGTGGAGGAGGAACACTTGATAGATTTCCTGTTTTCGGCGGCAGTCCCCCCGACATTTCCTTGAATGAGTTCGAGACGCATGCATTAACAATAATAAACGTTGACAACAAAATCCTAGATCCATCGGTTAATACTGGTCATACTGGTAAGGATGCTACAAATACTTCTCCTTCAAATGATATTAGTGCAGTAATGGTATTCCATAAATATCCCAATACTCTTTATTTGAGAATACAACAACCAGATTTAAGTGGTGCTACTTTCAATAAAAATAATATTTGGTGGTATGATATTTGTAGTGTTTTGATAAGTAACATCATCGACCGTAGTGCAGCTCTCGGACCGCCCAACACGGGTTCACCACCTAATATTCATAATATGTTTGATATTTGTTATAATAAAATTAATTCATATCCCAACGGAGATAATAATTTTATAAAAGATGTATCTGCTATTAATGGAGTGGGTGATTGGCCAGAATCACCTCCTGAATTAATAAAGGATATGGATATAAGTGCTTGTTGGATTGGTATAACAATTAGTGGAGATTTTATACCTCCAACAGGAAGTACAAATAATAAGTGGAAATTTAATTATTCTCCTCCTGCTATAACAAATGAACACCACGGCTCGGTCATTGGAATATTTGATCAAAATGGTGGGTTGCTACAGCCTTTTACTATAAATGAAACAACTCTTAATTCAAATATAAAATGGTCTGATGACCTGACTTCTCCCCCTGCCTTTGCTCCACCTAAAATAGGTTTTGGTGTATCTGGTTATGCACCCGACGGATTAGAACAGACAGCTCATCCCAATAGTAATGAATACATTTGGTTATGGCCTAAAAATTGGGACACCGTCGCGAAGAAGTGGGGAGATGGTGATAAGATTTTTCAATACTTCCCAGATGATAACGACGATGATGGTGTTGGGAATTATTTAAAAAATACGACTGCTTTTGAAGTTAGAAAAAAAACTGGTGATACACTTGTTGCAAAATCGACAAATATTAAGTTTGGTTTCGCTGATGGTCCATTTGAGGACCAAGATCCATCACGAAATTATATTAAAATTGAATTTGATATTTCTTTGGTTGCAGGAGGTCCTTGGGGAAAAGATGCTGCAGATACTCAAGATGTATCTGCCCTTTATTTAAAATATACAAAACCTGCTGGTAGAAAAGGACTAATGATAGGTGTATCAGGGGAGCCTTTTGAAAAATGGGAATGGGTTAGAAGTTTCAACAATTTACGTATACAAAATGATTTTATTCAACCAACTTTCGATAATGTTCTTAATCCTGTTAAAATTCCCACGAAAGCTGCCGCCATAGCTGCAGACTCACCTCCTAGCGCAGCTTCCGGTGGAGATTTTGCAGGTCAATTATTTTTTGAAATTTCAGGATTACCCATTAAAAAACCGGATCCTTCCAAGTTTACAGTGGTATCGTCGACATATCCAAATGACATCAAAGATGTTAATGCATCGACCAGTAATTTTGGTGGAAAATTAGGACCACTGCCACAACTTCTATCAGACGCCGCATGTGAATTATTAGACGACGGTTCGAAGGAATTTAATGAATCACCGCCTCGATCCACCAAATTTAGAATATATTATAATGGAACAGGAAATGTACATGATGCATGGGGTGTTGCTCAATATAGAAATGATATTAGCTTATCATATAGTGCAAGTGCTGCTCCAGCTGGACAAACAGCTTGGGGTGGTTTATTAAAAGCAGTTCCACCGTCGAAAGCTCTCAGTGTTTTAGGTACCAATGTAAAAGGCGCTATTACTCCATTTTTTAATGATACAACTACGATAGGAAATAATGAAACCATTTCTGGAGGTTATATTGATGAAAATGCTCCAGATAGGGTTTATTTTTGGTTTAATAATGGAACAAAAGTAGTTGATTTAAGTAAAAGTGCTTTAGATTCAAAATGTTTTAGAATTATTTCTAGATCGAAACAATTAAATAATAAAGGATATGATATTAGTAAACATATACTAGAAGTTATTGATTGCAGTGTTGTTAATATACCAAAAGAAAGAAGCAAATTGACGTTAGATGTAAGTGGTGTGGGTATGATATTGAAAAAACAATTGGAGACGGATGTTAGTCTTAATAATAAAACGAATCCTTATGCATTTTCACAAGGTGACGAATTATATGTATGGTGGTCGTCGTCTTCTCCGCCACGTTCTAAACGATTGCAAGATCTATGTGGAAATGAGATATGGGATGCTTCTGCGCAAAGTCTTGCGGGTGGGTCCAAAGTGGGTATATCAGGTGATATCAAAGTAGGTGGTGATTTCTCATTAACAATACCTAATTTAGATGGACTAAATGTACCAAAAATTTATGGACATAGAATTCGTAACGATATAACAAATATAACGGGATTATCTGGTACTATATATGGCGATATTTCAGGGAAAATTGGTGACTGGTGTGGCAATTTGCAAAATGCTTATATAAAAATACATGTTAATTCTCTATACCAAGGACAGTTAGTAACAGGAAATAATTTAAATACTAATTCCTTAGATGATAATTCGGTAAATAAAATTTGGTCGTTAACACAAAGAGATTTTCCCACTGATCTTAGTAAACAAGATATTTGCGGTGTTCATGTAAAAGGAACTCCGCCGGGAGACCAATATATAAGATTGGATATATCATCATGCATGGTTAAGGGAGCAAATGATAGTTTTAATAAAAATAATAATAATACTTTAATAATTAAAAATATAGGTATAGATCCTAGTTTTAGTCAAAATATTAGGGGCATTTCGGGTAATTATTTGCGTTACGGTGATATATCCTTGAATCTAAATTTTGATATTAATACAAAGGCGCCCCAAGCTACTATTACAAAAGTTGAAGTAGAAATGCCTTTCTCTAATAGATTATATTTTACTGTAAATCGTCCTATAACTGTGCCCTTAAATACTGTATATTATGATATTTTTGATATTTCTATTAATAATATTGCGGGAGCGCCGAGCGATTTGTCTTTTAATGAAGATTCTAAAATAGAATTAGACACAGCTCATGATTCATATAAGTACAATAGTGAAAATCAGGTATATGTTTCAAAAAGATTTTATATAGAGGCGGCACAAGGACAGATACATCAAGAAGCTAGTATAATGGGAAAAGTGCAAAAATTTATAAATGAAGGTTTGTTTAATAAATTTGGAAGAACAATAAATGGTTATTTATTGGATTCATCAGAGAATATGTCTATATCTGGTTTCAATAATATTAAAGCGCCATATTATAGGGTTGATACGGGGGTATCATCTAATTATATTGATACAACAAAACCAGAAAGTATTTTCTTCTGGTTTAATAAAGGATCGCCACCGGCTCTAGTTAATATGGATACCAATACTATAGATGAAAATAGTTTTAAAATTATAACTAAAGGAAAGACGCTGGGGGTACAAGACAAAAGCTATAATATTTTAGATGTAACTAAAGTAGAGACTGTCATTATTGCTAGTAATAAAACAAATAGTACTACTATAAAAGGAATTAGAATGGATTTATCTAGAAATACAACATCAGATCTTAGCAATGTAACAAACCCTTATTCATTTTCCGAAGATGATAAAATATATATATGGTGGAATCAGAGAGGTGTTCCTAATGATAATGTAATGCGTGATGCTTCGCAAGGTCAAGTATGGGATATTGAAAAACAAAAACGTCTTGGCGGAGATGATACTGATATTAATGGTAAAATAAAGAATTCTACAAGAGATACTGACGTTTTACCATTTTTAGGTGATGGTGAGATAACAAATGTAACAGATACAACGAAGTTTTATGGTTTTGAGGTTTCCAATAATATTATTGATATATCAGGAATCTCTGCTGAATTAATAGGAGAAATATCGGGTCAAGCAGGATATTGGTCAAATAATTATATAAGAAATGGTTTTATTAACATTTATATAAACGACCCACATAGAGGTAATTTAATAAATGGAAGTATTCTAAAACATTCTGACTTTAATGTAGAATGGGATATTTCAAATCTTGACTCGTCAACAACTTCTCCGCCGTCTGCTGCAAGGTATTTGTCGATAGATGTGTGTGGTGTAGAGGTAACGGGGACAGGGGATAATCAATATATAAAGTTAGATATTTCGTGCGCGATGGGTGGGATAAACGACCTCCCACCAAACGATGAAAACAAAATAAAAATTAAAAAACTAAAGAGAAATCTAAAACTAACATTAAATGTTAGAGATTTATCAGGAAATTATTTGCGATATGGGAAAATTAATCTTGATGTATCAAATAATGTTAAGATCGAGACAGACGGACCAGTCATTATAGAAAAAGCATATGTTGATAGTGAAAATACTAAACGAATAATTTTTGAAGTTTCTACAGCAATACAAAAACCTGCAAAGAACAATGAAGATGCCGCCCTCACCCCTGCCTCACCGCCATTCGATGTTACAATGTATAATGATCCAAATGCCCCAACACCTTTTTCACCACCAGATTCAACACTTTACTTTGATACATCCGACCCTAATGAAGCAAATATAGAACTGATGGACCCGATCAATATCATCAACAATAAAAAATATTCAAAGAAGTTTTATGTAGAGTTACGAAATTTCCAAGCAGAGCCGCGGACGACTCGGGTACAACGCGGGTTCGCATTAACATCATTGGGGAGTGGTAATGCAAAAGTAAATTTTGATAAAGGTAAAGTAAATTCTAATGCCGACTATCCATGGGGTAGAACAATATTTGGTCGCCAATTAGATTCTTGTGCTAATTGTCTAATTGATGGATCGAAAAACAAACTCACTGTACCATATTACCCCAAAAATCCAACAGGTAGCTCTCCTAATAGTTTTATAAATGAAGCCGAGCCTAATAGAGTTTATTTTTGGTTTAATAAAAAAGACACTAATGGAGCTTCTGATGCGATTGATCTTTGCAAGAACACATTAAATCCCCATCATTTTAAAATTATATCTGAAAAAACTCATACAAATGATAATGATAACGGTAAATATAATATTTTGGATGTAAAGAATGCTACAATTATAGATATTTCCAAAGATTACGGTGGTACAAATCGTCCACCCAAAAAGATAAAAGGAGTTAGATTAGATTTATCAGCCGACGAAACAGCGGATGTATCGTCCGTTACAAATCCTATATCTTTTTCACAATACGATAATCTTTATGTATGGTGGGATACCAAAGTCGAAGATTCAAAAAAATTGCAGTATCACGGAGATGGTGAAGTCTGGTCGACTTGGATATGGGATTCGTCGTGTCAAAATCATTCGGATCCCGATGGGCGACTGGTTGATTTTAGTCCTCCTGTAAACGGAGCTAATTCTACAAGATATTTTCCAGCAAATCCGTTTATTGATCCGAATCCATCAGAACCTATGCCAATAACAGGAAATGTGTATGGATTGGAAATCTCAAACAATATAATAGAAATATCAGCTACAAGTCTTCATAATAAAAAACATAAAATGATAATAAGATATGATTCTCCCCCCGGAATTCAAAATGCATCTGGATCAATTCATTTATATACAAATATTGATCAAGAAACAGAATATCCACATGGCTTTATTCGTTCTCTCAGTAATGGATCAGGATATTATGGCACCAATTCTCTTGATATAGCGAATTATTGGAGTTTGGAAAATACAGTGGGAAGTTCGCCACCCTTCGTATGGGATATTAATTCAGTGTCAGTTAAGAATTATGAGTTTGACCAATATATTGAATTTAATATCTCTGGAAAACTAAATGTTAACAGTAGTGGGAACCCCGAAAATAATAGTTTTGATATAAGTTTAATTAACATTCATCCTGATTTTTCAAGAAATATTCAAGACAGATACAACAATTATTTACATAAAGGTCGTGCTAATATTAAACGTTTACAAGATTTTGATACTGTCGAATGGGAAGCAAATTCTTAATTTAATAATAAAAATATAAAATAATTTTTTTAGTTTATTTAAAAATATTTAAATAAATTAATAATAGTAAATAATATAATGAAAGTTCCTTTTAATAATTTTCAAATATCTAAAGAAAATAATGAAATATTATGCAATAATCATCAATATTCTAATATAAATAATAATAAATACATTAAAGAATTTGAAAAAAATTTTGCTAATTATATTAATACAAAATATTGCGTTCAAATAAATTCTGGGATAAATGTTTTAAAAACAGCACTTGAAGCATTAAAAATAAAAAAAAATGAAGAAATTCTTATACAGGGTAATATGTCACCAGCAGATCTAACTTATTTAATAAAATTAGGTTATAAATTTAAGTGTTTGGATTTTGATCCTGATACATTATTGGTAGATGCAACTAAAATAGAAGAAAATATCGAAAAAGATACTAAGGTTATTATTGTATCGCATGCATATGGGTATTGTGCAGATATGGATAATATAATGGAGATTGCAAAAAAGCACAATCTATATGTAATAGAAGAAGTTACTAATGCTATTGGTTCGCTTTACAAAAAAAAGAAATTAGGGAGTATTGGAGATATAGGTTGTTTTGGTTTAAATGCAAAGAGTAATTTAAAAGTATTGGGAAATTGCGCCGCTCTAACTATAAATGATGAAAAAATATATAATAACGTAATAAACATAGATGGAATAATGAAAAATAATGGACAAAATGAATGTTATACAAAATATATTTCCCCCAACAAATTAGATCATATACAAGCTCATATGTTAAATAATAACTTAACAGTATTAGATCATCAAAATAAAATGAGACGAAAAATAAGAGAACAATATAAAAAGTGTTTATCTGGGTCAAAAGATATATTAATACCTGAACAAAAAAGTTTATGTGATTCTTGTTCAAATTTATTTATAATTAAAGTAATATGTAAACAAACCAGAGATAAATTGCGTGAATATTTAAATCATTATAGTATTGATACGAAAATTCATATAAATATCGAACATGATCGACAACGCGATACTCAACAAATAAAACACAAAGTTAAATTAGTTAATATGCAAAATATATTAGATTGTGTTTTATATTTGCCGATGTATCCTGAATTAAGTCAAGATAAAATCAAATTTATCTCATTAAAACTCAAAAAATATTTTCATCGTGGAAACTTAATGAGATCTCTTTATAAAAAAGTTGTAAATGATTTATCAGCAGATAAAACGAAAACATATAAATTCGCATCTATAAATAAAGCAGGTTTTATGACATGGTTTAAAGATGATAGAACGACAAAACAAGAAAGAATTACTGCACGCGCATTAATAAAATCAAACCGCATAACATTTTAATAATTCTTAATAAGATAAATACATTTATAATTATTAAATATATAATTATAAATACGAAAACTTTTACATTTTGTAAGTATATTTAAAAAAAAAAATTATATAAATTACATGTAATTGCACGATATACATTTATTTTTTTTATTTGTATTTAAGGAATTAAATATTATATATTTACATATATTAGATGGCCTGCGCAGATGAAGAATGTCTTGATATAAAGACATATCATGCATATATTTTAGTAAAATTTAAAGAGCCAGTTGATATAATTGCATCACAGGATATATCGCGATGTTTTGATATATCATTAAACATCGGTAACAACGATATATCTTTTAATGTAGATTTTTGTGGTAATAATCGATCTTCTTTATTGTATAATAATACCTTAAGTCTGCAAATTCCTGATAATCGCGTAAGTGATTTATCGGCAATTATATCAGGTAATAGCAATTCTAATTTAAGTGTTTCTTATGTTAGTGAAAGAATACAAAATATTTTTCCAGATAATGTCGATGGTCCTATCACAAAATCGGCATTAGCACGGTTTTTGGGAAAAGGTCTTAGAGGTCCTGATTCTTTTTCATCTACATCTAAATTAAATGATTCAATTAAGAAAAATTTATTGTCCAAGATATGTGTAACGGAGGTTGATGATAATTCTGCATCGACGATTAAAATACAACCTACATTTTGTAGGGATTTATCAAAAAACGGCCTCAATACATCCGCCGGTTTTGGTAATTGGAAATTAACTGTATTTGATTCGCCTCCTGGTTTACTTATCCCACAATATACAGCGAAGGAAGGAGTACTTATGTCCCCGCCGACTGACAAGAAACTTAACCTTGCCTTTCACAGTGCTGACGCAACGTCATCAGGAGGCAAACATCTTGTGGCTACGATACCTAGTGAAAATGGAGTCAAATATAAAATACAAAGAAAAGCTACGTATAAGTTAACATATGATGATAAAGCGGACACCGGGGGGAGCAACCCCACCAATGCTCGAACATGGTTAAGAGATCAATTTGGTTTAGATATTTGTGGCACTACAGCATTTGACCATGACGATTTTAACGGATTTTTAAATAACGTCGATAGTTTACATTTTTCATATGGAAAAGTGATGAACTCGTCCCCTAATAAAGTATTAACAGTTTTTAAAGTTTCAGATCCTGTTGATGTACACGGTAGTATAGGAAATAAAATTGCATTAGAAAATTGGACCTCGGCCGATAATGATACACATAAGTATCAAATAATATGGAAAATGAAATATGGACATGAATCTGAGGATATATCTATTAATAAAGTAGATGTTTCTTCTATTAAAATAGTAGATTGTGTTTGTAATTTTCCTGATTTTACAGAAACAATATCAGGAGCCCAGTTTATATTAAAAGAAAATCAATATTTGCCACCTAATAAGGTTTCCTCAATAGGACTTTATTGGAAAGCAGAAAAATCATGGTCATCTCCACCAGATACTTGTCCAATTCTTAGAGATATTTATGGAAATGATATTTTGAATTCAGAGCATGATGAAAGCAATAAATTGTCAATGTACAACGAAGATGAGATTTGGAACAACGCCAATGACCCAATAGATAATTCAGTATGTCGAATTAAAAATAATATTAAAGGTATAGATGTATCGTCTGTGGAGATAACAAATATAAAAGACGGGTCCGTAGGTGATACGATTAATGATCGTGACCTGTCTGTAAATTTTATTATAAAATTCAAAGAAGAAGATACAGGAAAAATACAATTAATCGCTGATACACCAAAAACATCTGTATCGGATTTTAAGATTAAAAGAATCCGTCCAAATGATGCTACAGTATCCGATTATGAATTTAATCCATTAGGATTCAAAATAGGAAATAATAATATCAAATTAGAATTATGGACAAACCATGATCCATCAAATATTCAATCTACTGATGAATTTAAATTTTATTATGAAGTGAATGCACCATATTATCCAACAACAATTGAAGGATTAAATGACTCTCGCGACCCGACCAATATTTATCTTGTAAATACAAATGCGTGGCTGTCCCATGACCTCGGCGAACCTGTTACAAAAAATCTGGTTGATTTCTGGACACATATTGATAATGCTACAGTAAATAATGATTTTCTTACTTTGGAATATAATAGTGATTTAAGCTCTTCGACAATAGCACAAGAAAGCCCGCCACGATTTAACTTAAAAGAAATCCGAGCAGACAGTGGACAGTCCATCAATTTTGGCGCCGAGAAAATTACAAAGATTGAGGAATTTGGTAATAATGGTTTAAAAATTATATTTACGGAAAATATTCACGGAACTAGCGATTTTTTTATCACATATGATAACGCCAATAGCAAATTGAGAGACTCACTAGGTTATAGATTACAAGATGAAACAACCCCATTCCTCGCTATAAATGTTGGTGAAAAGGGTCCAAGTGCTAATATATTTTTTACAAAATATCCTGAAAATGAATTAATGATTGATAAATATGGTCATATTAATATAATTTGTGACCCTTCAATAAATATGGATGCGGACAACAACACAGAAGGTTTCTCTTATAAAACTAGATGGTATAATAATGATCCATCATATTCAACAACAGATTATACTGATATTGATGATGTAGAAATTAAAGATGATGGTAGACTACTTATATTAAAAACAAAGTTCAAGGGTGGTGGAGGGGTACGTGGATTTTCTAAACATCATACTAATGATGGTTCTGGAAATTATATTCGTGTAAAATATGAGAGACCTGTTGGTGAGGGATTAGCTTCATACACTGGATTAATGGAAAATTTTTTAAAAAATATTCCAGACGCTTGTAATAATATATTAGACTTATCAATTAATATAGCAAAAACAGGTTATGATCCGTCCACTAACGCGCCTATAACTGAGTTGAGTTCAATTATGATTTTTCAAGAATATCCAAACCAAATTTTTTTAAGAATGCAACAACCTGATTTAAGCGGTGACTCATTTGATAGTGATAATGTTTGGTGGTACGATATTTGTAATGTTGATTTAAGCGGAGTAAGTATAGTGAATTTTAATGGGAAAAAAAAGCCCAGCGACCACCACGGATTAACTACCGATTTAGATCTGTCTTCTGTTGAAAAAGTTAATTGGAAATGGGATACATACGGGAATGAAGAAACAATGCCAAAACTTGTATATAATAAAACATTTGATGCTAAATGGATAAGTATAACTGCAGAATATGATTTATCTGGTTTGGCTTCACTTCCTAGTTTAAATTATTCTCCGCCTTCTCTCCCTAATGGTATTATAGATCAAAATGGAGGTATTCTGAATAGTTTTGAGGCATTAGATATTCCTATTCCGATTAAATGGTATGATTTGACGAGTGAAGAGAATATGAATGGAAACGAAGGTGCTATAAACAATTTTTCTTTCGATTACCCAAGGATTGCTCAAACAGTGCAACCTCCAATAGATAATATCAATTTTCCCCAGAATAATGACTATAATCAAAAAAAAATTATTACATTATGGGATAATACTATTAGAGGCGGTGTGGGCGGCCCCGACCTTTTTGTTTTTAAATTTTCTGATAATGCAGACGAAGACGGGAAAGGTGGCAATAATATTCCTGTAAGCGCATTCAGTGTTATAAAAAATGGTGGTGGCCGTGTTAATCCAATTCAAGTTGAATATAACAAACCGGAAGGGAAAAATACAATTGTATTACAGTTAGTATTTGAAAATAATCTAATTGAATTTTCAAGCGATTCTCCGCCTACATTAATATATGAAAAACCTCCAGGAAGAGTTGGTTTAATGGTTGGAGCAGAAGGAGATGCTGATATGGCTAAGTGGAAGTGGGTCGAAGATTTCGAAAGAGTTTTAATTAATGATTTTTTAGAATTAGAATTATCTGGAAATGAAGATGAAGCTATTCGCATTCCTACATTAGATAAGGGAAATAAATATCCTAATCAATTTATTTTTGATATAGCAGGACCTTCCGGTGGTAGAATAACAACACCATGCGGCAGTGATTTTAGATTAGTGAGTTCGGTTTATAATAATAATGATATAAGTAAAGTAGCTACAGATTATTTTGGATCAAAACTTGCGTGGGCTGATGGATCCGCAATTTTAATTGATGCTTCTTGTGAACTAATTAATCCAACGCGAGAAGGAGACGAGGATGAATTAAGATCCAACCAATTTAGATTATTTTATGGCGGAACTGGAAATGTACAGGATGTATGGGGTTCTGCGCAATATACAAATAATATAACAATATCATACACACCCAGATCAGGAGATACTGCAATGGGAGAATCAATATATAATGGTTATCTTAAAAATTTTAATAGCGAAGTTTCTAATAATGTAATAACGCCATTTTACACAAAAAATTATACACATGAAGGGTTTGATATGTCATGTAGTTATATTTCACAAACAGAGCCAAATAGTATATATATATGGTTTAATAATGGTACAGAATTAGTAGATATAAGCGATAATGATTTATCGCGCAATTATTTTAAAATAATTTCAAAGTCGGCCACATATAACAAAGGTGATGTGATATTAGATGACTCATTTAATATTATAGATATAAGTAAAGTTTCTGTTACAACAATTACGAAAGATTTTGCAGGACCAAATCAACCACATAGAAATGTCACAGGTGTAAAACTTGATATATCAAGAAATTCATTTGCAGATCTTAGTAGTACTAATAATCCTTATTCGTTTTCTCAACATGAAAAAATATATATTTGGTGGGATTCCAAAACAGCAAAAGGAAAGGGAGCAAATATATTACAAGATATTTCATATAATGAGATATGGGATGCATCTGCGCAAAAACATACCAGTGGTGGCTTAAAAGTAGATATATCAGGTGCATTAATTACTACAACTAGAGATCCTGAAACATTCATAGGTGAAATGCCAAAATCAATATTTTATGGATTTGAAATTTCAAATAATATTATTGATATGTCAGGTTATTTTCATGAAATTTCTGGTTCGTTTAAAAATGAGAACAATGAATTATTTTACGGTAAAATAGGTGAAAATTGGTTACAAAATTTACATACGCAAATTTATATAAATATAAATGATCCATTTTATAATAATTTAAAACATATTGATGTAAGTGATGATGCTTCTCTTAATTATCAATGGGATATTTCAAATGTTATGAGCGAGCCTATACCACAAAAAGTAGACGTTTTAAATATGAAAACGGATGTAAGTAGAATAATATTAGATATATCATGTATTGTAGAAGGGTCTGGAGGTACATTAAATGAAAATCTCCTTCGTGTATTTAAAACCCATCATCATAAGACTTTGAGTAAAAATATACAAGATAAATCAGGTAATTATTTACGTTATGGAAAGGTTGATTTTAGCATAAACGTCGACGATGTTAAAATTGATGTGCGTACAAGAGACGCCTCGATTGAAAAAATATATGTTAATGAAAACAATCCTAGTAGACTATTTTTTAAAGTAAACGAACCTATAGAACAATTAAAAGCAAAACAGTTAATTGATATGAGTTGGAATATAGGTATATCGCAAGAAGATTATTGGACTAGCGATTGTAGTTTTGCTAACGGATTAATACCAAAATTGTACATGAATAAACCCCACTTTCAGTTAGTGAATGGAATATCCTGCTCGGATCTTTTTTATATAGATGCGAGTAGCGGTCAATTTCAATTTAAATTAGATAATATGGGCGGAACAGTAGATATGAGTAATATTAAAGCACGAACGTCAACAGCAGGAAATTTTTCTCAATTCGATATTAAATCGATTTCTAATAATGTCATTACTCCTTATTATGAAAGTTCAGGCAATAGTTATGCAGAAAATAATAGTATTTATTTTTGGTTTAAAGGTAGAGACGGTAAACTTGTTGATATTTGTGGATCTGATTTATGTAGAAATTATTTCAAGATTATTTCAAGAAGTTATACCAAAGGTCAACTAGATAATTCTTATAATATTTTAGATATTTCGAAAATAACAGTTGTAAATATTAAAAAAGAAAAAACAGATTTGGATGATGATGTAAGTGGAGTAAAGATAGATTTGTCGCGAAATGTAAATGCTGATATAAGCAATGTTGATAATCCAATATCATTTTCACAAAAAGATAAATTATTTATATGGTGGGGCAATAGTATTAATAAAGTTAATAAACTTCAAGATACTTCGGGAAATCAAATATGGGATGCTTCGGCACAGGGATTTACTAGAAAGGATAATTCAGGGAGCAAAGGAGGACAATATCCAAATATTTCAGGACCCGTTGATGGTTCAACAACGAGACAAAGAAACTCGTTTTTGGGAAATATGTCAAATGCTAGATTTTTTGGTCACGAAG
Organism: Pseudobdellovibrionaceae bacterium; assembly: GCA_002722705.1. Classification (GTDB taxonomy): domain Bacteria; phylum Bdellovibrionota; class UBA1018; order UBA1018; family UBA6935; genus UBA6935. The sequence goes on along the minus strand of PBMP01000102.1, from coordinate 1,413 downwards.
TTATAAATAAAACGAAAAATATACAAGTAGATACTATTGACATTTCTTTAGATCCCACTACCTTTGGTGGTAGTTGGGGTGTATGGACAGAAAATATAAACGGACAAATACACATAAAAACTAAAACAAAAAATCTAGTAGATGATAGTTGGGGTGATGCATCATTTCGCAATACATGGCATAAGTATTGGGATTTATCTAATGTTAATCAAGATCCCAACGATATATCTTTTAACAAATTAGAAGTAAAGGATAGTTCAATGATAATTTTAGATATATCATTTACTATTCGAGGAATATTTGACGAGTTATCTAATAATAAAATAATAATAGAAAAAACAGATATTTCATCAAATTTTAATGGTAATATACGCGATCTATCTTTTAATTATCTTCGATACCATGATATTTCAGAAATAATAAGTAATGCTATGATGGGTGGAACTAGTACTTTGACATCACATATTGGTGGTGCTGCGTCGCGATCTGCTGCGGATGGTGGTACCGGTGCTGGTGCTGGTGCTGAATCAACAGAAGTAGACGGAACAGAAACAGGTCTCGAGATAGATGGTTCGACAAGTTTATCAATAGGAGATTCTGTAATTATTACAGATCCTGACGGGGACAAGACGGAAACATTTATTACTGATATAATTCCCGGATCGACTGGAACAATAATAATATATTGTGACGGCGGACCTAGTTTTGGAGATGGTACTGGTTTTACAATCGAAGCAGCAGTACTGCCTGAACCTGTTCCTAATTATTATTATCATTTTGAGAATGTTGACCCATATAGAGTCGGAGACACATTAATATTTGTACCCCCTGCACCGCATGGCAATGAAGCAGTTATTGTGGACATAATCGATGAATCGCCGCCAGGAGGAAAATTACAGTTTTCTCCTCCTTTCTTAGGCGACATTGGCGATTTTATTAGTATAACAAGAAAACCGCCACTTACCGAAACCTTCCCCATTACTGACTTAGCTCCAGGAGATACGCTACCTTTACCTACGGGAACAATAGACGAGTTTCCTGAAACGGGTGATATGGTCTTAACATATGGTGGATCGCCACCGGATATTACTATAACTTATACAAAAGCGGGCGTCCCCCCTGAGATTATAATTACAGATATAGCAGGAGCCGACCGTATACCTGCTTTACCTCTTCCTACTGGTGTAGATTTTCCTCCTCCACCACCACCCACCTTCCCTACGACTGTCTTAGCTCCAGGAGATACGCTACCTTTACCTACGGGAACAATAGACGAGTTTCCTGAAATGGGTGATATGGTCTTAACATATGGTGGATCGCCACCAGATATTACTATAACTTATACAAAAGCGGGCGACCCCCCAGAGATTATAATAACAGGTGTAACAGGAGGCGGCAGTATACCTACTTCAC
>PBMP01000101.1 GCA_002722705.1 Pseudobdellovibrionaceae bacterium | reverse complement strand
GTGATCTTAAAAAAGGCGTAAGTGTGCCTGTCTCGCAAACGCGAGATTAAAAATTTGATTTGGATATTTTTTTAAGATTGGTTTAACGCGGAGATTCCACGGATTTGGGGTAGAAACCGAAACCGCAGGCAGAGGACAATTTCGACGAGGGATTTTCCAAGTCAGCACAAAATCAGCACAAAAATTGTGATTCGGTGTGATTTTGCGTGATTCAATGTGATGAGGCATCACAACACTTCCGAGAAGAATCGAGAAGTACGTGTCATTGTTGCCTTTTGTTTTTATGGGGTTAGGAATCCGAACCCGGAGGTTCGGATCATTCCAATCTTACGCTGACCTAAAAATGGGGTGACCGACCGGGCTTGAACCGGCGACCCTCGGAATCACAATCCGATGCTCTACCAACTGAGCTACGGCCACCACAACTACGTTAAGAAGATCTCTCTCATATCTTGAGGAGGGGATGAGTGTCAATATAGAGTTCAGGTGAAACTGATTTTTCAGTAATTTTAACGGTTTCTAGAAAAATATACTAAAAAAATAAAGTAATAAAAATAATAAACGCATCGCGTTGACTAAAAAGAGTTCGTTCGCTAAGCCATGTTTGTCTCATGAAGAGGACAGGGAGAGTAAGATGAAAAATGTGGCACTTTGGTCGCTGAGCTTTTTTTTAGGGGGAGCTGTTCCTTCTTATGGAGTCAATCCAAGTCAAAAAAACAGTTCGTTAGAACATTATCGAAGTAAAGAACAAGAATCTCTAAAAGACTTTAGAGCTATGCTAGAGCAAAAAATTATTGGTCAGCCCGAAGTCATTGATCGCTTAATGCAAATGGAAAGAAAAAGAAGGCTTTATCAAGAGAGAGATAAACCTGAAATCGCTCTTTATTTAACGGGTCTTCCAGGAACAGGGAAAGATACAACTGCACATGCCTACGTTGATGCGATTCACGAAAAAGTAGGTGCTTCTTATGATCATCTCTTTGTGATTCAGCCGGTTAAGTCTAAAGCCGATCTGTGGGGCGTTTTAGGCTCTTCGACAGGACATCAAGGGGCAAATGAGATCAGTCCTTTTATTAAGTTTTTAGTCGAACATTCAGGTGGAAAGTACGCTGTTTTAACTCGAAATTCAGGCAACGGAAGTTTAGTTGATTATGTGGTGGAAGTGGATGATCGACTTTCTCAAGCAAGATCTCTTCCAAAGGGGGCTGATCCGACCGAAGGTGTTGTTTTTATCAATGAGTTTCATAATTGGCCAAAAGAGGTGAAAAATTTATTTTTGAAATCAGGAATGGAAAATGGAGTATTTCATATTCCAAATCCAAATGGCGGAGTTGAGAAAATTTTTGTTCCGATTACTTTTATTTTGGCATCTAATGAAGGGATTGAATTAATGACCTCTCGCTCTCTCAACGGTCAAAGGTATGGAAATCCTCTTTCATATGAAGAAATGATCCAAAAATATAATCGAATTACAAAAACTCGTTTGAGAAAAGCAATTATGGCTACCAATGGAGGTCCAAATGACCGAAGTGATTCTGAAAGTTTGGGGATTTCAGAAGAACTTTTAAACCGAATTTCAAATGAAGCTTTAATAGCCCTGCGTCCGCTTTCTCCAAAGGACCTTCAAGCTGTTGCGAAGATAAAATTGAAACAATTTAAACAAATTTTTAAAAAAGCCACCCAAAGAGTTTTTCAAAAGGCAGTTCCTAATAGTGAAAGAAGAATTGTTTTAGATTGGAGAGACTCTGCAATTGAGTTTGTTCAAGAATTTGAACATGTCGCAGAAGAGAGTGCTAGACCGATTGAAGCGAAAATTAATTCACTCATTAGAGCTCCTATTGAAGAAGCGTTTCAAGAAGGTAAGTTTGATTATTTACAGTCAAAATTTATTACTATTGATATTGAAAAAAAAGAAGATGGAACAGCTGAAATTGTATTTTTTAATGAAGTTCCTCAGTATCACACCGATGCAAATAAGTTCATTGAAGTGGATCGAAAACTTTTAGAGCCGACCCTTAGAACAAAAAAAATAGATCCGATTAGCGCTGAGGAAAGAGATCATCTTTTGAGCTTAGGGAGTCGAATTCAAAAAAAGGTTTTTGGAAATGAAAAGGCAATTCGCCGAATTGCTAAATCAATTGCAATCCGTCAAGTTGAAAAAAATAAAAAGACTCCTGGAATTGCAAAGACCTTTATTCTTTTAGGACTTACTGGGACTGGAAAAACTCAAACTGCAAATGCATTGTCTGAGGAAATTTTTGATGAAGAAGAGAGTCAAGAGCGTGTCCATATTATGGACTTGTCTGGGTTAAAGAATGCACCTGCAGAAGTCGTAAAAAGAAAAATTTTTGGGGATGAAGATTCAAGAGGAAATCCGATTCCATCTGATTTCATGAAGTTTTACGACAAAACAGATGGAAAAATGGTCTTGTTGCTAGATGAGTTTGATAAATTGAATCGAGAAGCAATGACTGCTTTTTACCCTGTTTTTGATAATCCTCATCTCAGTGGTTTTTGTGACAAAGAAGTTCGTTCTATGTCTGACGTCATCATTATTGCAACGGGTAATCTAGGAGACCAGTGGTATGAAGATATTCCACAAAGGATTCCCGATATTCAGCAGCAAATGGCTATGGAAGAAGTTTATCGTCAGTCGGTTTCTGACCCCAATTATTTACAACAGTTTTTGACTGAGTTTCTTCCGGAACCGTTGATTGGTCGAGTCAGTCGAAAAGATATTATTTTCTTTTCTCCTCATACATTTTTGTCAAGAAGACAGCTGGCTCAGCAGATGTTGATTCAGTCTTTAGAGGAAATGGCTTTTACAGAGGGTAAATTAGGGTGGCACGTTCAAGTTCAATCAGATTCAGAATGGTTAGAACTTTTAGATGTGATTGATCAAGAAGGAATGATTCTTCGCCAACAAGGAAGATCTTTGAGACATTTTGTTCAAACTCTTTCAGAAGAAATGAAATATACTTTATTGTCACAAGGGGTTCCTTCAGGAGAAACGGTTCTTCTAAACTTTAGACAATCGGTTGAACAAGAAGACCTTCATGCAGATCAGCTCTGGAATCGTTTAGATTTTGAATTCATCAGAGGTAATGGAGAAGTCCTTCCGTTTTCTGTTGATGGAAAACAACGAGTGAAAGAACTCGAAGAAGATTCAACGATGAAAATGATTACGGGATTTCATGAAGCGGGGCATGAGCTTGTCAGACATATCCTTTTAGGAGAGTTTTATTCGCCCCAATTAATTTCTATTATCCCCGGAGTAAAACAAATCGATGGACGTTGGTTGATGTATAGAGGAATTGCTCAACACCGAAAAGAGAAAGATGGTGCGTGGACACGTAAGCGTGTGGTCTCTGAAATCGCAGTGCTGCTTGCAGGAGATATTGCACAATCAATGGTCATCCAAGGAGCAGTTACGGATTCTGGAAAATCTAATGACTGGGGAAGAGCCATTCAAAGAGCTCGTTTAGCAATTATTCATCAGGGGCTTTCGTTTTCTCAAGATCCTGGACTGATTGCTCCTGAAGGAAAAAGTACGGATCAATTTATTTCACAACTCTCAGGAGATTTAAAAAAATTATTTAATGAAGAGGTTCAACTTTTTATTACTGAAGCTCAAAAGCTTGCATACGATGTGCTTCAGGCTCGTTATCAAGATGCTCTTATTCCTTTAGGGAATCAACTGATTGAAAAAGGAATTTTACAAAAAGAAGATCTCATTGAATTTTATGAAGAACACGAAGGAGCATGGTCAAAGTCGAGTCAGAGTGGGTGGTGGAGTCGTTTAGTTAATGCAATGAGTCCTAAGCGTTGGTTAGAGAAGCGAGAAGGAAGAAAGGCTGCTCGACTCGGTGAGCAGAGGATTAAAACCTCGGTTCCACTTCCGTCAAAAGTTGCAGATATTGATCAAATCGCTAAAGAGAGGCGAGCAGAAGAAATTCAAAGCTTTCAGATTTCTAAAAAAGCTCCATTAGCGAATAAAAAGAATCAACAGACGTGTTCTCGTATTTTTGCAGAGCTTCATTCAAAGGAGTGATCTTCAGTTGACCCTGACTCAGAGAAGCTTTAAGTTCTTTTGAGTTTATTTTATTTTTTGGGGGCTGGATGAGAAAAATCACTTTTTGGATAGGGCTATGTTTTGGGCTCAGTGCAAATGCTGGAGTTTTTGATATTCCCCGTTTTGTCGATCCTGATCAGTTTGCAATTGGAGTAGAGCCTGTTTTGACTCTCGCGCGAGAAGAAGGTGCTGGCCTTGGGGTCAATGCGAAGTACACTCAAGGGTATAATGATTGGTTGAATTTTCAAGGAATCATCGGAACTGGAGGAGGACCCCAACAGTTTCGAATAGGAGCTTCAGCAATTTTTGATTTTTTTCCTGACATTGGAAAACAACCTGGAATTGGTTTAGCGACTCAAGCTCGTTATGTAAAAAGACCGATTGCAGGTCAAACTGAGTTTGTTGCGGTCCCGTATATTCATAAAAATTTTTATTCAGGAAATACCGAGTTTGATCCTTTTGTTTCTTTTCCGGTAGGTTTGGGACTGAGTGATGGAGAAGCGCAGACCTTGATGACTTTTGTGATGGGAAGTTTATTTCGTCTCTCTGATCGATTTGCTTTTGTTTCAGAGTTGGGGATTGGAGTAAAGAATACGGATTCGTATTTTTCTGGAGGTGTGACATTTAGTCACTAACAGAAAATGAGCCAACGTCGATCTGCTGCAACTCTTGCTTTAGGAGCAACTCTTTTTTTGACTGCGATTAAATTCGTAGGAGCGGTGTTGTCCGGATCTGTGGGTGTTCTTTCTGAAGGAATTCATTCTTTTTTAGATTTAATCTCGGCTGCAATTGCTTATGTCGCTGTTCCGAGGGCAGGTGAACCTGCAGACGAAGCTCATCCATTTGGTCATGGTAAAATTGAGACGGTTTCAAGTCTTCTCGAGTCAGTTTTATTATTAGGAGCTGCTGGATTCATTGCTTATGAATCTTTAAGTCGATGGTCAGAGCCGGGGCATTTAGACCATAGTTGGATGGCGATTTCAATTTTAGTCGTTTCTATTGTAGTAAGCTTTTGGGTTTATCAACAAAACTTAAGAACATCTAAAGAAACAGAAAGTATGGCTCTTGAGGTAAATGCGCTTCACTTTTTGAGTGATGTTCTTTCGGGATTGGGCGTATTGACAAGCTTGCTTTTGATTGAATGGACAGGATGGACTTGGCTTGATCCTTTAAGTGGTCTTGGTGTTGCAGTTTACATTTTTTTAATTGGAGTAAAGCAAACTAAAAGAGCCCTTGCTGATTTAGTGGATGTTCAGTTACCTGATGAAGAATTGAAAGAAATACGAGAGATCCTTTCTCGTTTTACAGATCCAGTAAAAGGAATTCATGATCTAAGAACTCGACGTTCCGGGCCTTCTCGACACATTGATTTTCATTTATTGGTTTGTAAATATCTGACTGTAGAAGAATCTCACTCTATTTGTGATCGGATGGAAAAGGCAATTGAAGTGACCTTTCCATCTGCAGAAACTCAGATTCATGTAGAACCCTGTGATAACCACGAAAAACAATGCCCTTATCGTTGTGATCGCATAAAAGGGGGGCAAGCATGAGTCTTACTCCCTGGAAAGAAGCATCATTAGAAACTCTAAGTCAGATTGATGGAATCTGTTTTGACATTGATGATACGTTTTCAACAGATGGAAAGATTCTTCCTGAAACTTATCAATCTCTTTGGAGTTTAAAGGCGAGTGGATTTCAATTAGTTGCAGTGACAGGAAGACCTGCAGGGTGGTGTGATCATATTGCTCGGTTTTGGCCAGTGGATGCAGTGGTAGGGGAAAATGGCGCATTTACTTTTTTTATGAATCAAGGAAAAAGAGAGCGTTTAGATACCCCTCAAGTTTTGAGTTTAGAAGAAATGAGAAAAAAGCTCAATCAACTGAAAATAGATCTTTTATACCAATGGAAAGATTTGTCTTTCGCTTCAGATCAGCCGTACCGTGAATATGACCTTGCGATTGATTTTTGTGAAGATGTACCTCCGTGGACTTCTGATGAGGTTCAAAAATTAGTAAAATTTTGTGAATCTAAAGGAGCCATCGCGAAAGTTTCAAGTATTCATGTGAATACGTGGTTTGGATCGTTTGAAAAATCAAAAGGCTTTGAGTATTGGTTGGAGCAAACTCAGAAAGAAGAAAAACGATCAAAAGAAAGATGGCTTTATATTGGAGATTCTCCAAATGACGAACCCATGTTTAACGTTTTTCAGTGGAGTGTCGCAGTTTCAAATATTCAACCGTTTTTAAAACAAATAAAAAAGTATCCACAATGGATTACCCAAGAATATTCAGGAAAAGGTTTTGTAGAAATGTCAGAAAGAATGATTTTATCTCGGGGGGAGAAATGAAATTAATGATTAATCTTATTATTGTTTGTCTATCGTGGAATGCTTGGAGTTCTGGGTTTCAAAAAACTCAGATTGAATTGGGTCCATACGAAAGACTCGTTTCGGTTTTAAGTACGAATGATATTCACGGAAGTATCTATCCAAGAAAAATGAAACAATCCGGAAAACTTGCAGGAGGTATGGCGCTTTGGGCAAGTGCTGTTTCTGCAATTCGATCTGGATTGAATGAAACTTATGGGAAAAAAGCAGGTTTAATTCTTCTTGATGGAGGAGATCAGTTTCAAGGAACTTTGGTGTCTAATTACAATGAAGGAAAATTGATTTTTCAGGCAATGAGTGCTGTTGGTTATGATGCAGCTGTTCCTGGAAATCACGACTATGACTTTGGTCCTCGAGGTTGGTTAGATGACCGTGTTATTCAAAATAACCCAGATAAAGATCCAAGAGGAGCTTTAGAAGACGCATTAAAAAAGGCAGAGTTTCCACTTCTTGCTGCGAACGTTTATTTAAGAAAATCCTTGGTGAATGCTAAAGGAAAAAAAATGAACCCTGATGATTCTAATGAACGCACAAAAATTCAGTGGAAAAAAGCAAAACGACTTTCTATGAAAGGTGCGTTTCGACCTTATATGATAAAAAAAGTAGGAGGGGTAAAAGTTGCAGTGATTGGAATGGATAATCCTCGAACTCCTCATATGACTACTCAGAGTAATGTCTCTGATCTTTATTTTAGAGATGAAAAAGATGAGTATTTAGAAATAAGAGAGTCTTTAGAAGGAAAAGCAGATGTTTTTATTTTGGTGATGCACAATGGAAATGCAAGAGGAGATAAAGGCGCATCCGAACTCATTAAAACAATTATTGGTAAAAACAATCGCTTTTCTGGCTCAAAAAGAAAAATCATTGATTTAGTCATTGCAGGTCATACTCATAATGTGAACAGAGAGATGATAGGTGATGTTCCTATGGTTCAAGCCGGATGGGGAGTTGATCGGTTCAACCGCGTTGATCTGGTTGTGAATACTAAAACCCATGAGGTGAAAGTAGATTCAAACTATGTAAAAGCGGGAATTCATCATTATTATGATCAATGTGAATCTCAAATACAAAGTCAATTTTGTGAAGTTCGTGGTGGAAAAGTTTATTTTGAAGGTGTTGCAATTCAAGACGATTCTGTGGTCGATCGATTGATAGAAAAAGCGAAAGAAGCAGTCGCTCCAATTGCAAACCGTGTTTTGGGAATTGCTGAGGGAGAAATTTGGAAACATCGAACCTTTGAGAATCCAATGTCTAATTATATTACTGACTCTATGAGAGAGGTTACGGGAGCAGATATTGCTTTTGTTAATACAGGGGGAGTCAGAGCAGGTATTGATCCCGGACCGATTACTTATGAAAAATTTTATCAAGTTTTTCCTTTTTCTAATAAATTGGTCACAGCAGGTCCAATGAAAGTTTCAAAGATTATTGCGCTTTTAAATAAATCTGTTCAATCTTGTGGTTCTTATAGTGTTTTAATGCCTAGTGGAATTAAAGTTCTTTTTGAGCAAGATTGTAAAAATAGAGCCGTTGATGGAATGGACGCCCATGCTCAGCTTCTAAAAGTCGAACTGGTGGATCATCCAGAAGTGATCTTTGATCGACGTGAAGGTGGTATTTTAGGTGATCCTAATCGAACATTTTTAGTTTCAACTTTTGATTTTTTAGTTTTTGGTGGATCTGGATATTCAGATTTTGTTGGAACTCCGATTGTAAAAGATTACGGTATTTTAAGAGAAGTTTTTACTGATCGTTTTTTACGTAATCCAGTGAGATGGTCTAACAAACGAGATCAACGTTGGATGGCGATTCGTCCCTCTAAAAAGAAGTGAAGATCTTTAGGGAGTGGAGATTCAAAGTAAACTTCTTTTTTTGTTTTTGGATGAATAAAGGAAATCGCTGCTGCATGTAGGGCTTGTCTCGGAAGAATAAGTCTCTTTTGAATTTGAACGTCATCAAAAGGATCATTGGATTCTTCTTCATTAAAGTGAGGACGTTCATAAAATCGAATCGCATCTTCATCTTTGAGACTGTAAAGTTTGTCTCCGACGATTGGATGCCCTATATGTGCTAAGTGTAATCTAATTTGATGCTGTCGACCGGTTTTTGGAAAACACTCGATGAGACTGAATTTTTCTGATTCGATGGTGTGTTCTGATAAAACATTAAAATCAGTCAGAGCCGTCCATTCACTACTATAGTGAGGATCGTTTGTAGGGATTGTTCTCATTTTTAATCTGATTTTAGAAAAAGGGTCTTTTCCAATTCGAGCATCTACTGAAAATTGTTTTTCTTTAGGTATTCCATGAGTGATTGCGAGGTATTTCTTTTTTGTTTTTCTTGTAGTGAATTGTTCAGTGAGATGAGCACAGCTTTCTTTGTCTTTTGTTAAAATCAATACACCACTTGTTTCTTTGTCGATTCGATGAACTAAAAAAAATTCTCTTTCGGGGCGAAAGGGTTCTGTAAAGCCCTTTGTTTTAAGGTGAACTAAAAGAGTATGAAAAAAAAATCCCCCTGCAGGATGGACAGGAAGATGAGCTGGTTTATCGATTACAAATAAGTTTTCGTCTTCATAGAGAACTTTATAGTCAAAGGAAACAGGGGGCTCGGCTTTCTTTTCTGATCGAAGATGAATTTCATCCCCTGCTTGAAGAAGAGTGCTTGGGCGGATTTTTCCTATGGACAGAGACGAATCAGGTCTTTTAATTTCTATTTTTCCGGACCGGATGTCTTTTTTTATTCTTTCTCTTGATCGATGAGAGTCTACTTTTTTTAAAAACGAATCAAGCCTTTGTCCTTGTTGTGCCGGACTTACGGTGTGCACCACTAAATATGCGTCAGCAAAGAGGGTTCTTTCCGTTTTCATGATTAACCGTTGTATCTATTTTTAATCAAAAAACTAATCACTTCGGCTGCACTTTCTTCGTTGTAATTAAATTGCGTTACCATGTTTTCAACTGTTTTTTGAGCAAGAATAGCTCCTTCGTCAGAGGTGCTTCTTTTATCATAAATATGTAGTGATTTGTTCATTTTTATGAGTAGTTCTTTTTGAGACTCAAAGTAGTGTTGTTCAAGTTTTTCCCAGTATTCTGGAAAAATTTTAGAATAAGAAACTTGTGTGTTTTTATTCTCGAGTGACCATGCCCCAATTTGTGAAATAATATTTTGTCTAAAACGTTTTAACTCATCAGATTTTTTAGGTGCACCGACAATCGTTTCAAACTCTTCGATCAGAGAAGAGTCCGGATCTTGAGGGCGGCCTGTAATAGGATGACTCATTTTTTCTTTTTTAAGAAGGTGAGATGCATGAATGACGTAGTTTTTAATAAAATCTTCCCATTGTTGAGTGTCGTAAAGTCCAATAGAGTCTTTTACTTCTCTATCAATGATATTTAAATACTCTTCTTGAACAATTGAAATAAAACCTTTCATATCGTGGTAACCGTCTTTGACTTCTTGTTTTAAAAAATCAAATTCTGAAGTTCTTTTTACAAAAGTTTCGAGTTCTCTGAGTACTGCCATTGGGGAGAGATGACTGAATTCGTTTCTGTGAGCTGCATCAAAAAGAACAGCCTTCATTTCTCTTACAGAGGCACCTGTTCTTCCCTCATAATAAGGAATGTTTGAATACTCTGCCTTTACTAAATGAATCGAGCTTTTGATTTTTTTTCGTTCTTCTGGAGTGAAACGACTGGGTACAGATCCTTTTGCATATAAATTTGCTTTTTCTAGTGGAGAAAATGAAGAAATTAATGAGCTTACTGAAGAAGGGTAATTCATTGTGTTTGGTTTTTTAAGACGAGTAAGTGTTGACCATAAAGCAATCATCCATGCCGTGTGAGGAGCAATTGGTTTTTCTCCAGCAATTTGTGGAAGAAGCAACTCGAAAATTTCTTGCTCTTTTTTGTAATTGAGTAAATAAGGGACTCGAACGAGCTCCATCCGTGCTTTAAAGGATGGAAAGTCAGGAAAGTCTTTAAATGCATCGAGTTGAAGTTCATTTGAAGAGCCAATAAAGAGTGTATCAAGGTAAGCAATGGTACTTCCTACATTTACAGATCCTGTTTCACATGCGGTGAGTAGATATTTATAAGACTCTACTGGACGCTTAAGGAGATCACTGAATTCGATCATTCCTCTATTCCCTTCAACGAGATCCCCTCGAATAGAAAAAAAGTTCATTCCTTGAAGAGCAGAAGGAAGAGAGGAGATGCTTTTATCAATAGTGAGTTGACTATAATGGGCATCCACATGCATTTGAGGCTCAATAGTAACTAAACCTTTTCTGTAGCGTCGAGCGTAGTAGAATCGCTCTACTTGAATGTGTTTTAAAATTTTTTGATAGTCCCCCTGATATGAAGAGAGAAGTGCTTCAAAAATTTCTTTGCACCGGTGAGAAAGATCTCCTTGTTTGAGATAGAGAGGGAGCTTTTTCCAGAGATTTACTCCTTTTTCTTCTCCTAATAGATGAATGAGCGCTTCCTGTCGTTGTTCAGAGGGAATAAGAAGAATAGGGTGATCTTTCATTTCACTTGGGATTTTTGCAGAAATCGCTTCATCAGTGAGATGAGCATAGGTTTCTAGGGTTCCTGTGCTTTCATCCGAATATCGATTTAAACCTATTTTTCCTCGAGTCAGACTCTCTATTGGAAAGATCCAGTTGAAAGTATAAAGAGCACCTTCATCTGTTTTTGAGTATCGTTCTAGCCCGGCCATTAGTGCGTGTACGATTGTACTTTTTGCGCTTCCATTTGGACCATGTAGAAGAAGTAATTTGTTATTCATCCCCAAGCGATTGAAGTTTTTTAATGCTTGATAGATTTTTGTTTGTACGGTTTCATGTCCGACCACTTTAGGGGCGATACCATCTACAGGTAGGTCAAAAAGATGAAAACGATACGTCTGTTTGATTTCAGATTTGAATTCGGATTCGACTTGCTCTTTTCCATAGTGATCCATCATATCGACAATGTATTGTGAAGAGCCTCGAAGTTGGCTTTGAGGAGATTCCGCTAACCAGTAAAGATATTCTTGAAAACTCAAAACCCTTTTATTTTTTTGAAATTGGCTTTGAATGGATTCATCCAGTTTTTTTAACATTGTATTGCTCGAGTGTTGATCGTCCATAAAGAAGTCCTCTCTTTTCTATGTTAGCAAATTGTTGAAAAGATTCACTTTCGAACTTATTTTATTTTGAGTGAGAAATTTTTGCCGGGCTGCGGTGAAGGAGAGTTGGATTCCAGTGAACGGCTCCACGAATTCGAGGGTGTTTGGGGTCTATCAAAGGTCGTTCATAGGTGTTAATTTTAGATTTCTTCTTGAGGTAGTTTGATACCGCTTCTCTGACGCTTAGTTCTAGAAATTTAATCTGATTCCGAGGGATTTGAGAAAACGCCCACTTTAAGTCATCTCCGCCATGAATCAGGTAGTCCACTGTCACGAGTTTGTATTTTTTGCGGTTTTGGATTCTTTTTCCATTTGGAAACCTGATTTTTCTTAAACGGTCAATTTCCCAATGTTCAATTTTATGATTGTGGTTTAAATCTTTTGAAGAAGCATGACGATCAGGCCCGCTGATTTTTAATTGAAGCCCTGAAATAGGGTAGGTCCCCCGAGCGCCGGACTGGGCCACTTGAATAATCGTCTTTAGGTGTTTTCCACTGACTTCAACTAATACGAGTTTTTGATCAAATGGAAGTGATTTAAAAAGAACTTCTTCTGTGATTTTACCTTGAGGAATTTCAGCTCGAATTCCTCCAGGATAGAAAAGAGCAAAGTCTGCATCGGTTGCGTCTCTCATCGCATCAGAGACCAGGTTTCCGAGCTCACTTTCTGAGATTCGAGAATGATGAATCGTTCTTTCGGCATCAGCGATGTACTGTGTTCGTTTTTCGGCTGTTTTATTTTTGAGTTGTTCTATTTTTTGGCGCATTTGCTCTGAGGGATTAACTGTGTGCCCATAAAAAAGAGGTGGAATGAGGTTTCCTCGTCCTTGTGCAGGTGCAGGAGTCCATCCATTGCAATTACTTTGGTTTTCAAAAATCTTTGGACAGACTGGGATAGGCCCTTCGATTCGAGTAAGATCAGGAATGACCCTACGAGTTTCTTTATCTACTGTCAGATAAATAAGATTAAAAAAACGTCCACTATGACCACTTTGGATAACAGGAATTCCTTCAATCCAGTGATGGATGAGTTGGTGGTTTCCTCCAGAAATAATTGCTTGTACTGTATCTTTTTTTAGAGAAAAAATAAGTTTTCCCAACATTGAGTCTGGACGACAGTCACTTTGAAGATCAGACTCTTTCCATACATTGTATTGATTAGAGTTACGGTAGTGTTGAGGAGGTCTGCATCGAATGTCTCCATGAGAGAGGAGAACAATCAGATCTGCCCCCTTGTCTCTTAAATTTGAAGCAAGATTTTCGATTGTTATTTTGAGCTGTTCAAGTTGAGTTTCGACTTCAAGAGCAATGGGAGCGTTGATCGGATTACGAGGGAGAGTGAGTCCAATGACCCCTATTTGTAAACCACCAGCTGAGAATAGAGCAGCTTGTGAAAATTCAGCTGAATTTTTCTTCAGATTTGAAATTAACCAAGGGAACTTTGCCTCTTTGGAATGAAGTTTAAGCTTTGAAAGAGGAAGTTCCAAATCTGTTTGACTCAGCGCTGAGGCTTTGAACTCAAGGTCATTAAACAATGAAGTGATTGTTTTACCGTGATCAAGTTCAGAGAGAAGAGTTCCTTTCCAGTGATCACCCGCATTAAGTGGAACAAATCGTGAGCCAAATCGATCTCTGAGTATTTTAAAGTAACCTTGTAAATTCGCTAACCCTCCAACGCTAAATTTTTTTTTTGAATTCCAGTCCGAAGACTCATAAGAAGTAGAGTCCATTTCTCCATGAAGATCATTGATACCAAGAAGTGCGATTGTTTCGAGAGATCGGTTTTGGTACCTGGCTTGATCATTTTCAGAAAGTCCGAGCGGAGGTGGAGAGAGTGGCGCACAGTTGATTAGGAAGAGAAGAAAAAAATTTAGCCACTTCATTGACTTAGGATACCTTTTTTACTGGAGTAAAAAATCGACAAAAAAATGACATGAGTATCTTACCTAAAGGCGAGGTAATCTAAGAGATGGAAATTCAGGGAGGAATAGCGCTCATGGAAAGAGCTAAAGAGATTGTCCTAAGTCTGATTGTCTTATCAGCAGTCGGTTTTTTAGTTTGGAAGGGCTGGCATTATTTTGAAGATCGGCATCGTCAACAAATAGTAAAGAAATCTGATGTGCTTATAAAGCCTTCAGAGGTTACTCCTGATTCAGGTGAAGTTCTGGAAAGTTCGTCTCAGGTCCTTCAAAACCAAGCTCATGAAGAAACTTCAGAGGCGCATCAAGCGCATTTAGAAAAACAAAAAATTAAACAGATAGAGTTAAAAAATCACTTAATGAAAAAAAAGGTGAGTCAGTGGCTTACTCAAAAAACATGTGATTTAAGAGAACGGTTAGGGAGTTTTGAGATTTCTCCTGAAAGCGAAGAGACATTAATTAAAAAAATTCATCTGACATTTGATCAATCAAAAAAGAAGCTGAAAAGATGGTTAAAAAATCATAATCATTTGATGAACGACGCTCAATACAGTCAATTGGAAGAGCAATTAAATCGAGTGAGTCTTGAGTTTCCTGCAAGTCAAGTAGCAAAAGATTTAATGTGGCGAGGCGCTCTTTTTTTAGAGGTAGAAGACTCAGAATCCTTTGTGGTTCGTGGTGGCAATTCTTGGATGTGGACTTATAAAAATGATCTTAAGCGAGCAGAATATGAAATGACTCGAGTCATTGCGCAAGCTTGGTCTCCGTGTCTGCTTTTAAAGAGTTCCGGTGTTTGGAATCAAGCTCTTGAGTGCGCATCTATTGATTTTTCTTGTAAGGGAGCAGGTCGAGATGAGGCAGGTCATTGGATTGCTTCGGCGGTCGCTCATTGGGTGAGTCCAATGGATTGTCAGATCCCTTTATTTAAAAAGAAAGATCAAGCTCAATGTCTTTTGGAGAGTCCGCTCTATTTAAGTCAAGTAAGAGATGCCTCAGCGCTTTATGGGAGTCGATTATGAATAAAAAGTGGATTCTCATTCTTTTTGTGATGGTCTCTGGTTGTATTGGCGCTCGAAACGATACAATGTCACTTCTTGTGGATTCCAAAACCCGTGTTCAGTCAGTTGAAATTAGGTATGAGGGGATGGATTCTCAATATGCATCAACTGAAGCATTTGGGGTTTTGATTGAACGAGCTGCTCATCAACCTGAAATAGATTTGGATCAAACCCATTTGGCAGTGGTGGCAGAAAAAAGTCTTACGGTTGGTTTTGATGGAAAAACCAAAAAGAGAGATTTTGGTGATACGAAAAAAGTGGTTCAGTTGGAAAAAAAGACGGATGATCTGATGAAAGAGTTAGACGAGCTTTTTACTAAAGGAGATCAGAATTCAAGTCCATGTCTTTCTCTTGTAAAGGTGATTATAGGGAGAACAGATGGAACTCTTGAGGAAAAGTCTGGGTGTCGTGGTCAGAAATGGCTTATTCCGTTTCATCATGTTTTTAGTGAGAGTTTACTTTTGCTTAGAGATGAAAAAGAAAGGGTTCCAGCGGCAGTTGGTTTAAAAAAATAGGACCGATCCTTGGTCCCTTTAACCCACACCGTCCCTGGATGTAAATAGTCTAGCAAGGCATTTTAGAAATGCAAAAGATTCTCATAGTTTTTTATTCAAATTTGTTTAATTTTTTAAATATAAGGCAATATAAGGCAATATAAGGCTATTTAGAGAATGGCTTTTTGCGTCATTTAGTTCCATTGAACGGGCACCTCAACAATTTTTTCCTCTGATCGTTGAATTTTTACATGGCCATGTTTTCTGCCATACTCGAAAACATCTAAAGTTACTTTTACGTCTTGCATGCAGTAATCAATGATTTTTTGGATTTCTCCTTGTTTCCACCATTCGACTGCCTTGAGACCATCTGCGGACTTACCTGTGCCTAGAGTTCCTCTAGCGACTGCTTCTAGTTTCAGGTAGCGTTGTCGGGTTAAGGTTTCCAGGTCATACATGATATCAAAACTATCGACTTTATTGATTTTTAGTCCATAGGGAACAAGAACCGGAAGGTCAAAACCGCGGATATTGTATCCAATCACCAGTCTGTTTTCACAAAGTTCGATTAATTCGGAGAGTTCATTTTCTTTAAAAGAAAGATATTCGTTTGTTTTACTATCAAACGCACACGCAACAGAGACACCGAGTTTGTCGATATGTTCCCATCCTCCTACTTCTTGAACGAGTCTTTGGGTTTCTAGGTCAAAAACAAGATAATGTCGATGTTTGAGAAAAAGGCTTGAAGGAATGATGTCATCCGAAAACGGAACGCTGGACCCGTGTCTCCAATAAGAAGGATTGAGTTTGATTCGAGTAGAAGATGTAGCCATGAGGTCCCCTGAGATAGGCTTATCTATTAAATATGAAACAGAGTCAATATGCAGTAGATCTAAATTGAAAAGGGAGCGTGAATCGTTGATTTTCTGAAAATAGATAAAAAACGAATTAAAACAGATGGTTAAAGAAAAAATGACAAGAATCACCTCGTATTGAACCATAGATAAAGGTCGGTATAACGCAAGATGATGTAACTAGGCCGCTTTCTTTCCAGAAGATGACTTTTTTAGTCTTTCAAAGAAGATATTTAGCTTTTT
>PBMP01000100.1 GCA_002722705.1 Pseudobdellovibrionaceae bacterium | reverse complement strand
TCTAAAAAATAAAATTTTTCCAAAGCTTTCATTTTCAGTCATGGAAAGGAAGCTTTGGATTGCAAGCAGCGAGGCAGTGAAGCACGCTGCGCATCCAAGTCCAACTAAAATCCAAGTTGTTTCTCCTTCGATCCATGGAAGTTCCGATAGTTTCAGGTGAGTATCAATTGAACTTGCTTTAATGATGAGGCTCGGGAGAGTGGACAAGAGTGCAAGTTTGATTGCGGCTTGTCGTGAGTAGTTTCTTAAAAAAGCAGCAATGAGAATTCCTAAAATTCGAGCTTCAAAAGGCAGGATGGCCACTGCCTGTAAAATGCAGATTAAAAGAGCATCTAAGGGGGTCCAGTCGTAGAATTTTTTTACTTTTTTTGAACGGCGATCGCTCAACCAAAGTAAAAAGCTTCCCAGTCCGATCAGACATCCATGAATCCATAAAGGGAGCTCTGTTATTGGAAAATGAATGAACTTTTCTGTGAGAAAGGCAGGAAGTCCAATCAGAATAAGGATGAGTGGAAGGTACTCATCCAAGGTTTGTGGTTTTCTGAAGCTCATCAGAAAGCGAATAAAAGAAGAGAGTAGACTGGCCCAGTCATGTCTAAAAACAAAAAAAAGTGCAAAAAGAGAGGCCATGGTATAATACCATGTCATTGTGGGATTGGGTACATTCCATTCAAGATAGAAGTGAATGAGCTCATTTGTTGCTTGGTTACTTACAGGAAAGATTTGAGTGAGTCCAAAAATGACTCCGTAGATTAAGCTTTGAATTGCAGTCATGCCCCTAGCTTAGCAGAGGTAAAAAAAGACGTCAGGAAAATTTTGATGAATGCCACTGAAAAAAAAAGAAAAAAGCTAAAGCAGCAGTCGGTTTTTCAGGTTGAGTCACGAGGCTTTTGTGTTCAATGCCGTAAGCCTCAGATGAAATGCTACTGTTGCTTACTTGAGCCATTTCAATCTAAGCCTCGAATTGTGATTTTGTATCATCCTTTGGAGAGAAGAAAGAAAATGACAACGGGAAGAATGACACATCTTTGTTTGTCTAATTCGTTTTTATTTTCTGGGGTAGACTTTACTCATCATCAACGGTTGAATGAGCTTTTAGAGGAGTATAAGAATAAGACGTTTATTTTGATGCCTCGGGCGGATGCGTTCAATTTAGATGAACCAGCTAAAGGAGAAGAGTGGAGAAATAAAGTTTCTTCATCGTTAGTGATTTTACTGGATGGTACATGGAGAAATGTAAAAAAAATGTTTAGAGAAAGTAAAAATCTACACTTTCTTCCTGCACTTGCTTTTAAAAACCCTCCGATAAGTCAAATTAAAGTAAAAAAACAACCAATGGAGTATTGTTTAACCACTCTGGAAGCAACGGCATCGGTACTTCAGTGGAGTGGAGAAGAGAGATTTATTCGATTAAAAAACGTATTTGAATCAGTTGTTGCTGATCAAGTGGAGTATAAGAAGAAATCCTTTAAGTCGAGGCATTTAAGAGATTGAAAATACAGAGAGACGAGCATCACAACTCGTCTCTCTATTTGATCTTATTGTCCAATACCCATTTTTTGAGCAATTTCTGAGATCAGATCACCTACGGCGTACGGAACAGAATAAGGTCTTCTTGCTGTTCTGTTAAAGTCGTGATCGAATCCTATTTTGTGCATCCATTCATGAGCCATGTTTCCAGCCACGTCAGAAGGAGTAAAGACATTAAAGTAGTACTTGTTCATGTAGATTCGAGAGGTGTTCGGATAAGTGTATCCAACGACTCTCCATTTTTTCCACCACCGTGCCCAATAAAGTTGTAAATCTAAATCTGCTTGATGATTGGGTTCATTGAGATAGCCCTCTGCTCCTCTCATAATCGTGTCGTAGACTTCTTGATTGGTCATTCCGTTGTTATCCACAAATTCTTTTTTTCCGTTATAAGTGAAGTTTAAAATTGCTTCTTTAAACTCTTCACTGTTTATGACCGTTTCAAAAACTTCAGCAGCAGCATAAATTTTATCTCGATCTTCAGGATAAAAATTATTGAGATGAAGAAATGAAACAGTGAGATCACCCGCGAGTGCGGTATGAGATGCCATCAGTAGTCCTGCCGTCACGGCAAGTGTAGTGATTAGTTTAGACATGATTCCCTCCTTGGGATTTTTGGTTTGTCCGTCCCTCATGTTTCTTAGCGGTACTTTTCTGAAGGAACTCAAGGGCGAGAGCGATGTGTCATTTGGCGGTTTTTTAAAAAAAGATGAATGACGAGCATAGGGAGGGTGTGAGATGAGAATAAAAAGGAGCTTTTATGAGTGAAATGAGTCAGTGGACTGATGTGGTTCAGCGTTTTTTAGTTCAGATGGGGCCTTTGATGGTGAAGGCAGTCATTGTTTTTATTCTTGGACTCATTGCGATTAACGGAAGTTCACGTCTTTTAGACCGGGTTTTTGAAAAAAGAAATTTTGATCCTTCGTTACGAACATTTTTAAATAGTTTTTTTAAAATTGCTCTTAAAGTGATGTTGGTCATTTCTGTTGCGGGAATGGTAGGGATTCACACGACTTCTTTTGTTGCAGTCCTCGGAGCTGCGGGACTAGCAGTGGGGCTTGCGTTTCAGGGAACACTTTCAAATTTTGCAGGAAGTATTTTGTTACTTACCTTTCGTCCTTACCAGGTAGGGGATGTGATTGAGGTTCAAGGAATCACAGGAACGGTAAAGTCTATTCAGATTTTCTCTACGGTTTTAGTGACTGCGGATAATAAGACGGTGATTGTCCCTAATGGTTCAATCGCAGGTGGAACCATTACGAATCTATCAACTCAATCTGTTCGAAGGGTCGATATGACTTTTGGGATTGGCTATGGAGATGATTTAAAAAAAGCTAAAAGTATTTTAGAGAATTTATTGAAATCTGATGAACGAGTTTTAGAAGATCCCATGGCAGTCGTTGTCGTTAAAGAACTGGCCGATAGTGCAGTTTTGTTTGCGGTTCGTCCTTGGGTGAAGTCAGAAGATTATTGGCCATTTTATTTTGATATGCAGGAGAAAGTGAAACTAACGTTTGATGAGAATAAAATTTCTATTCCTTTTCCTCAGCAAGATATTCATCTTTATTCAATGAAAGGAGATGTGTAATGAGGTATTTACATACAATGATTCGAGTTCTTGATTTGGAAGCGGCTCTGAAGTTTTTTATTGAAGATCTGGGACTAGTCGAGGTGAGACGTAGTGATTACGAGCAAGGAAGGTTTTCTCTTATTTTTTTAGCCACTGCTCCTGGTGAACCTGAAATCGAGTTGACTCATAATTGGGATGAAGTCAGTCCTTATACAGGTGGAAGAAATTTTGGACATATAGCGTATGAGGTTGACGATATTTACAAAGCCTGTGAGCGATTGCAAAAGGGAGGGGTTCAGATTTTGCGACCCCCAAGAGATGGAAGAATGGCTTTTGTGCGATCTCCAGATCAAATCTCTGTTGAGCTTTTACAAAAAGGGGAAGCTCTTGATCCGGCTGAGCCTTGGGTTTCTATGAAAAGCCAAGGAGAGTGGTAGATCTATTCTGGTTTTGGAAAAATTTCTTTTAGGGGTTCTAAAACTTCTGGACTAAATTTCTTTGCTTCTGAAAACATTTCAATCACTTCGTGAGGAAGCATGGATTTTCTTCCTGATTTGGCAAGAGTGAGGTTATCGAATTCGTCGGCAAGACCAAGAATTTGAGCTTCGACACACATGACTTTTCCTTTAATGCCTTTTGGGAATCCGCTTCCATCAAATCGTTCTTGATGTTGTTCAATGGCTTTAAATGCAGATTGAGGAATCACGATTTTTCGTTCACGAATAATTTTAATTGTATCGTCGATTTGAGCCTCGTAGATTGATTTTTCTTCAAAGCTCATATCTTGATATCTTTTTTGTTTAATTGCATCCGGAATGCTTAGTTCTCCTAAGTCATGTAAGAGACCTGCAATTGAAAGTTCTTCAGGTTTTCCAAGTCCTGTTGCAATTGAGAAGAGAGATGCATAGATAGAAACGTTGAGTGTATGAGAATAATTTGTTTTGGAGTCTGAAATTTGGCTAGTGATTTTTTCATAAAGCTCTTTAAAAGGGCTGTCTTTTACATATTGATCGATAATTCCTTTAGCGTCATCGACCAGAGCTTTTCCTTCTCCCATGCTCGCATTGCTATCATCAAAAATTCTAAGGAAAATCCCTCTCACCGCTGTTTTTACTTTTTCTTGTCTTTCGGTTTCAGAAAGTGCACCTTCTTGTCCTGTGAGTGCTTTTAGGCGCTTCGCAGAATAGTTGTAGAACTTGGGAAGTTCGTCTAGTTGAACGTGAGCAGAATTTACTTGGTTATTTTTAAGGCGTCCGTATTGATCGTCAGAAATTTCTCCTCCTGCACCTACATATTTGATGTATTTGTTATTTGCGGGGAGGTGTAGATAAATATCAAAGTCTAGTTTCTCTCCTGGGCTTAAATCAAAAAGTTTAACGGATCTGTAGGATTGTGTTTTTTCGTTAGTTGTCGAGCGAATCACTTCAATGGCAGACTTGACTTCATCGGTGTCTAGTGGAAGAAGAAACGCATCGTCAAATCCGTTTTTAATCATTTCTTCTCGTTTAAATTTCTCACTTTTAGAAGAGAGGTAGAATATTTTTGTGTTGGGGAAAATCATTCGAAAGGTTTGCCCAAGTTCATTGGCTTCGATTTCTGAGTTTTCTCCGCCGCAGAAGACTACATTACAAGGTTCTCCTGGTTCTTTTTCTGCAAATTCTCCAAATGAGTCTGTCGTCTCAATCGCGTTTACGGTTCCTTCAGGTGGAAGGAGAGGTGTTAAGGCTTCTTTTGCGGTGGAATCAAGAAACGCAGTATAGGTAATGAACATCTTCTCATTTTCCCACTGTGAATAACTGATGTCAATTCATGAAGATTTAAATTAAATATCGATTTCATATAGACACCACATTCAATCGCCGGTTAAAATTAGGTATATTAACTGCTACCAAAGGAGCGAAATGTGTTTGATCCCTCAACTCGAGTTTTAGTGATTGATGATATGTTGACGATGAGAAAAATTGTAGGAAAAGCCTGCAAATCGATTGGGCTGACAGATATTATTGAAGCCAAAGACGGAAGAGATGGCTGGGAGAAACTTACCACTTCAGATAAAGAGGTAGGGCTGATTGTTTCTGACTGGAATATGCCAAACTGCACAGGAATTGAATTGTTAAAAAGAGTCCGTGCGGATGGAAAGTATGGAGCGCTTCCTTTTATTCTGGTAACTGCTGAGAAAGAGGGGTCTCAGGTAAAAGAGGCGATTTTAGCTGGTGTGAGTAACTACATTGTAAAGCCTTTTGACGTTGATACTTTTAAAGTGAAGGTGGAAGAGGTTTACAAAAAGGTAACTCAGTCATGAAAGTCGATCCAAGTTTTTTTAAACCGATTGTAGACGCGACTCGCAAAACTTTATCTATCCAGTGTTCTGTTGAGAGTCAGCCTGGAAAGCCATTCATGAAGTCTGATCCGACTCGAATTACAAAAGGGGTCGAAATTGCTGGTGTGATTGGGTTAACGAGCGAATCCTATAATGGCTCTATTGCTCTTTGTATGACACGACCTGTTTTTTATTCAGTGATGAATGGAATGCTTGGAGAAGAGTGTGAAGAAAGTATTGAAGAGCTTTCTGACGGAATCGCAGAACTTTTGAATATCATTTTTGGGGATGCAAAAGCGGTTTTAAATGAAGAAGGACATGCTATACAGATGGCGATTCCTGTCGTCCTTGTTGGACAAAATCTTCAAACTGCAGCCGGAGAGTCAGCAAACTCAACAGTTGTTCTTCCCTTTAATACAGATGCAGGTGAATTTTTTATCGAAATCGCACTTGATAAATCATAAAATCTTTTAAAAGCACAGAAAGCTTCTATTCGGGGTTTCTGTGCTTTTTATTTTAATACGATTTGATGAATCCAGTATCCGACTCCTAATGCTCCGATTCCTAGTCCATAGCATGTCCAAAAAGATAGATTAAGTTTTTGGGCTAATAAAAAAGGAAGAAAAAAGAGTAACGACAGAGGAATCGCTGCAAAGATGCTTTTTGCGTATTCAACGGACTGCTGAGAATCGCTCCACTGAATTTGAGAAAACCCAAGAGCAAGAAGACTGGTGATGGGGAGAGCAGTGAGAAAGCCTGCCAGAGCTGTTTTTTTATGAGAGAGATGGGATACGAGAGCGATTAAGAGCGCAGAAGCGATCACTTTAATAACTGAAAACCACATAAACCCCCCATTTAAATTCTCTTTAAGTTAATTTTTATCAAAAATCACATCGAGAGATCAAGGTTTCTCTGATTCCGGTTTTATCCCATACGATTTTTTCGACACCTTTTTCCTCTGTATCCATCCATGCTGCATGAAATGTTTCAAAAAGGGTATGGGACTGTCGTATGAAGACTTGGGTTTTATCGGTAGAAAGCCATGCGGCTCCGAGTTTAATCTCTACTCTATCAATGCAAGGGTGTGAAGGGGCGCTAGGGATTCCATTGTTTTTATGAAAGTCGCTTTCGATATTGCCCCAATATGCTTCTAAATCGCAGCGGTCTTCTATGATTTCTTTTGCTTTAAATTTTTGAATTTCTGGGTGAGAGGTTTTTTCGTAGTCAGTAGTGAGAACTGAAAGGGGGGTTTCCGGGGCTTGCATCTCAAAAAGCTCTGACTTTTTTACTGTAGAGCAGTTCTTTAAGTTCTTTAAACTTTGTGTTTTTCTCTCTGGGATCAATGACTCTGGATTTTTTTTAATGAGATTCCAGTAGTGTTGGTTCCATTGTTTGAACCGAGTTTCATCTTGTTTTGAGAGTTCCATTGTTCCATCGACAGGAGCAGCGTAAATGATGGAATTTGCTGAAAAAATCATTAAAAACAAATATTTAGATAGTATTTTCATTATAATCCTACTCGATGAGAGTTGTTTTTCGTTTGTGTTCTTTCTTATATTGCGATGCATTACAAAAGTAAAGTTTAATAATCGGATATTGAGAATTCCCGAATTGCCTCAAAAAAACCGTCACCTAGTTGTGGTGCTCAATTATGGAGAAAAGGCCTGTTCAGAATCTAAGATTGACAATACATCATATAAGCTGTATAAATAGTCTTGTGCCGATCTCTGGAAAACGCATCATCAAGATACTCCAAAAGCTAGGTTGGCGCGTGAAAAGCCAGCGAGGATCGCACGTTAAGCTCGTAAAGGGCGCAAAAGTAACCGAGGTTCCTATTCATGGAAATAAAGACCTTGGAAGGGGTTTGATTCGCGCGATTGAAAAACAAACTGGAGAAAAACTCTTATGATTCGATATCAGATGAAAGTACATAAAGAAGGAAATTTGTATTGGGCAGAGTTTCCAGATCTCCCTGGTTGCTTTACTCAAGCAGACTCCAGAGATGAGTTACATGAGCACGCAAGAGAGGCTTTGAGTCTCTATTTAGAAGAGGCTCGCGATCCAAAATGGAAAGTCCCGCAACCGAAGTCTAGAAATGGAAAAGCTTTTGAATGGGTGATGCCTTATGAAGATGTGGCTATTGCACTCATTATTCGTCAAGCCCGTGTTCGAGCTAAACTTACTCAAAAGGAACTTGCCAAACGACTAGGAATTTCCTTCCAGCAGGTACAGAAACTAGAAACTCCAGGAAAGTCTAATCCTACTGTCAAGACACTTGTAGCAATTTCTGATGCATTAGGTGGCGATATCGAAATTAAAATCGCTGCTTAATAACACTGGATGGGATGTCCTTAGAGGGAAAGAAGTACCGTTTGATTTGGCTTTTGAAAGAAAATGAAGTCAGCATCGGCGTTGTTAATTCTTGTTGAAGGGATTAAGGTCCTGACAAACATTCAACGACTGTCTCGAAAAGAATTCGATCAAGTTCTCAAGAAACTGGAAAATAAAGAGGATGCTCTACTTTAATTTATAAAGAATAAATGTCCTCTCTTGTGATGGATTTGTTCTAGACAACGAGTTAATTTATGTTTAAATTTCCATGGAATAGGGGAAATGATATGTCACATAAAACAAGTTTAGATCAACATAAGAAAATGAAAAAACAGCATCAAAACTGGCGCAAAGAACATCGGACTTTTAAGTCTTCTTTGACTCGACTTTTAAAGATGATTGAGAAGCACAGTGGAGAAATGACAAAGCATGAAGCTGAGATGAAAAAACATGAAATCGCAATTAAGAAGCATGAACTTCTTTTGAAAAAGAAAAGTTTAACAGCTACTCAAAAGAAGCATGCGAAGGCAAATCATGTGAAGCACTCAAAACTACATAAAGAAGTGAGTGCACTTCATCGTAAGCATGAAAATCTTCATAAAAATATTTCTAAAATTGTTAAACAAATTAATCAATTAAAAATGTAATAGAAGAAGAAAGACTTCGACTTTGAAATAGATTCTCAAAATCGAAGTCTTTCTTTTTACTTTAAATACTTAAATCAAAGTAAGTTACATAAGGGGTAAACCCTGATGCTTCTTTGTCATATCCAAGGAAGAGGCGATCGTTTTCAATCATGGTATGAGGACGATGATAGAGCTGAGTGGATGTTGAAGTGTACAGTGTTGTAGGAAAAACAACAATCCGCATATAGCGATCAAAAATCACCCTTTTAACGTCTCCTCCTCCAGTAGAAGAATTGTAGTTTTGAACATAATGTCCAATAAAAACTCGAGCATCTTCATACCAAGTAAGGGCAGAGGAAATTCCAATCAGTCCTGATGAGTTATAAAATGCTCCGTGTCGATTCCCAATTGCTGACCAAGATCCGTCAAATTGCTGAGTATATAAATGATTAGAAGTACCCAGTGCAAGAGATTCTGGCGCTAGTAGAGAAAAGACTCCGTCTACATAGCATGCCGCTGCTCCATTTGAATGCGGTTGTGTTCCTCCAATGGAATAGGATCCTCCACTGCTAAGTGAGGCATCATATTCATAAATGGTATGACCAGATCCCGGATCAAATTGTCCGACAAAGACATTACTTCCGTCTCCGGTGAGAAGCATATCATTTGTTGGGTCGTCAGAGCCTCCATAGGTAGAGGTGACACCGACCTGTACATCTGCTTCGTATGTTGATGAATAAGATGTATCGAATTCCATGACTTTTAAACAGCCTGCACCCGTATTTGAAAATGCGATGTAGTGGTGACCATTTTGAAAAATATGTTTGTGATCTGAGATTTCTCCTTCGTCGTCATCTCCATCCCCATCAGGATTTTGGCAATCAGTGCTGGAGTTGACGTCAGAAGCAGAAATGAGATTGTTCAGAGAAGAGGTCACGTAATTGAGATCTTCGTCAAATTCTGCTGTACGAATATATCCTCCTCCTTCACTGGAGATCACCACATGTGAGCCATCCCAAACAGGGATTGACCAAATATTTCCGAAAGAAGAGCCTCCTACGGTCGAAAGGTCAACGGTGGAAGTGGCAGCAGTGAAGGTAACGTCTTCGTAGGAAGCAGCCATTTTTCTTTGGAACAAAGTGCCTCCGCATGCAGAAGATAGGGTGTGACCATAGAACATTAAATGGCCTCCATAGGAGTCTGGGGTAATGTCAGGCATATCTACGCAGTCAGTGCTCGTATTAGGCTCAAAAATCGCACCTTGGTCAATACTGAGTGAACTAATGGAACCAGAGGCATGATAGATCCGAAGACCTTGATATGAAGAACCAGCGTTATTTGGGGAGACGAAAAAGACATGGTAGGTTGATCCATCAAGGTATGCCTCGGGATTTGTAATCAGGGTTCCAGAAGAAAAAGGGACTCCTGTTTCTAGGTTTCCTGAAATTGAAACACTGCTTCCTGAGCTGTAGGTTTCTCCGTAATCGCTTGATGAAGTGGAGCGCAATGTGGGAGTTCCACTTGGATTAGTGACGTAGAGCAATCCCACATTTCCCGATCCCTCATCGACGATCGTTGGACCCCAAAGAATATCTCCGTCTCCTGAGCCTGATTCAAAGACTGAATCTAAAAACGAAGATCCACCTCCAGTAATCGTCGTAAATGAAGTCGGGCTACTTGTTGATGCTGTGGCAGCGTAAAAAGCCGATTCAACATGATCAAGTGTGCTCCCATTGAAATATTCCCATCGCTGTTCATACATGAGGTAGAGATCCCCGTTGTCTAGAATGGCGCAAGTGGGATTGATGAATTTACCGGTGGCAGAAAGGGAGTTATGGGTTCTATTCGATGCGGTATGAAATCCACTGATGGATGACGCTGTCGACCAAGAGTTTCCTCCGTCCGTAGAGGTTTGAGTGGTGAGTCCATTGATGAACCTCCGGTACACAGTGCTTCCTCCACTTGAGTAAGAAATAGTGCAAGTTGACTTGACCATCGTTTCTGAAAAGTAAGGGTTTTTTGACCAATGGGTTCCTGCAAATGAAACCAGGGGAGAGAGTAAAAAATAAAAAATAAAAGAGACAAAAGAGTTCATGTCGGATTTCCTTTTTCTTGGTTGATAAAGTTCAGATTCTCCCATTTGAAATGGATGCCAGCAAGAGTCAAAAAAAAAGGTTTTTGGAAGGCAATCTGTTCCTCTTGTTTTTTATTTGGAAATGAGGAGGAAGTAACAATATTGATGTTACAACAATGGGAATTACTACTTGTGTTTTAACTCATTCTTCAGGATTAATGTGTAATGGCTTTTTTAGGAAACCAGGTTGATGAAACGATAGGCTTATTGTTTAAGATGCGAGTACAACTCAGAGTGCCTTGACTTTTGCAGAAGTAAATTCGATTAGTGGAATAGTGTCTGTGTTCTCATAAATTAAAATCAATAAAGGGAGATATTGATGACGTTGCTTTTGAGTTTATTTTTATTTTTAAATACATTTTCATTTGCAGGAAATGAACTTCCTCAGGATACTCTTGTGAGTCCTCTTTACTTTAATTCGGTTGGTTTAACATTATCACAATCTGAAATAGTAGAATGTTTAGAGAATCTTAGTGTTTATCCTAAAAATTTAAATTCAGGGAGTTGTTATTTTTTTCAAAAAATTGAATCTGATCTTTTGCAGAAAAATCGAATTTTAGAAACAGCGTTAAAAATCCAACAACCAATTCGATTAAAGCGAACCTTTGGGAGTTGTGATGTCGATGATGAAACTCGTATTTCTTATAACTCAAATGAGGTTCGTGTTTATACGACGCTTGTTTTTAATTGCGACTCTCATTTATCTAAAACTGCGGCTCAAAAAAGTTTGGAATTATACTCAACGGCTAGCATCAATCGTCGTGCAGGAGTGTTTCATCGTGATTCAACATTGCTCAAAGCAGTTCGTGTGTTTCAAATTAGAGGTGAATTGAGTTGGAATTCTGATCGTGCAGTTGAAGAATGTATGAAGACATTAAGAATAGAGAAAAACCGTTCGTCCGATTTTTCTCTTTTTTGTGAAATCAACTCATTTCAAATGAATAACTCGGACTTTAGTCGATTAAGTGATTTGTATAAAAATGGAGAATATATCTACTCTTTTACTTCAGTTGACCCTTTGGTAAGTCCTTTGTTTTCAAAGTCTTTACGTGTAGGTTTGTCTGTTAATGAACGAGACTCTTTTCTTAGAATTCAATTTATTTATTCACAGCCTCCATCTAAAATTACGACAGAAATGAGAGAAGCTCTTTCTGCTTCCATTAAAGGCCTTGCCACACAGGTGACGGTTTCAGTAACCTCTTTGAGGAGTCAAGCGCTCGTTAAAAATGAAATTCCACTTGATGTTTATCTGAGAAAATACCCAGCTCGACCTGAATTTTGTATAAAAAATATGATACTTTCAACTTTTGTAGATTCTGAGGCGGTTTGCAATGTGCCTCTAATAAACCCATCAAATGATTTTATTGTATTTCAACCTGCTCGAGCATTTAAAGATACCCCTTATGTTAAAACCAATATCGAAGGAGTTAACGCAACTCTTCATACTTATATTGCTCGAGGAAAATATTCAGAGTTGCATAGGACTCAATATCTTCCTCCTCGTATCTACCGTTTAGAATCATTAGCGCTTGAACCTAATCCAAATGCAGCAGCTCGATTTAGACAGCTTGTAAAAATGGCTTATGAAGAGTTTAAGACATTAGACTTTTACATTGCTAAATAGAGATAGGCCTTTGTTTGAAGAGCAGCAACTTCAAAATCAGCCATACAAAGATGCTCTTGAAGTTTGTCTAAGCCCTGCGTGTACACGTCTATAGGGAAATACTGTAGATAAAGAGTTTCGTCTTAAATAACCATTAAGAGTGTTAAAAGAATTTTTGAAATAAATCTTTCACGTTAAAGTTGATTTATGATTGATCGTAGGGCATTCAGAATTTATGGAGATCTGCTTTCATACTGTTCTTTCTCTAATTCATTGAAGGCATCTAGAAGGTTTTCATGTCCCACTTTTTGAGAGAGTTCAAAGAGATTGATTTTAATTCCTATGTTAGGTTCATATTGACTCGCAAATGTTCCCATTTGGGAAGTATCAACTAATCCGTTAGTGATCGTTTCCATTACATAGTTACCGAAAAGAAATGCCTCGTATTCTTGGTTGAGTGTTAAAAAGTCACAAAAGGATGGTCTGAAGTTTTGAGTAAACCATTGTTTTTGAGTGAAGAAACCATCTCGAAATGCATTTTTAAATTCAGGTTGAGTATTTACTTTTTTTCCAAAGGCTAATTGAAATTGATACGAATGACGAGTCTCATGAATGAGAAAGAGAAGTGCGTCATAAGGGTGAGGTCGGGCAAAAAGCATTGATGGATTAAGAATGACTTTTCCAGAATTGGGTAACGATGGATCAAAATCAAAAAAAGTTGCTTTTTTCGCAGAGTCGTCAAAAATAAGTTTAGGCGCATGTAGCCCGGAATGAAGAACTTCTAATTTAAAAACACTTCTGAGTGTCTTGAGTTTATCGGAACGACTTAGTTTTTCAAAATCAAGAATAGATCTCTTCAGTTTTGATTGACTTTGAATGGATGCGATCAGTTGATCACCATCAAAAAATGTCTTTTTTAACGATTTTTCGACAAAAGAAATAGATTCCTTTTGAAGTGCAAATGATCCGGGGAACCGGGCCTGTAGTTCTTTATTGGCAAAGAACTTAATAGTAGATGCGTCAGCGAAACAAAGATGGGAAAAAAAGAGTCCCGTAAAAATGAATAAAGCCTTTGAAATTTTAAAATTGATCATTGATTCGTTTTCCATTTGTTTTTCTGAATTTATGATTGTTATCTCGACAGCCAAGTTGCTTTTTTAGAGTGACATTATCATGTATAATTTAAATTTGACATATTCGCCAATGACCTTTGTGTAACCGTATTTTTAGTGCTGTTATAGGCCTAATTCATTTTTAAGAGCTGCATCAATGTTCATTCCTGTAATGAGGAACACTACTTTAGTTTCTTTGGAAAGTTTTTTAAGTTGACCTTCTTCTGCAAGAGCGAGGGAAGTAATCCCAGCTCCTTCTGCTATGTCATTCGTAGTTTTAAAAAAATGGTTTATCGTGGGTCGGATAGACTGATTTGAAACAGTATACATAGAAATCACAGGAGATGCTTCGTAAATTTTACGTATGGATTCAATTGCTTTAAAGCTAGCTATCCCGGGTGCATCTAACTCTCTTTGTGGTATGGACATTGTTTTTCCTTGGGTTCGAATCGCTTGAACCATCGAGTCAGCACCTTCTATTTGAACACCATATATTTTAAAGCTTTTATCTATTTTTTCTTTTTGCAGTAGTTCTTCAGATACGATTGACATACCCGCAATGAGGGCTCCACCGCCAACGGGGCCCACGACTAAATTGACGTTCGGTACAGCAGTGAATATGTCTAAAGCGAGTGTTGCAGAGCCAGCAATTATTTTCGGATCTTCGTTTCCAGGGCTAAATATTTTTCCTGTACCTTCTGAAGCTTCTAATGCGTTTTCGTAGGCTTCGTTAAAATTTTTTCCAGAAACTAGAACATGAGCACCTAATTCCTTCATTTTCTTTAATTTTGATGAGTTTTTATCGGATTCACCAACAACAACTGTAATGTTGATGCCAAGCTTTTTTCCCCAATAGGCTAATGCGATACCGTGATTACCTGTTGAGGCAGCAATTACTCCTTTGTTTTTTTGAATCTTATCAAGACTGAGAAGGAAATTTAGAGCACCTCGTAATTTAAATGAACCTCCAGGATTAATGTAGTCTTTGGCTAAATAAACTTGAAATCCATATCGATCGCTCAGAGACTGCGAAAAGGAAACTGATGATGAAATGCCAGCTTTTTTAAAATACGGTTTTATTCTTTCCTTCGCTCGAAGGATGTCTTGATAAGTGACGGTTAGTTTTTTATGTAATGAGGTTTGACCTTTCGTAAATCGACTTGGACATTCCTTGATCGGGTATGCATGGGTGAAGTGAAATTGAATAAGGTTGCTAAATCCTAGTAAAAGGAAGAATGTTGAAATCATAGTTGATTTTAGTTATCAGATATTTTACAGGAATTCAACTCCCTCTTTTTGGTAGTAATCTGAGGTCCTTAAAAGAGGCTGTTGAAATTGTTGGGGTTGAACTGTGGGCGTTCCTTCGGGTTCGAACACACTTAAATTTCAACGTTGAATCTATTACACAACTTCTTCTTTCTCCCGTTTTAAAAAATTCAATTCTTAAAAAAGAAGGAAAACTGATTTCATTCAATATCAAGATGGTCGCGATGGATCGTTCATCTTTTTTTATTTGGAAATGAGGAGGAAATAGCAATGATCTAGAATTAAAATGAATTTACTGGTTTTGCTTATGAAAAAATAATTATTTTTGTCGGTAAATGTTCAGTATTTTAAGAGTTGAATAGAGGAATTGTTTACGAAAGGATAGGCGAGAAGTAGATGAAGTGAGCATTTTACGGTCACTTCATCTACTCTCTTCCTTTGATTTTTAACTATTCTTTTATGCAACCTGAAGCTGTGTCTATAAAAACGACAGACTTAATGTTTCCGCCGTAAGGTGAGCTTAGGTTATGAATGACTCTTGATTGTGCGTCAATGTCAAACTTTAGTGTGTCAGTCCAAGTCTTTTCATCGGTATCTATACCTTCAACACTGATTTCACATGATAAGTCAATAGATGTGAAAGTGTTTGAAGAAGAAAGTTCCCATTTTTTGTTAGCATCAAATAAACGGTTTCCGTTTCCGCTGAATCCAGAAGGTATATTTTTGCAACAGGTGCAATGATTATCTTGATCACAGCAAAGATGATATCCGGAAGCACATTTGGCATGAGCAGATTGAGGGACAAAAAAGTTAAGTACAGAGAACCCAAGTGCAAAACATATAGACAAATGAAGATATAGTCTTTTCATAAAAGAACCTTTCAGTGATAAAAGTTAGTTGATTCTAGTGCCACCTAAACATCAATTTATAATAAATATTGAATCAGTGGAAAAGTGTAACACTTTATTTTCAGTGGTTCAACTACAGCTGGTGTCATGTCAGTCCTACGGAAAATGTCCGATGATTTTCTTGAGGTAAATGCCCCTCTTAAAATTACATTTGAAGTTTGGGACTTTCAGAAGCACGAGAGTGTAAAATTGAGTCAGTCAATTCGAAATGCTTCACTTATTCTAAAAAAATGAATAGGAATTTTCGTGGTACTAAGCTTTTGATACTGGAATCGTATGGTCCTCGAGATCGGCTCGTTTTGTCTGGTTAGAGG
>PBMP01000099.1 GCA_002722705.1 Pseudobdellovibrionaceae bacterium | reverse complement strand
GTCGTCGTCGTCGTCATCCTCGTCATCCTCGTTGTCGTCGTCGTCGTCATCCTCGTCATCCTCGTTGTCGTCGTCGTCGTCTACATCACTATTTTTATAATTCTGCTGAAATTGTAGTTCTTTTTTATATTTTTTCCAATTCGTTTCTGATTCATTTTCATGGAGTTTAGCGTTCATTTCTAACCAAAACTTGTTTGTAATATTAGAATTTTCTATTATATTTTCATCGTCACTAATATATTCTTCTTCTCCATCTTGTAAATTTTCTATTTCGTTAATTTTACAATTAATATTAATACATTTTTTTTCAAAATTTTTTACAGATAATTTTGGAGAATTAATTTCTGTTACTTCTAATTGCATAGATCCTTTACCAAGTTTATCTAATTTTTTACTTATGGTTTTTATTATATTATTTTTTTTTTGAAGAGTTTTTCGCAAAAGATGATTTATTATTAACAAGGCTGCATTTTTTTCTTTAATGTCAGCATTTTCCGTAAACAAATCTTTTACAAATGGTATTTCTAATAACAAATTTTTTAAATTATTCTTTTCCAATATTATGGGATTAAGCAATGTATTTAGATGAACCTTTAAAACTTTATTTACTTCTATCAACATTTGTTCGATAGTATCATTGGAAGATAAACACTGTTGCTCCATTCTTGGTATTAAATGTTTTTTTCCGTTTAATATCCTTTTTTATATTATATTTATTAATTATATGTCTGAAAAAAGATACACGGGCGCAGTTGCATTAATCGTAAGCCAAACTAATTATACTGAAGAAGAAGCTGAAGAAAAATTAGAATTATGGGAGGGTAATTATATGAATGTTATAAAGGAATATTTGAATCCTAATTTTCAAAAAAAAAAGAAAAAAGATAATAACAGTGTGAATCAGAAAATGATGTCTGAAATAAGACATTTTATGGATGATGCTAATTCACAATTTTTAAAAAGAAAAGAGGTCGAAAAACAAAAACAAGAATATATAAAAAAAGTATATGAAAAATTTTTAGAAGAAAAAAAAAAATTTCCAGAATGCAAATATGATCCACCAAAAAATTTATCTTGTAGTTACGAATGTCAAAACCCGTTATGCCCCGGACTATTAACCGATGGAAATGTATATACCAAAAAAATTTGAAATAAAATAAAATTTATAAAATAAAATTTATAAATTAAAACTGTTTATAAGCGAAGCTGCTTTAGTTGTTTTCTGTTGACTTCTTTTTAAACGAAAATCTGTAGAACTTTTATCCTTTTCAGATTGTTTCAACATATTACAATAAATATTAGGTATATCATTATTTTCTTCATAAAGTTCGGGTAGTATTTTTGTCATAGGTTTATTTACTATCATTATTATTCTATCATTTTTTAATAACTGTCTATATTCAGAAATGGTTAAATTACCATAATATTTATTTAACGTATAAAATGGATTGGGTGCGGGTTTTATATTTTTTTCATAATTATAAATTTTTCCATACACATTATTTAATAATGCATATCTTTCCCACTTAGTAGTATTATCTATATCCTCATTTTTTAAATAAGATAAAGCACATTCAGGACTACAAAAACACCCATAAACTTCTAAACAATCATTGCAATATTGTTTTGGTATAAATATTGTAGGATTATCAAAATCATATGTACACCAGAAACAAGCAGATCTTTTATCTGAAATATCATTATTTTTAAGTTTATGTGCTAATTGATTTAACTTAGACCATAAAAGTTTCGTAGAAGAATTATTAGTTGATTTTTTTTTTTTATAGGTTGTATGTGTTTCAAATATATCAGTAATATGTTTATTTGTATCGTTTTTTTTTGAACATTCTGTATTTATTTCTTTATATTGTAAATCGGATAATTTGGTATTTGTTTGAATATTATAAGCTACGGGATTTACTATTTCAGGTGTATATTTGGATGGGTTAAAATAAGTTCTTTTAATATCTTTAGTACTGCATTTTAAATGCAATATAATATTTGGTTGTACAAAGGTTGAGTGTGCATTTTTACTATTGGATTTTTTTATAATTTTCCCACCTTTAGGTTTTCTTCCCCTTTTTTTTGGAGGCGGTTTTACTTTAATTTTACCATTTTTAGGTTTTCTTCCTCTCTTTTTGGGAATTTTTTTAGGTTTAGAATTATCTGTCATTATGGATTTTATTAAATGGTTAAAATTTAAATACTTTTTAAATATATTTTAACAAAAAATTATACAGTACAATTTCTCGAATTATAACATACTCTACACAATGATATATAATTATCACTCCCTATTACAGTCTGTGTTATTTCATCTGTTAATCTATGAGTAAATATGCCATCTTTTTTACATTCTTGACAAATAGCTTTAAGTTTTATCAAATCATCGCATAATGGAATAATATCTAATATCGAACCAAACTTTCTTCGTTCAAAATCGCCATCAAGTCCGCACACATAAACTTTGCAGTTTTTTTTATTAACTAAATGATCTATCCATTTATATAAATCAGGAAAAAATTGCCCTTCATTAATAAACCAAACTTTAGTATTTTGTATTATTTTTTGTATATTAACATCTTTACTTGTAAAAAAATTATTAAGATTAGAATATTTTACGCTCTGAACAACTACTTTATTATGTGTAGAGGTTTCATCTGATTTATTACCATATCTTGTATCGCTAATATGATTAATCATGCAACATTCAAATCCACAAGCGATATGTCTGTTATATTCTTTTATTAATTCAGTTGTTTTACCAGAAAACATAGAACCCAATATAACTTTAAGATATCCATCTTTCATTATTATATTAAATATACGTTTTATTAAATATATTTCATATTTAATAAAATTAGTTATTAAGATGTATTTTGAGGATTAGTAGATGACCGCGGGATAGATAAGGCGTTTAATTCTGCTGTTCTTGCGACTGGACCTATTATGCGGCGCAATACATTTAATCCACTTGTGGAAAAATTATTACCTGTTAATTGCAAAGACCGTAAATTTGCACAATAACCGTCGACCATACATTTTATAATTTCAAAAAGTTCAATGTCAGTCCATCCAGCATTATTAGCATTTAAACCTATACAATTTCCTGTTTTAAGAGCAGCAACAGCATCGATAATATTATTTGTCACACATTGCGTCATGTTTATATTTGTTTGAATAAATATAAGATCAATATTACTAGTTCAATTTTAAAATTTAACTATTAAAATAATATAAATATAAAATAATTAGCAAAGTATTCATTATATGACGAATAATATTGATAATAGACCTTGGGTAGAAAAATATAGACCAACCAATTTTGAGGATATAGTTTTAGATCCGCTAAATAGATTATTATTGGAAAATATTATAAAACAAAATAATTTTCCCAATCTTTTATTTTATGGACCTCCTGGTACGGGAAAAACAACAACAATCATAAATTTAATAAATAAATATCAAAAAATATTTAAACAAAAAAGAAAAGGACTTAAAATACATTTAAATGCAAGCGATGATAGAGGAATAGATGTAATTAGAAATCAAATAAATCAATTTGTTAATACTAAAACATTGTTCGGCAAAGGATTAAAATTTGTAATATTAGATGAAGTAGATTATATGACAAAAAATGCCCAACAAGCATTGCGTTATCTAATTCAACAATACAATGGTAATATACGATTCTGTTTAATATGTAATTATATTAGTCGTATTGATATGGCATTGCAAAATGAATTTATACGCTTAAGGTTTTGCCAACTTCCAAAAAAAGACACTTTTGCATTTTTAAATAAAATTAATGAAAAAGAAAAATTAAATGTTAAAAAACAAGATATAAAAAACATTCAAAATATTTTTAAATCTGATATTAGGAGTATGATTAATTTTTTACAATCTAATCACAACAATATAGGGTTAAATATTAACGTGTTTTCTAAAAAATTTATGAATGATTTATTCATAAAATTAAAAAACGAAAAAGAAAAAAATAGATATGGCATAATTAAAAATGTATGTTATGCAAATAATATTAGAGAAAAACAATTCGTTTTACAATTTATTTCATATATTATAAAAAATAATTCTGATGTAATATCTTCCACTTTCTTATCATCAATAGAATATATAATTCACAATAGTTTTACTAGAGAATCTTATTTAATTCATTTTTTGTTAAAAGAATTAACTTTATACAAATTATTATAGTATTGTTTCATCCGTAAATGTAGTTTTTTTACAAATTTATTTGGAGAGGGTTTATTAGGATCAAATGTATTTCGTTTTAAACAATATTCTTGTAAAATATTATTCAAAATAGGGGAGGAGGCCAATTTATTCTTAGATTTTAAAGCGGAAACGGGATTTTCTGTAACAAATGTTACACTTTCCATTTATATTAAAAATAAAGAAAATAAAATTGATTTAAATAAAAATACAGATAATACATAAAATGTCCATTTTGGATAAAGAATGGATAAATTTCAAAAATGCTATAAAAACAAATGCCATGCACAAATTTGATATAAATTCTATAAAAAAAAACGAAATGCCTAAATGTAGCGACATTTATATTTCAACACAAACAAAAATAGTATATCTTAATACAAGTATTGATTTAAATAACGTATTTTGGCAAATACCTATTATTAACTATTATTTACCAAAGATTGGTGTATTAAAAAAAAGTATTAAAATAAATACTATTAATAAAGATGATATCTCAGAATTAGAAGCTAAAATAGACCTGTACAAAAGAAATGGATATAAAATATTTGTTACAGATTTATCTAAAAATAAAACAAAAAATACAATTCAAAAAAAAAAAATCAAAGATGTGCGAAAAATTGATATAGGTATTTCTAAGAAAGATTTAACTTCGTATAAATCAAAACAAAAGGGGGCTTTTTATAATTGTTTTGCATTAATATTAAGAATATTTTATAATAATGAATATAAAGAAATTCATGTAAAGGTTTTTAATACAGGAAAATTAGAAATACCAGGGATACAATATGATGAAACACTGATTAAAGTACTAAATCAAGTAAAATATTTACTTAAAAATATAACTAAAAATAATGATATTAATTATAAAACTTCATCTATACAAACTGTATTAATGAATTCTAATTTTACATGTAAATATTTTATTGATAGGTTTAAGTTATTTAAATTATTAAAATATAAATATAGAATACAAACAGCTTACGATCCGTGTTCGTATCCTGGAATACAATCCAAATTTTGCTATCACCCACAAAAAAACAAACAAGATGGGGTATATGACTCAGCATTATCAATAAACGAATGGAAAAAAATTTCTTTTATGATTTTCAGAACAGGAAGTGTTTTAATTGTAGGTAATTGTAATAAACAATTATTAATTATTATTTATAACTTTTTAAAGAAAATTTTATCTGAGGAATATAAAAATATTTGTACCGCAAATAATTTAAACATTATAAAAAAAAAAAAAAAAAAATTAGAAAAAAATATATATATTTAACTTAGTAACCAATTCGTAAATTTTAAAGGAGTATAATTTTCAATTTTTTCCATAATTTTAGATGAAGTCATTTTTTTTTTTATTATTTTTTTGGTTATTGTTACAGTATTTGATTTTTTAAAAAATAATAATGTCAAATTTAAAAATTTACACTCATCTGTTAATTTTAATAGATCTAACTGATTTTTATAATAAAGATATACTTCGCATATTAGAATTTTATTAGCCGTATCTGTATTGATAGAATTGAATTTTTTTAATATTTTACTAACCATTTTTTGAATATACATTATATAACTAATTCTTGTATCTTCTTTCATATGTTCATTATCTAAAATATAATTGATTATTTCATTTATAACTGTTGTAGATAAATTAAAATATTTATATATTAATTTGTTTTTTTCTTGCAAACAAAAAGATTTGCGATATTCATTATTTATTTCAAATATTGTTTTTTTATAAACAAATAAAGTAGCATCCTTAGAATTTAATTGTAAATATGAATTAGATGATTCACCTATTTGTCCTATAAACTCTACATAATATAAATATGCTTTTTTACAATAATGAATCGTTAAATTTATATTTTTTGTGTACAAAAGTAATATATTAAATATATGTTTAATAGTTGATAATCCCCTTTTTAGAACAAAAACATAATAACTTTGATTCTTAAGTTTTATATTATCACCTGCATGTAATAAATATTCATTTATTATCTCCATATAAAGGCTGGGTATCTTTTTGGGTAATTTATTGAATTTATTTTTATAATTTTTAATTTCTAATAAACTATTCATTATTAATTTATTATATTATTTTTTTCTATAAATAACTATTTAAAGATTTAAAAATAATTAAAATTTATAATGGCAGAAGAAGTAGCGCAAGAAACAAATTATAGACTTCCAGGCGGGACTACTTTACAACACTGTGCTAAATTAAGTATTGTAGAAGATAAACCTATTATGTTTGATTATTGGACAGCTTCTGTAGACAAGGAGGTGCTAATTGGTGTTAGAGATAACCAAGAAAAATTACTTGTCAAAAGTGAAGAAGAATATACAAGTCCCGTTTCAAAAATTTTTAAAGTAGATAGTGAATATATAATCATCACAGAAAATTCTATCTACGTAGTTTCGTCAGATATTCCTACAAAAAGAATTTCTGGTTCATAAATTAATATATAGGATTTTA
Source organism: Pseudobdellovibrionaceae bacterium (assembly GCA_002722705.1). GTDB lineage: Bacteria > Bdellovibrionota > UBA1018 > UBA1018 > UBA6935 > UBA6935. The sequence goes on along the minus strand of PBMP01000099.1, from coordinate 15,912 downwards.
TACTAAATATTAATTAAAATAATATTAAATTCAACTAAAAATATTACATTACAATATATCTTTTAATTTTAAGGTTTGGTCTTCTGTAAGACTTGTAGGAAATTTTATACTAAATTTTATTAACAGTTTGCCCGTTTGAGGACCTCTCACCATACCTAGTCCTGCTATTTCTTTAATAAAATTTGGACAAATAATATTGCCAATTGTATTATTAATAGTATATGTTTTTTTATTAATATGTTCAATATCGAAAGAAAATCCTACTAATGCTTCTTTTAATGTTATCTCTTTATTGTAATGTAAATCTATTCCTTTTCTTTCAAAAATAGTATTATTTTTAATATTTATAAATAATTTTATATCGCCAGACATATGTTCATTCACATGTCCTTTATTTCTTATTATCATAACTTCGCTACTATCTATACCTCTTTTTATTGGAATATAAATTCTTTCTTTTTCTGTTTTTTTAACTTTATTTGTGATAACCCATCTTTCAAAATCAAAAGCTATTGTAGTTCCTTTAAACGCGTCGCTAAGCAAAATAGTTAATTTTTTAACTATAGGTGGGGGTTTTCTTATACGATGTATATTTACTCTTTGACCATTGCGAAATATATGAATTCCGCCAGGCATACCGCCCATACCGCCCATACCGCCCATACCGCCCATACCGCCCATACCGCCCATACCGCCGCCAAAAAACATTTTAAATATATTTTCTACCCCATCATTTCCATGCATTCCCATGAACGGGTTATTTTTTTGCATATTATACTGTTCTCTCTTATTTTTGTCACCTAATGTTTGATAAGCCTCGTTAATTTTTTGAAATGTTGATTGGTCACCTCCTTTATCTGGATGATGTTTTAAAGATAAACGACGATAAGCTTTTTTAATTTCTGCATCTGTAGCTTCTTCTTTCACTCCAAGTGTCTTATAGTAATCGTCCATAATTATTTATATTTTTAATTATAAATTATACTTAAATTCTTATCAACTTAAATATTAAAAAAAATATATATATATTTATGAATATCCCCTTTTTAAAAAAATACCAACCACTATATTATAAAGATTTTGCTATAGATCCAGAATATATTGTTTTATTAAATACTCTTAAAAATATGAATAATCTTAATATATTATTAGTGGGTAATTCTGGTTGTGGTAAAACATCATTACTTTTTGCATCTATAAGAGAATACTATCAGCAAGAAAAAATACCTGTTAATAATGTTTTAATTATAAATAATCTTAAAGATCAAGGTATTCAATACTATCGAACGGAAGTTAAAACGTTTTGTCAAACACCTTCAATTATTCACGGAAAAAAAAAAATTATTATATTGGATGATATAGATTTTATTAATGACCAAAGTCAACAAGTATTTCGTAATTGTATAGATAAATATAGTCATAATGTTCATTTTTTAGCTTCTTGTTCAAACACACAAAAAGTTATAGATAGCATTCAATCAAGATGTTCAATTATCAAAATCAAACCTATTCGAAAAAAATTTCTCAGACGCATTTTTAACAAAATAAAATCTTCTGAAAATTTAATTATTAATGATAAAGCGACCAATTTTATTTTGAATATATGTAATAATTCTATTAGAATGTTAATAAATTATTTGGAAAAATTTAAATTATTAGATATACCTATTACAGCAAAAAAGGTTAAAGAGATATGTACTAATATTAGTTTTTTTGAATTTGAGCAATTTACAAATGAATGGTATAAAAAAAAAAATTTAAAAAAATCTATTGAATTAATTTTTAATATATATAAAAAAGGTTATTCTGTAATGGATATTCTAGATTCATATTTTATGTTTATTAAAATAAATGAACAGCTCCCAGAAGAAATAAAATATAAAGTAATAATTCTTATACTTAAATATATTGCTTTTTTTTATACTTTACATGAAAACGAAATAGAATTAACACTTTTTACAAATCAACTAATAAAATTAATATAATTATAAGTAATTATAAATACTAGTAAAATTTATAATCGCTTTAATTAATATATAAGATGAGTCAGATTTTCCAAAAAAATATACCAAAAAAACTTTTATTTGACTTTTTACAAAAATACTGTGATACAAACAAAAATCAATATATATTTTCTAAAGAGTCATTTAAAAGAGCAAAAATAGACAATGCGATAGAATTGTTTTGTGAAAATCTTAAGCAATACTATTTTCCTTCTAAATATCATTATTTAGATAGAGAAAGTAAATATAAATACTTTATTACAATCTTAAGACAAATATGTAAATATCACCATATACCATTTACATCAAATATAAAATATTCAAAATCAAAATATGAAATAAAATATTTTATTTACCGTAATGAAAGTTTACCGTAACTTAAAAGAAAATATTTAGCAGCTTGTGTATTTGATTCTAAAATTTGTCTACGATTAAGTCTCACAAACCAAAGGTATTTTGTTCTATTTAATATATCGTCGCTAGGAAGATATACACTATATAATGACGATAAACATAAATTTAAGGGTTTTTCTTCCAATAAATTATCAATTACTATTATTTTATTTTCTTTATTTTTTGTTCCTAAGGCTTTCCCACAAATTAAACCACATTTCCCTTCTCTTATTAATTTATAAATATATCTATTTGTAGATCCTTCAAATTTTGGCTGATCTGTATTATCACTCGATATATTTATTTCTAAATTATTTATTAATTCTTTCATTCCTTTGCTATTTTTTTTGCAACCCAATAATTTACTACTCGGGAAAAACTGAGTATATGTTTGACTACTCCCTTTATTTACAAATTCTCCCGCAAAAAAGTCCTTTTCTTCCAATTTGACTTTATATAAAGAATGCAAATCTTTCAATACAATTGTAGAATTCGGTATCAACATTCCTCCATATGTATACAATAATTTACATAATGCTAATTCTCTCACATGCGATTTAATCGGATCGCTCAATTTATTAACTTCAATAGTCCAATCAGATAAAATTTTTGAAAAAGATTCATCATCTATTAATACTATATTAAAACTCTTTCCGCAGTGTTTTACTATAGATTCTATGCAAAGATTTTTATATGTTTGATTCAAATATTTTGTATTTCTAGAAAAAAAACTAGGCCATTTTCTACTGTTTATTGAATGTGTTGTATGTATCCATAATATAGGTTTACCCATTACACCTTCACTATCCGTTAGAAGATATTTTTTTACTAAATCATATTTATCTAATTCTTCATCAGGCATAAATTTTTTTTTATATCTATCATATAAAATTCCTATTGAAGTTATTGTAATAAATATCAATATATATTTAACGATTTTCATTATATATATATATAGAACAAATTTTATTCGTTTGTTAGTTGTTTAAAATGCGCCCACCAGTTTTTATTAGATTGAGCTATTTCTTCATCTCTTTTAATTAGTCTAAATGCTCTTTGGGTATTTATTTTATTATTTCTTACATTCCTTTCCTTTAACATACGCCGCGATTGCTCTAAGGAAACCATTTCTGGTGTGGTTTTATCCCTATATCTTATAAAACTATCCACACTTTCAAATTTAGGTTTATTTATATAATCATCTCGGGTTACTGGCACTACTGTCTCAGTATGTGCTTTTTTTAAATCTTGGTATGGTAATTGACTAAACATATCAGATGAATAATATTTTGGTTTATTCCGCGTTAAATCATATCCACCATGTTTTTCCATATCATTTATTTCAGTATGCAACACCAATGATCGACTTTTTTGTTTCCTTTTTTCAAATGCTTTATTCATTGATGCCATATTTGTTATTTGTTCATCATTTAAATCATCATTAGAACAAAACCATGCACCATATCCTGTATCAATATCATTATCTTTTACTTTGACTTTTTCAAATAATTTATTAAATATCCTATTAAATTCTTTGGCAGATTTACCTTCTAAATTTTTTAGTAATAATTTGTTTTCATTATTTATTTCAGCACTATATTCTACATTCGCTGCACACTGTTCTTTTTTAAATCTATAAGTAAAAATAGCTTCTAACATTTTATAAGCTTTCATGAAAAATAAAAATACATCTTTGTGTAATTGGCTTTTATCAGGATGTGTTTTTAAAGCCATAGCTTTAGCTTTTTTCATATCACTGCTATTAAATTCATAATTTAAATGAAAAAGATTTAATATATCCTCTAAATCATAATTATCTATATTTAAATCAAAATCTACCATATATTTATTTTATGTATTTATTTTATGTATTTATTTTATTTATTTATTCTACTTAATATATAAATATGTATGGTCGTCATCCCGATATTGATGAAATTAAAAATGTTGTTCCTCGCAAAGGTTCCATTGAAATAAATACTGATAACTGGCCAGATGATAGAAGGCGTGCTGGTAGTTATACGCAAGATCCAATGAAACCTAATTTTAAATGGGCTTTTTGGTGTAATATATTTACAGATAACGATTTTGCAAATCTTAAAAATATCTATAACAACGTATCAAGGTATGCTTCAAAATTTTATCCTAATCCCTCAGAAAAAAATCAAACATGGATGTCTATTTTAAATAAATACGAATCTAATACAATCAGTAAAGAAATGTTCAAAAAATCGCTAAAAAATATTATAAAGGATATTGAGGAAAGTGATATAGATAAAGATAAAGAAATGTTCTTTCGAATTTTATTCACAATATATCAAGATAATGGAGAATACGGTACTTCAGAATGGTACACAAATGGTGAAATAGAATTATTAAAAAAATTAAAATTTATTGCTCAATTAGCTAAACCACAAAATACAGAAGTAATGTTATATATATTATTTAAACATGTTATGTTTGATTGCGGATTTAAACAATTTTTTTTTCCATGCAAAACAATAAAATATGATCTACCTGAACTACATGATGTCACATATTATCATTATAATCATAAAAAGGTAGCCCCTTATCAGTTTGTAAATTTTTTTTTTGTAATGATGTTATTAAAAATTAGACCACCTGTTTTTTCTAATTTAACAAAAAAAGATAGCAAATTTCAAGACACATTTTTTACTTCTTTGGTTAACCAAGCTGATAGACTTTATAATGAAAATGAATTATTTCCATGTCAAACAGCTAATGATGCTAATTTTCAAAGAATGATAGGGGAATTGATTGTATCGAAAGATATAACATCATTTTTTTCGTACATTATAAGTTATTGGAAAACAAATGCGATAAAAAATTACGAGATGACTGAGCCAGACGGAGTGAAAGAAGCAGAAAAGTTAATAGAGGTATTACTTTCTAACCCCATATATTCCAGCGGATACAAATTAACACATTATAATCAAGTATCTACTTCGCTTGTTAAAAAAAAAGCTATGAATAATTTTGTCAAATTGGCAAAAAAAAGTTTTAAACCAACAACAAAAGATACATTACCTAAATGGAAATATCCAAGAAAATTTTTTGAAAGAATCGTTAAAAAAATAAAACAATCGTTACGAAAAACAAAAAGATTAACATTAAAAAAGACAAACGTTACTATTCCTGTTTATTACCCAGGTGTAAAAAGTAAAAGTAACCATAAAAATAAAACAGTTAAAATAAAACAGTAAACGTGCAGTTTAAATAGTAAAAAAATTTAAGTATACGAACTTACACTAGTATTCTTTTTTTTTAAAGTACTTTTAAAAAAATGTAAAATTTCATCTTTATTGGCTCCTACTAAACTTTCAGATATCTCACCATTTATAAAACTATACATGGTAGGTACTGATTTTATCTTAAAATAACTACTTAAATCATGACCCTTGTCTACATCAACTATTACCATATCTAAATATTGTTTTGATTGATTAAAATAGTTGTCGATTATAGGTTTTGCCGTTTTGCATGGTCCACACCATGTTGCAGTAAATTTTATTATAAAATTTTTATTTGTTAATAAAAATTGTTTAAATTCATTTCTATCCGTTAAATGATATACTTTCCCAGTCATTATATATTTGGTTTAATATAAAATTCAAATATATAATACGAATATAACGGATATAACGGATTCATTTCAAAGAAATGAAAATTGAAGTTATTTTGACAATCAATTGCTAATACATCCACACAAACACATAGAGAAACACACTACTATAACAAAAACTATTATAACAAAAACTACTACTTCAAAACATTATGACACTTAGTTGCCTCAAGCATGTAAAACGTACCGGCGATACTAATAAAAGGCCTTCGGCACCGCCGTGTGCTGTTTTCGCATATTTTACTGGCGATCGTTCCGGGTCTATGGCGCCTCTAGCAAAGGAGTCTGCTCAAGGCGCTCACGATTTTGTCAAAACCCAGTGCGAATCAGCAAAAAAGAATGGTCAAAAAGGATTTTTGGGAATGACCACATTTGATGATACGGCTGAAGTTATACTTGATAATGTTCCCATGGATACAGTTCAATTTAGCATGGCGCGCGCAACTTTGGCAATGCAGCCGCGCGGCGCGACGCGCCTCTTTGATACTGCAATTGAAGATCTAGCACGACTTCAGCGTTATGCTAGAGAATGGAAAAATAATTTGCCTCCTGACGTTAAAAAGTTGAATCCTAAAGTTGTCATGGTTTGGGCTCTATTTACGGATGGAGCACATAATACTGGATCGTTTACTGCCGATGATATGAATCGTGCCGTCACAATGGCAAGGAAAAACGGCGTTATTTGTTATTTCTTGGCTGCTAATCAAGACGCCATGCAAGCTGGTCGAGCTTACGGATTTTCAACAGCTAATGCTATGGAGTTCGCTCCCACGGCATCTACGACCGCTGCCGGACTAAACGCTATTAATACTTGTATATACCGTTCAACTAGTACTGGAGTACCATGCGCCCCAACGCAGCTCATGCGCGAAGTGTCTTGTCCTCAAGGTCCCACGAGGGGAGCGACGGTGCCAACGGGTTCGATTGCGCCATCACCGGCCGTGGCAGCCGCCGCTATGGCGCCGCCGCCGCCGCCGCGCCCTTCTTGGACGCGGGCACAGCGGCGTGCTCCTTATCATCCTTTTACACATCAATATCAGGGTCGCGCCAACCCCGGCGTCCTTGCCAACGCCGCACGGCCACCGACCAACGCCGCCGCCGCGCTGCTGTTGCACAACAACGCATCCTTGCGTGCTCCTCCTGTTAATAATATTGCTTATCCCACTGTTGGACTTCTGCCAGTTCCGATTGGAACTATGCCGCCCCCACCGCCTTACGCCCACCGTGGACATCCACATCTCCGCGCGCCATGCGGCGGCGGGGGACGCGGCGTGAGCCACGCATAATTGACTAAGAATATGGCGCAAGTGGGAATATCCATTTAAATTTAAAAAATGATAAAAATTTTTTTATCTTACTTTCTTCTTCCAATTGCACAGGTCTCTGTTTTGCGTTTTTTGGTGATGTGACACAACTAATTTTGTGCTGTAATTGTCCGCCACTTTCGTGCATAGGTAAAATTCCAAGAGGAATTAATGGAGGAGCTTGTGATAAAAGAGGTTGAGCTAATTCACATTTAAGTTTATTATCTTTTGATTTATTATTAGACATATTAATAATCTATAAATATATCTATTTAAATACGTTTATTAAATCAAATTTCGTCGTCGATGTGAGATATAACAAATTCTTCCAAATCATCCAAATCAATATAAGGTAGTTCCAAATGACTTTCCCACATAAACTTACAAAAAGCCCAATTTATATTATAATGTTCTGCGTAATATTCATTCTTCTGTTCAATTAATTTTTTTCCAATATTATGTGAAATTAAATCTAAACTTTCTACGGGCAACACATATGCCAATTGTACTTCTGGTATAACATTAGTATGCGTATTGGGTTGTATCATTACGCTATCCCATTGAGGAATAAATTTAAATAAATCTTTGAATAATGGCGGATAATTGTATTTATAATGCCATCTCCAATCAATGCAACCTTTTGTATAATAATTTGTAACCCATTCTAGACCTTCCATATAATTTAAACTTGCTCTTTTTTTTAAATCAAATGATTCGTCACAATTAAAGAGACTTTCATAATATCTTTTTTGCCAAAATTTTTCATATGGGTTAATATATTTTTCTAATTCACGATTTTTTATGGGTATATGTAAGTAACGCTTAAATTTTTCTTCTTCTGTTTTGCAAGGAAAACTTCTTTTTTCCCATTTATTTCGTATTTTGTATTCTTTTATTAAATTATCATACTCATTATCAGCTAAAAATCCCACTAGTTTTTTTACATTGTTCCAATATATTTCTTGACCATTTGTCAAATTGTTATTTGAATTTCCAATAACTTCTTTATATGCATTCATCATTATTTCTATACCTGAAGTTCTTATATTAACAGATGGAAAATGTGGCATAAAATCATTTCCTAGAAAAAAACATAAAAAAATATAATCATAGAGTTTATTTACTTCTTGTATAGAATTAGGTGTCTTGTAATCATTCATTTCTAAAATTATTCTTTGAGATAATAATGGAATATCTAACAAATAACTTTCATTTGGATTAATTGTTTTATCTATCGATTTCACAAACTCAGGTGTTTCTCTATATAAATAAATATTTTTACTTATCCTTAAATGATTCAAACATAACATAATAAGATCGGCATCTAACCCATAAACAACACTAACTTCGTGCGCATGTTCATTGGCATGATTTCTTATATAATCAAATAATTTATGTTCTCCTTCGCCTCTATCATCTGAACCTGAAAATATTATTTTTTCTACACCATATTTTTTTTCATTACCATTAAAATACATACCTACTGTTTGATTTAATTTTTTCATAAAATTAGTTCCTGGCGTTATGGCTGTTTTATTCCATTCTTTTTTCTCTCCATAAATTTTATCCATAACTTTTTTTTCAAGCATAGATTTATGGCGGCGTGTTCGTTGTTGTTCTAATTTTGCAACAGGAGCTACACCATCAAAAGCAATCATAACACGCTTGTTGGGTTTTATTTCAGCAATATAATCTTCTAGATGTTTACAAACTAAATTAATCAAGTCTCTCTCAAAATCATTATCATTTTTATATCGTTTATAATCTTTGGAGAGAAATCTTAAACCATCATATATTATCGAATTACTATCAAAATACAAATTATTTATTTGTTTTTTGAAGTTAAAAAGTTTAATTAACATTTCTCTATGATTTCTTATCAAATATGAAAAATAACTTGGTACACCCATTTTAAATATTTATATACATACCTTTTTAAATATGTATCCATATGTGTTAAAGATCTTGGAGTATTTGAAACCTACATATATCAAAGCAAATGTCTTTCCATTTTATTTTTTTTTTGTTCAAAAATCTATTATAATTGCGAAATCGTGGAAATATCGTAATTATATTTAATTAATTTTTTAAAATCGTAATATATATAATATGGTTGTATTAAAAAATACCAAAATTGTTTATTCTTCTAGGAAAAAACGCAAGAAACCGCAGATTTTAAATATTTATAAAAAAAAAATATTAAATTACCAAAATATTATTCAAGAAAGTATAATATCTGCGCAAAAATATAAATCTTTAGACATTATTGATGCTGCAGGATTAAATATTTGCACACAAAACTTAGAAGAATCTTTTTTGGAAACTCAAAATATATTAAATCTTGTTTCAAAGAATAAAAAAATAAGCTCAGACGAAATTAAACAACAATTGCAAAAAATTAATAGCGATTTAGCTGTAAATTTTAGAACATACGGGACCCAAAATATTGAAAATTTAATTCAAATAGTTTTTGGTAGTGAATTTATTAAAAATATAGTTAATGGAGATAATAAAGATCTATATAATATTATTAAAAAATATACTCATCCTATTCATTACAAAAATTTGGAATGGAAAGATAAAAATAACCCCCCAAAAAAAAACAATACTACATTTTTAGCAAAAAACCGTATAATTGAAGATTTCATGTTGGTTGAAACAGCCATTAATTTCGATTGTTTTGATTTAGCCAGAACTAGTAAGAAATTCCAAACAAGAGTATATGGAATTAAAATATGTTTCCAAAATCCTGAAAAGCGTAAAACATTAATAGTTTCAGCTATTATCGATGATATGCTTATAAATTGTATGTCTTTCCCATATCTCAATAATAAATTAGAATCTCTTCGCTGTGAAAAACCTAAAGATATTATTTTTAAATTAGAAGATTTTAATAGATTTTGTAAATCTCTTACTTTAAAAGAATTATTAGTATATGATAATACGGAACTATATCAACGGTATACAGGATATTTAAATCAAACAAAATTATTTAAAACAAAAACAATTTCCCAAATTGTAAAAGAATTTATAGGAAGTGAACTTTACACACAAAGAAAAATACTAATACAATTATTAATGAAATCTAATGACCCTGAATTTCAATACTTAGCATATCTATTATATGATTTATTATCTAGTGATTCGAAAAATAATTTTGACACTGACGACCAAACGATGCTTTTTGATAGTTTACCTTGGTATATCAAAAGATATTTTAGAGATGCTATGAGTCGTACAATTAAATATACTAAAACATTATCTAACTTTGATATTAATAAAATTCCTATTGAGCAACAAATTTGTTTACTTAAAGCCACAAATTCTGTAAAAGAAAAAGCTATGATAAAATTAAAAGAAGTTAAAGCAAAATCCGAAGATTCCGGATCTAAGGCAAGGCAATATCTAGATGGACTTTTAAAAATACCCTTTGGTATTTATAAAAAAGAGGGAATTTTATCTATTATGAATAATATTAATATATGTTTTAAGGAATTAGTAAAAAATATTCATCATTTTGACTCAAAACTAAAAATACCTATTAAAGAATTTTATTCAAGTATCGAGATTAATAAATATTCATCGTATTTACAAGAAGAATATATTGTTAATAGTTATGAAAAATCGATAGAAAAACTTATTAATAAATTAATTTCGGGTAAACGAGAATTTTTAATAGCAAACATTTGTTTTATAAATAGTATTGTAAAAAAATATGGTTATAAACAATATAAAATTTTACATTCAGGAAAAAAAATTTCATATATGAAAAAAAATATAAAATCAACAATTTTAGATATTAAAGATCATCCTGAATTAATGGAAAATATTATTCATAAGTACCCAACGTTTTTTACTCTTTATAAGAATACAAATATTAAAAAAAAACTTGCTGTAATGGAAGAAAAATGGAATCGTATTAATAACTCAATGAAAGATATAAAAAAAACTCTAGATATATCGATTTATGGCCATAATAAAGCTAAGAGGCAAATTGAAAGAGTAATTGGGCAATGGATTACAGGAAAACAAACAGGTTATTGTTTTGGATTTGAAGGACCGCCAGGAGTTGGAAAAACATCTTTAGCAAGAAAAGGATTAGCAAATTGTTTGAAAGATGAAGATGGAACAACACGCCCCTTTTCATTCATAGCTCTTGGAGGATCGAGTAATGGTAGTACTTTATCTGGTCATAATTATACATATGTAGGTTCAACATGGGGGAGAATTGTTGATATATTAATTGAAAAAAAATGTATGAATCCCATAATTTTTATTGATGAATTAGACAAAGTTAGTAGAACTGAAAATGGAAAAGAGATAATAGGTATACTAACACATCTAATTGATCCTACCCAAAACGAATCTTTTCAAGATAAATATTTTAGTGGTATTAATTTGGATTTAAGTAAAGCTTTGTTTATTTTTTCATATAATGATGTTTCTGTAATTGATAAAATTTTATTAGACCGTATACACCGAATTAAATTTGATCATTTAACTTTACATGATAAATTAGAAATAACAGACAAATATATATTGCCAGAAATATATGAAAAAGTCGGACTGCAAGATATGATTTCTATTGATTATTCTGTTTTGCAATTCATCATAGAAAATTATACCTATGAATCTGGAGTTAGAAAACTAAAAGAAATACTTTTCGAAATTATTAGTGAAATTAATCTTGAAATTTTAAATCATACAAGAATTAAAGAAATTCCTATAAATATAACTTGTAATGATATAAAGTTTAAATATTTAAAAGAAAAGACTGAGATTATACACAAAAAAATTCATAATGAAGCAGAAATTGGTATAATGAATGGTTTGTGGGCAAATTCTTTGGGAATGGGAGGAATAATACCAATTGAATGTTTTTATTGGCCATCAAATAATTTTATGGATTTAAAATTAACTGGAATGCAAGGCGATGTCATGAAGGAAAGTATGAATGTAGCGAAAACTTTGGCATGGAAATTAACTAAAAAAACAATACAAAAGAAATTAACACAAAAGTTTGAAAAAACTAAATTACAAGGTATTCATATTCATTGCCCTGAGGGATCTGTTCCTAAAGATGGACCATCGGCTGGTACAGCAATAACGATAGCTATTTTTAGTTTATTTAATGGGAAAAAAATTAAAAATAATGTCGCCATCACAGGAGAAATTAACTTGCAAGGGCGGGTATCTGCAATAGGAGGACTTGAATTAAAAATTTTAGGAGGAATACGTGCTGGTATTAAAACTTTTATTTATCCATTTGATAATAAAAAAGATTATGATACAGTAATTGAAAAGTATAAAGATAAAAATATTATCCCTAGCGATATTAGGTTTATAGATGTTATAAATATTAAACAGGTTTTAGATTTTGTATTTGTATAAATTTAATATAATCCTATATTATATTAAATATGCCTTTGACATTTTCTGCTAATAATATTTTACAATTTTATACCTTTATTTCTCCAATATTTATATCATCTTTTTTACTTCTAAAATCGACAATGGACTATAATATCAGAGGTGTTATATATTTAGTTGGACTTTTAGTTAATTATATTACAGGTATGGGGATAAAAAGTATTTTTCATAATTATGATTCTACAGCTATATCTCAAGGTCGAAAGGGACAATTTCAAAGAACGCCGGTAAGAAAAAATTGGCCAATAAATCCTGGTCAGACGGCGAATTCTATTCCAGATTATTGTAGTATTTTTGAAGGTCCGTGGTATAATAACACATTAACATCTACCAGTATGCCTTCAATGAATGCAATGTTTCACGCTTTTACATTTGCATATATTTTAATGGGTATTTCCGATAATCCCAATCATCCAGGTATACCATTCATTATAATACTTGGAATTACTGCTATTTTAAATATGTTTTATAGACAACGATTATATTGTGATAAAATGGTAGATATTGTCGTGGGTATAGTATTAGGTGCTATTATAGGTTTAGTATGGTATTTTATTATAAAATCGTGGAATCCTTCATACATTTATTATGGAAAAGATGATGGTGCAAAACAATGCAAATTAGGTAAACAAAAATTTAGGTGTTCATATGCCTAAAAACAGCATTTCGAAAAATATAAAAATCCTTTTTAAATGAATTTCTCAACCATTGCGAAAATTCTCTTGAATTATAAAACGTACGAAAAAATTTATTTTCAAAATTGATAAATACATTTTTTGTATGCGATTTTTTATATTTTGATATGTTTGACCATGCAAATTGAGGATTATTAGCATGTTTATTTGCTGTATTATGAAAATCAAATAATACTCTCTCTAACTGACTTCTAGTAATTACTTGACGTATATTTATTGTTTTTATATATGCCATTGCATGTGTTCTGCAATAAGGGCATGGCAATTCTGAACAGCAACGTTTAATAAAATCCCAAACAAACTTATAATTTTTTTTATAATAATCATCATTTATTTTAGCTGCAATTGTATGAAATAATATCCATGTCGCATTACCCCAATACGCTCGTGTATGTTTTTTTTCTGATGATGAGATTTTCAGCGCATTAGGTTTTTTTGGTTGTGATCTTATTTTTATTTGATTATATGTTGTTTTAATAATGTTATTTTTTTTAGACCATATACTTCCTAAAATTAAAGTCATATATAAAACATATAAAGATTATTTTATAAATTAAATTAATATTTATGACAAATATAACTACTAGTGAATTCAATCAAACATTACTAGAGATGTTATGCGATAATAATAATGATAATGAGAATGATAATATGGAAGAAGTAAATATTTGTTTAATTAGTAAAATGCCATTAGAAAATGATCCTGTAACTTTATATTGTAAACATTCTTTTAATTATTCGGCAATTTTGAATGAAGTTCGGAAACAAAAACCTCCTTTATGTAGTAGTCATCTCGAAATACAAAAATTATCTAATCATCAAATCAAATGTCCGTATTGCAGGACTATCCAAAATGGCCTTTTACCGTATAAAGAAGGTTATGAAAAAATAAATTATGTTAATTGGCCTCTTAATTATCAATATCTTCCAAATAAATGTTCGTATATTTTTATTAGTGGAAAACGGTATAACCAACCGTGTGGTAAAAAATGCCTAAAAAATTATTGTTTAAATCATGCAAGAATTATGGAAAGAAGAAAAAAGAAAGTAGCAAAAAAATGCGCTCAAAAAATTATGACACCTTTAATAAATAAAATTATTACTGAAAAATCAAACAATGAAACCTGTACTTATATTTATAAAAAAGGAAAAAATAAAGGTTATACTTGTAGTTGCAGTAAAATATATAATAAAACGCTCAAATTATGCACTACACATTATAAATATTATATTAAATGTCAAAAGAAGAAGACAAAAAAAAAATCCCCATTGATATGGTCAAATACCAAGTTTACTCTAGCTGAACCAAAGACGCCGTCGCCTATCACTGCGTCGAAAAATCCAATTGATACACATGCCATATCACATTCAGAATGGGCATCACCTGTATCGCCCGGTCATCCGTTATTTGTTCCTCCGTCAAGTATATCTAAACCAAACACTGAATTCACACCAATTCTTAGTACTAGCAATATTTTTAGTAATATAGCTTCTCTACAACCCAATCCTGTTTTTGTTTTTAATGCAGGCGTACCACCACATATTATCCCGACAAAACCAAAACCAGAGTTATTTGCATCGCAACCCATTATAAATGTACCTAGTTGGCACTTTATGGATCTTAGTAATAATTTATTGGAGGATAAAATATGGGTTTAATTAAAATATATAAACAATTTAAAAATTTTTTGTATATATATTTGTATATTTATATGCCGCCAAAACATAAGAATAAAGCAGAATTTTTAAAGTTTAAAGTTAGTGTTTTAGAAGCTAGTATTTCTTCTCTTTTAAGTTGTAATCAAACAGTAACAGATTTAATTATGCAAAAAATAAAAATAGAAGAAGAATTAAACAAATTAAACAAATTAACCCTAAAAGTACATAACAAATAATCAATTAATGTATCTTCAACGGGTTAAAAATTGTCCCATTTTAACCCATTCAAGATTAAAATGCCCTATTATTAAATTAAACATATTTTTCGTATTCTTGAATTAGTATTTCTAGTTCTTCATTACGTTGTGTATAAAATCCAGCGTGTGCACATAATGCATTTCCACAAATAACAGCAGGTGTTTTAGAAGATTTTGGATAAATTACTGATATCCATTCTTCTTCACTATTGTTTATTATTTTTCCATTTTTTATTATTCCTTTAAAATTATTCATATCACCACCTTTCCAACATATTGCATTTATGCTTACTCTTTCATAATTATTTAATTCCCATCTATCAAACTTCCATCTATATAATTCATTTTTTTTTATACTTTCTATAAATTGCTTGTGTATTTTAATAGGAATTTTTGTACTTTTCCAACTATTTCCCATACAAGCATAATTAATGTTTACATCTAAATTAATAGCACCATGTCGTTGATGTATATGATCAATTATATTATTATTTACAATATTTGCATAAACTACAGAATTATTTGTAT
>PBMP01000098.1 GCA_002722705.1 Pseudobdellovibrionaceae bacterium | reverse complement strand
CTTGAAGCTACTGGAGATGAGCGACAAGTTAAAGGTGATGGAGCTGGCGTTGACACACATGAAGGGGGAATTGTATGCCCAGCAGAGTAAACGAGAGCACGTGGTGTACGACGGAACAATTGATCAGTATTATATTGCGAAAGGGGATGGCAAGGTGTCGTTGAATTCGGGCGACGTGGTGCTGCAACAACTGCTAGATGAACGTCAGCGCATGAAGCGTGTTAACAGCATACTTCGATCTCAATTGGAGCGATTTTACAGTCGACAGCATCAAACCCACAGGAAACGGCGCCGAATTGACACAGAACGGTGATTGTATTTAGGATTGCAAGGGAAACATCTAAGTCGCAATGAACGAAGTGTACAGGGCAATGGCGGTGCACAAGTTGGATGAGTGGTGCGCTTGCATCAACGCCAGGGCGCGAATTGTATACTTGCTGCATGGGCAGTCGGCGGGGCGATACCCGGGATTGCGGTCCCTTCTAGAGTATTACAATAACAAGTCTCGGCGGCTGTGGAACGATTTTAGAGTTGCTTACTGCCAGGCTATGGCTTCGCCGGAGTGGGTGTCGGGATAGCGCGCAGAATTATTATATATAAGTCATTAAATATTGGAAGCATACAATGTTGTCTGTACTCTTTGCAGTCTCTGTGGCGGCCCCGGCGCCGGCCGCGTTGCTCGATGCAAACGTTGCCACAACTTGCGCTGTGATCTCGTCAATTGAAACCGTCAATAAGCGCTCGTTGGAGTGCTGCGACAGCTGCGCACTGGGAATGTTGAGGGCCACAAAATGGGTTACTGTAGAAAACGCGGACTGGCAAGTAGAATCGATGCACGAGGCGCTGGATTCGGCCATTTATAAAACTGAAGCTCTTGATAAAGACACGGAAACCCCTGGGTCTGGCGACCTGGCGGTTGTTGCCGTCAAGTCGGAATCAAACAAAGACGTTGTGGAAAAAGTGACGGTGGTGCACTCGGTGACCAAGCCGTGCGGTATGTGTATTAGCTACGACGATTGTTTGTCCAGCGGGGGCCACGTCAATACTTGGCACCGCACCTGCTCTCTATTAATGACGTGAGCAATGTGTCCCTGCCGTGCCGAAATCAATCGAGCAGCTTCGCAACTGTCCGTTTCATCGGCTAGAGTGTTGTGCTGTAACGCGCCCACGTCTCCGGCACTGACGGCGATCGACGATCTGGGGGCCTCGCTGCGCTTGCTTCTGTGGACAAACCGTGCGTTCAAGTGTGGTTGCGTTCCAGTTGACTGTCGTGTGCAACGCTGTTTAGAGCAGCACGTGTATCGTATTTGCGGCGTTCTTTGAGTGATGTTACCTCAGTAAAATGACGTTATACATTTCAGAGCAAGCGGCCTCGGATTGTGTGCAGCTAGGACTCAACATTGACGAAATCCAGCGCGCCGTGAACCGTCGGCATCGGTTCCAAAAGGTTCGGCTCTCGGATGGCCGCAAAATCAAAGTCAGAGTCAACAAACAAGTGATTCTGCGAGTAAAGCCGGCCTTTGCAATTCAAGACCAGGCGATTGACCAGGCCAATCGCATTGGGATTGACATGTGCAAAATGATGCACATTCTGGCTCAGCCCCGCCGGCCCGGCGGGCTGCACAGTCTCGGAGACGGCATTTGTGCTGTAGTGCGCCCAATTGTTGGGGGAGAGGTAGTAGTCGCTGTAGTCGACACGCACCATGTGCATCCTGCCCGTGCCAGTATATTCGACGCGTAAACGGCCCACACAACTGCGCCATGGCCAAAAGCAAAGGGAAGAAGTCAAACGTCTCCATTAAGATATCAAAATTAGTGCACGAAGGAAAACCGCGCAAACAAGCAATTGCAATAGCGTTGGCAATGTCGTCAGCACACATGCTGGGACCAAAAGGGGGGTATCGGCGTGCACGAGGTGCGCGTTCATCTGGGCGTGGCCGCAAAAAAGCCCCACTCCCCTTCCTCCGGTGACCGCCGAAGAAGCGGCAGCGCCGTGCGTCAAAGCCATCGCACGGCTAGCCAGCTGCGTAACCCGTCGCCATTTGCCGTACAACGCAGAGCAACGAGCAAAGCTGTACAGCAATCCCAGCCTTTTTGGGGTTTGGCTGTACCAGCTGGAAACGGCGGCACCGGACGAACGAGCGGCCAAGCGGATTCGCGCATCTTTTAGCTGGCCCGCGGGGGGTTGCCATTGTCGTAGATAGTAATATATGGGGAACCCATGATTTACACCATAAAGATCGTAGCAATACACCAACTATGTTTGGCAACCTTCACCATGGAGCTCGCATCATTGCCGGCACCCTGCTGACCATTGGGTTTCTGATGATGTTGACCCGCATTGAGGATCACAAAGTTTTAAGTTGCGAGGTTCACACGCTTACTGGGGCTACCCCATCAAACGAGTCGTTTGTAGTGTACGCTAATTTGCCCCGGATGGAATTGGTGCTCGACAAGCCCGACGACGATCTCGACAGCGGTCAGATTTACACCGAAGAAAAGTACCACTACAATTTTGCAAGGAACAAAGTAAGCAAATTTCTTGATTATTGGAGTACAGTTGGCCACAGTGAACTAGGAGGAGGTTTTGTTCCGTTCAATCGCACCGAAATTGATGATGAGTGTGTCGACCGATTGAATACCATTAAAACGGGGTATGGATTTTTCTGGACGTTTCTTACACTGTTTTTAATTTTTATTGGTGGGCTCATCTTGAGGATGATGATGCCCAACCTAGGAAAAATTAGTGAAACAACAATGGATCGAATAATGTGTGTTTTTGATTTACTGTTGGGGTTAACAACAATTCTTTACGCCGTTCGCGCAGCGTTTTTCCGCCGTCAAGCCGATCATTTATTTGATGAAAACTGCATTTTTGGAACAAAGTGGTTTCCCACCGCTGAACTGGATCACAAAAACATTAACGCAACGGGCATTCAGTGCTACGACTCCAACGATGCGTACGAGCACAACGTTGGATTTGGGGCTGCTTCGTGTGTTTTTGGATGCATGGTTTTGTTATATGCACTTCTTTGGAGCATTACTTCTGGTTGTGGCGGTAAAACTTTGACGGACGACTCTTTGTACCGCAAATTTGGCGGTGGCACAACTGGCGGACTTGCAGGGGCCATGATGAACACGGCCACCGCGTATGCTCAGATGTTTGAAAATTAAACTATATTCGACTTGAAAGCGTCTATTAAAAAATGAAATTATTAATTGCCGCGTTTGCTTTTTCCGGATTTGCCTACGCAGATGTGCTGGTGGGTAATTCGTTTTATTGCGGCGAATGTTTCTTGAAATTTGATTCTGAATTAAATTACATCGAACGTCGCTTATCTAGTGTATCGACACAAACATCTACACGTCTGAAATGGAATGCATCGCTCTCGCCGCTCGCTGCCGTTGAGACAGACGCGGCGGTGTTTGCCGTTGCCGCTTCCGAGCAAAGAATGTCGGAGATGTACGTGTGGGACAGCGCACCGGTTCGCTTGAGCTCGTGCCCAGATCCTAAAGATGTGCGCATGGTGTTTTCATTTACCTTTATGGATTTCATTGACACGGCGAATGCGCTGCCAGTGTTTCTGCTTCGACCGCACGACGGGGCTGTCTTTGCGGTAAACACAACGGGGTCAAGTCCAAGTGGTTGCCAGTCAACGTTCTTGTCGTATGCGTCGCCGCACGGGATGGTGGTTGATGTGTCGTACGCGTACGGCTGCGCCTGGTACTTGATTGTCGAAAGCGGATGGGCGTACGTGACCGCCCCGCGCTACAACATTACAACAAATCCCATTTATTACACCTCTAAAAATTCGACCGCTTATTTTGTGGTACGTTTAAATGATGGCAGCGAAGAGCTGCTTCTGATCACAAAGGATTTGTCAACGCAACCGTTAGATGGCATGGCTCAAAACCCAAAGTCTTTGGTAGGAAAGGTGCTTCACATTAATCGTGATGGCCACGTTGACGTTTTGGCCGGCGGTCTGTGTAATCCTACCTCAGTTGTCAACAGCGGTTTCGAAGTGGTGTTTGTTGACAAATATGATGAAACCACTGAGCTAAACATTGTGTCCGGAATTGAGCTTTTAACCGGCCGTCTAAACTTTGGGTGGCCAATGGTGAAAGCGAAGGTAGGCCACCTTGTTTTCGTCCGGGCCAAGCCGTTTAGCACCAATTTCAGGGCGCCGACCATGGTCTTGTCAACGCAACGCCCCTTTAAATCGACTGTTGAAGACGCTTCATACAAGATTATAATTGGCATTGTCGGCACTTGCCTGCTTGCAGTTGGGTTCCGGCTGTACCGCGACCCGCAAGTGGAACCGCAGGACACGGTGTTGGTAGCGGTGATTGCCGTGTTGATTGCATTTCATATTCCATATTTAGTACGAGCCCCGGGGTACGACGCGTCGGCGTCGTTGGTTGGCGTGTCGCAAAGCAATTTGTGGCATCCGCCGGCGTGGCTCGGCTCGTTTGCAACATTTTCGGGAATTGGACTCGTGGGTGTGGTTGTAGCGACAGTGGCGCCTCGACGGGCTCGCTGGGTCGCGTTGGCCGTGACTGCCGGGGTGTTGAGTATGCATACGATTGTGCTGGCAGGAGGTGTGCGGCGGCCGTGGACGGTTTCGTGGGAAGGATGGGTGCTGGGAGCATTGTGTATCATCTTGGGGTCTGCTGCAATTTTGGTGCAGCCACAAGCACCAATCTTGCAGTACGAACAATTATAATTAAATTACTCCAAATTTCAAATAAAAAACACAATGAAGAGACCGGCTAACGCGCACGAGATCACCACGCCAACCGCAAACGCCCAACTGTAATCGTCGGTGACGTGCGCAGAAGTAATAATGGTGCTGCCAGGGCGTTCGCACACCCCGGGCCCGTTGAATATGCTTGTAGGGTAGCAGTTGTAGCCGGCGGGGCATTGGTAGTCTCCAATGCACCCGCGGTGGCTTGATGCATCCATCGCCCGCAGAGTGTACATGGCCAGGTAAGGCTCCGGGTCAATCACGGCCGTCATTATTTCTCTCGGATCTACGTGTAGCGGGGCCCAGTGGTTGGTGCTGTCCACCGTCGAGCCAATCCCAGACGACGCCCCAGCCGGCAGCCCCAGCCCGTGCCCAAACTCGTGGACTAGCACGTTGATGGGCGCCTCGTACCGAGGGTCGACTGTCACGTTGCAAATGTGGGGAGGAGGATCGCACGGAAAGGTGATGGTGCCCACCACATTGTTGCTGTGCAGCTTTTCGGAAATGTTAAACAGCCGCGGCTGCATCTCCGGCACGAACCGATTCCAGATCGACGCCGCAACCAGCGCCGCTTGCAGCAGAGCTTGGGGCACCCCAACCACTTTGACCGGGCCAGTGGTTGCCGTCGGCCGCGCTTCGGCCAACGAGCCGTACCACATGGTGCGGGGGGGGCCGCTTGCGGCGGTGATATTGTGCGTGCTGTACCGCATTGGCTGACTGGCGCTGTGTCTCCACCATAGACAACCCGATATAGCATTTATTTTTGGGGGACCACGCCTGCTGTACTGGGTATTTAAGGTTGTATCTTTAACAACAAAAAGACTCCATGTGCGCAAAGTGCGCCGCCAAGCGGAAACGAAGCTGTGCTAAACCGCGGGGCTTCTCGCAGATTGCCTCGTGCAAAGCGCGCGGGAAAATCCCCCGTACTGGCGGTGCGTTCAAAGGGCAGAAGATCAAGTCCAAAAAGTACGGCGGAAAGGCTTGAGTCACTTGCGGTTCGACACCAACAAGGTGTGCCGCGCCAGGTGGCCGGTGACTATCGCCGTGCCGCCAACGGCGGCCGTCTTGAGCTCGACCACAAGCGATTCGCTCGAGGCGATCAGAGCGATGATTACAATCGGGCGGATCAGCACCGCCGTCGCCCACAGCGCCAGCAACGCGTTGCTCACCGACGGGCGAGCCCCGGTCACCACCCCGATGCCCAGCCCAATCACCAGCCGCGTGAGCAGCGTAGCGTGGATCCCAATGGCACGGTGCGGCAGCGCGATGGCAATCGCCGCCATCAGCAGCGGTTTGAGCTGCCGCTCGGCCGTTGCTGCGGTCTTGGCGTAGAACATCTTGATGGCGATGGCGGTGGCCGCCGCCGTCAGCAGTGCCAGTGTCCACGGCGGTTGCATCACCACCGCGTGCTGCGTGGCTACAAACGGCACGATCGCGCAGGCCCAGTTCAACGCTAGCTTGATGTGCACCGAGGCCTTCAAAGCCAGCGCCACCGCCAGCAGCGCCGCGCACGCCAGCATCCCCTGAATGTCGCTGAAGGCCTCGGGGGTGTCAAAGGTGATGGCAACCTGCTCTTGGCGGGGCCACACCACGCTGTGGTGGTCGTGGTACTGCAAAAGCTTGGTGGACGTCGCTGTCTGCGTCCAGCACTTGGACGAGTCGGTTGGATCGGGGCAGAACCACACCCCGCTTATGTCGCCCGCGGTGCAGAACCGCGGGGCTCCCCCGTCGACGTACAAGTGGCCTGCGCAAACGATGACCTCCCCGACGTGGGCAAAGACAATGGGGTCGTAATACCGTTCCCCGGGAATCGCCGTGCTGTTTCCGTACACTTCCACCGCGTAGCCCGGGACGGAGACCGTGCCGGGCACCGAGCCATATTGCGCCGGGGCAAGATCGCAGTCCAGCCGGGTCTGGTCCAGCGGCGAGTAGGCGAGCGTGAGCGAGATTGCAGCAACGGCAAGCATGGCTGCTAGCTAAAGGCGACAAATGCACATATACTTTATTTGAAAATTAAAACCACTCTGGCAGGTGTGCTACCTCCCCGGCCCGGCGGAGACGGCCATCGCAGCGGTAGAGGTACGCGTCCACGGCCGCCGGGTCGGCAGACAGCGAGTACTCTTTTGATGGCTGTTCAGCTATGATTCCGCGCTCCATCAGCGACCTCAGCGCATACGGCAGCAGGTCTCGGTTGCACTTTGGGCCCAGAATCTTGGCCAGCCGCAGCGCCGTCAGCCCAGACGACCGGTTGAGCAGCCGGTCGTTCATGAGCGCAACCAAAATGTAGTGCGACTCGGGGTCGAGCGGCTCGTAGCACTCGGAGAGGTAGTTGGCCATGGTGCGGTGGGCAAAAATGCAAAGTAATCAATTTTTATTAAGTGGAATATAGAGAGAAATCATGACTCCACAATTTTACAGCCATGTGGGCCTTGACACTTGCCGGGATTTCGCTCTACGCTTACCGCCAGGTGTTCTGCGAAGACAGCCCGTATTGGGACCGGGTGGCGGCGGGCTTGTACTTTGCGGGGATCTCCACCGTCTACGTGCCCCCGGGGTTTCTGGGGGTGCCCATGTTCTTGGGAACCAGTGCGGTGGGCCAGTCGTTGCGGCCGGGGGTGTATGCGGTGTCCCCGGTGGTCGCCACCACGCTGCTCCCGTACTCGGTGCCCAAAACGCTGGAGCGTTCGTGTTGGCCTCGCCCGTTGCGTTGCAACACCTACGATGGTGCCGAGCTCCAGTGGCCGAGCGTGAGGGTGCGGTGGGCGGTCTCGAACAGAGAGTTGGCCGTGCAGCTTGTCAACGAGTTCAAGACCGAGCAATCGATCGACGAGTTTGTTCGCGGCGAAATCGATGCGGCGATCCGGCAGGTCTGCTTTTTGAACACGGAGCGCACGCTGCTGACGACTGACGCGGCGGGGAAGGTGAATACCGTGCTCAACACAGAGCTGGCGAGAAGAGGCCTCCAGGTTAAGAGCGTGCGGTGGGTCGAAGGCGCGGTACGTCCCACCAACGCCGAGGCCAACGCCTTCTACAACACGCTGCCGTTCAAGCAGTCGCACGCGTTCAAGAGCGTGGCATCCGAGCAGGCGGACTGGGACAGCAAAACCGTGGCACCCAAATTTATGGCCGTCAACCCGCCGTGGGTGATAAACGCCACCGCGTGATGTTAAGGAGCACAGCACGCGTATTTCCTTTTCGTTGTCTTGCTTTTATTAAACGCGGCATCATGGAGGCCTGGAAATCGGTGGCCAGCTGGGTGTACCTCGTTATGATCCTTGTGGTCTTTGTTCTAGCCAGCGCGACGTCGATGAGCGATAACGCCGACAATGTTGATGCTGGGCTTATCCGGGTCGACTTGTCCACCCTATCGGCAAGTATTGGCAGCATGCGTACGTACGAGTCGTTGACGCAGCGGTCGAGGCAGATTAGTTGTCACGATTACGCGTTCAGCGGAATCCTACAGGACAAGTGCCAGCTCACGCAAGATCTGCATTATCTTTCTATCATCGCTTCGTTTTTACTTGTGTTTCAATTTGTGTTTGGGATCATTTGGATGATCTGGTTTGAGTCTGGATTCTTTCCCACCCGCAAGTCGCTTGCCGGAGTCGGCGGAACATTTGCGTTTGGGTTTTTGTCAACGCTGATGGGAATTGTGCTGCTGTATGCAGTTGCCGTGGTCGATTATGGCCGCATGCTGCACTTTTCGCAGCGCGTGCAGATTGAGTATGAAACCGCAACGACGGTGTCGTACGGCCGCCAGATGTCGTTTGCCGTTGCCACCGTGGTGACGGTGGTGGTGTGGGCAGGCTCGGCAATAGCGCTGCTGTGGCCCACTGCGACTCCGTTCCCTTCAGACGCCACGCAAAAATTGATAGCCGCTTAATAATGTCACAAATGGGGCTGCTGTTGTTGTTTTAGACAGTAAACCTATATCTGGCAAATGCATGCCCAAACACGTGGGTAGGAACCATGCATCGAACCTACACTGCGCTGCTTGCGCTGACGGTGCTGCTGGCGTGGTTCACGCTGTTTTGCGATCAAATAGAAACATTAGACAACGGCATTGTGAGAAAAACCATTGAGTCTGCAAATTCGGGGATCGTCGACTCGTACGGGATCCACCGGTACGGCACACGGATAAATGCCAGCACCACGTTTTTGAGGTGGGACGACAAGTCGTCGCCGTGCTCAAACGAGCGGAACGTGGCAGCGTTGCACGGCCGATGCCAGGCAATCCACACCATGGGCAGCGTGATGTACGGATCGGTGGTAATACTGACTCTTGCGCTGGTCGCCGCGTTCCGGGACAAGATGGTGCCATCGGTGAAAATCATGCAGCTTAAAATAAAGACAATCGTTCCGTGGTTTGTACTCGACGCAGCCGCAGTCTCGTTGTTTGTGTTTCTGTGCATGATCGTCGACTACGGTCGGCTGCACAAGGCCACCGCGCAGTCGGAAAACAACGTCGACGGAAGCCGATCCATTCGGGTGCAGTACGGGCACCAGTTCAACCTGGCCGTTGCGACGCTGGTCTTTATGAGCTTGTGGATGGTGGTTGCGTTGTTTATGGTGATCCCAAAGTCGCAAGCTTCGTCGGTAGAACAGTTGATGCTTTAATCGAATAAACATTGGCATTGTTGCACTTTCAGCAAACTTGTGTAACGCATCAATTGTCGACACCACACTTTGGTTCACGTCATGTTGTATTCATACATATTGTTGATAATTGGCTTCACCGGAGCAGGAGTAGCAAAAAACTCGCTGGCGGCCGGAGTACAGTCTCTAATTGGAAACGTGGCAGCGGGTTCCCTTTTTGCTATGATGACATCGGCAGGCGCGTCTAGACGGTAATTTTTTTTTAAATTTTGTCATTAAATAACGATTTGAATAGGGTGTCACCAGCATGGTGTGTAGTATATCGCAAGTTGCGCACCGCATGCAAAGCAGCACCATGGCGACCGATCAAGCTTATTGGGATGCCAAAGCACGCGAGTTTAGAGACATGATTTCCGCCAGGTATGAATTGGGCGAGTCCGATAATCAACTACTTACGTGTTTTGCACGGTTTATTCGTAAAACCGGTCGAGGAGCGCCTATCTATTATTGGGATATTGAAATTTTGTTTCAGACCGCAGATGGTCAATTAGAAACCGACTTTGATGATGAAGGTAAGCCAATAAATTCAATTAAGTACGAATACATTGAAAATACAAAAAAAAGTACTGCAGGAAGATCATCTAAGCTTGATGCATGGGAGGAAAAACAAGTAGAGCATCAAGTAAACAGTCAAAAAGATGAAGATGACAAACAGTACGAAAGAAATGTTGGTTCGCGGTATCATAACATCTTGCGGCTTAAATTTGCAGAGTTTCACAAAAAGCGTGACGGGTCAATACCGCCAGTTACAATGGGTGTTCTGGATTCGTATTTTTACTACACGCATCCAAAAACAATAAAGGCTTTCAAAAAAGTGGCAAAAGATGCGAATACGCCGTTACCTGATCTAATTGAGCTGTCAAAAACATTTGCGCTTGAAAACCTTGAGTGCTTTGCAATAACGTTGCTCGATGGGTGGAGTGGGTTTAACAAAGGATGGCAGCGATTTATGAAAAGCGAAGATTATCGAGCAGTTGCATCAAACAATGAACGGCTTTTAAATCCGTCGCCGGGCACTCAACTTTTAAATCGAGCGTTTGCAACTCCAGCAAGCGGCACAACTACAAGCGGTTCGAGAGTATCAATTATAAAAACAGCAGGCTTTTACGGTTTATTTGGATTTATTAATGAAACGGACCTTATTAACTTGGACCCAGCACTTGCTAAAATGCCTGAAGTTGAAGAGGCATTTAGGATTGCTTGTTTTGGTTTACTGCGTAATGCGGAAAATAAACTAATTTGTTTTAAACCTGTATACGTTGAGGTGTCGATAGATGGGCGTAGGCAGCATGTTAAACAGAAAATAACGTTGGAAAGCAATCCAGCACGTACATTTGAAACCCCTGGAACGTTGGTAATTAGTGGCGATGATACACTTGACACCCCTTATAGTCTCAACAAAAGGAACCAAACGTTTTATGATTTTTTCAGAATGCAAAAAGATATTAGCCTGTCTGAAGTGCTCCGAGGAGAAAGAACGCTTCTTGTTACCATAACTCGACCACATAAGCACATACCATTTGCCGATGAACGTGGTGCTGGCTACGGTGGTGGAGGTTACGCTCGTCAACTTCGTTCTGCTGAAGTAGCTTTTGCTGACCTTGCACTCTAACGTCTCAACTTGGTTTCACCAATCCATAGTTGCAGGGGGGGGTGGGCGAGCAAGGGGTCACGCTAAAGACTTTATTCTCGATTTAGGCACATCCCTATGTAGTGACTGGGTAGGTATTTTTACTATATATATATATAATATTTTAACTATTAAATTGAATATAATATATTAATGGTATACCCTCTCTCCTCCCCCCCCCCCCTATACAAGTTAAACCGTGATTTTACGCAGACACGAGCATGCACAATTTCAAATGATCATATTGTTTTATGGTTTTCCGCGGGACCTGGTACTGCCTGCTCTTAAGTTTAACGGCCAGGTCCTCGTACCATTTCCCATCTGCGATGCAGACGCGTGCAATTTTGCACAGTGCTTTGAACTGCGTGCGGGACAGCCGGAACTGTTCCCGCAAATCATTAAGCGCGGCATCCTGGCGGTCGAGCCCTCCTTTCGCTTGAACCTGCTGATGAATTTGGTGACGAATCTGGATCACCACGTTTGCGGCGGCCGCTTCGGCGGCCGTGATGACGTTGTTTTCCTCGAGTTTTCGCAGCAACCTTTTCCTGGCCGACTTATCGGACCAAGACAACGCTTTGACTACGTCCGGGTGCATGGTGATTCAAAGTGGCGTTGCCGCTGCCGCTGCCGCAGTTCTCTACAGCAAAGACAGCCCCGCAAAGTGCCTCGGTGGCAAGTATATTCGACAGCAATCTGTACCAGTAGCGCAAAATGGCAGCTGTGGTGGCAGTGTTCTGCTCGCTGTGGCGGCCGGGGTCCATTGTGTTCGACGCTGTCTCTGCGGCAGTTGCCAGCAGCGCAATAGACGAGGTGGTTGTGTTTGGGTACGAGCCGACCGGGCGGGCCACCGCGTTTCCTATGCCAGTCACAGAGTACCACACCGCGCTCTATCGGTGGAATGATAGTGTTACCGCCGACTTTCTCTGCAAACGCGGAAAGTTTTGCGGTGTTGATCCAAGGCCCAGAGTATTGTGGCGGGCCAAGCTCGCGCTGGACATGTGGGCCTGCTTGACCAAAGCACGACAAATGTTTCCGACCGCGACGCTGGTCTGGCTTGAAAACGACGCCATTTTGATCCCGAAAATGCTCCCCAAAGCGATTGCTGCGGCGCAGCACACGGGGGCCTCGGCGTGCTACGGGGTCGGAAAGTGGTACTCCGGCCAGGGAACATTGTGCTTTGTATTTTTACCACAAGCAGACCCTAGCCCTCATCTGCTCTCGTACCACCTTGTCCAGCCCGCCGACTGGATTGTTGGGGATTTCTCCAGAGGCAAGTGGCCACTTGTGCCGTCCGTGACGCACGGGCGCCGAGGGAACCACATCTCCACTCGAAAACTACTAAACACTGTCTAATGGATTACGCTCCCAAGGTGTGGGCAAACGCGGCGCGATCTAGAAAGCTTAAAATGTGCCCCCAAATCTCGGTCGGCAGCGACTCCAGCTTTATTTTCGTCCTGATCAACCACAGCAGCCGCACCACGCGCCGGTACTGCGGCGGCATCAAGTGGTGAACCTCGAACCGCCAGACGGCATGTTTCATCAGAAACTCTGGGGACCACCAATTGACCAAATAGGCGAGCGAGCTTGTATTCCGAGCCAAGCGGAGAGACGCGGCTTCTGGATACCCCAGTGCATTGCAGAAGCTGTCGACGCGGCGTAGGCTGCACCGCAACATCTCTATTTGGAGCACCTTGTTGTATGCCCTGGAGTTGCGGAGCGCGTGTTTGAACCCCACGACGTCCTGTTGGTGGCGGTTCCAGGCCCCCCCAAACGCCACCATGATGTCAATGATCTCCAGCGGCATCTCGGTGACGTTGGCATGGGTGACGGCGTACCACGTCATGTTGTATTGATTGTACGCAAAGCCTCCGTTGAGCTTGTTCGGGTCCGCCCCCCCCCGGACGAGCGACAGCACCACGTCCGCAAGCCCCAGCCGGATGGCGACCTGGATCGGCAGCGCCTTTTGCGAGTCTGTGGATTTTCGAATTCCGTTTCCCGGCTGATTCGGGTTGGCCCCCAGCTGTAGCAGTGTTGCAATGATAACTCCACCGCTTTCCTTCCGCTCTGCAATGCCGACGATCGCGGCCACCAGCGGGCTGACAAATCTGCACGCGTTTGGCCACAAATCTTCCGGGGCCGGGCTGTACCGATTAATATTGGCGCCTCTGGCGACCATCATGCGCACCGCCTCGATTTGGCCGGAGTACGCGGCCCACGCGATCAGTGTGGCCACCGGCAGCGCCACCGTCCCTCCCCTGTGCTGATCAAACTGGCGCGGGTCCGTATACAACGGAATCAAGTAGCGAATCTTGTCGGCGCACCCTGCCGCGATGGCGCAGTGGAGCGCGGAGATGTTCTGGCACGACAGCCGCAACGGCGACTCGCGACGCTCCTCGATGTACCACCGCAAAACCTCAAACGTCCCCGCATTCCTGCTGCCCGCCGCCACGATCATGGGGTGAACGCTGGCGAGCGGATACCCCGGCCGAATTCCGTGACTTTTTCGCATCCTCCACAGCACCGGGTACTCCTCGATGAGATCAACGCCAGCGTTGTACGCCTTGCGGAGCAACCCAATCAGCCCACCGGCCGCGAGACAATGCAGCGCCATCCGACCGTCCTGCCCCACCTGCGAAAAGATGAGCGAGTTCATGTCCACTGCCTTCCCCCGCATCAACATGTTGAACGTGGTGGCGAGCCCAGTTCTCGTCCAGGTGGCGGAGCGCTCGACGGTGGGCTCGACCATTGCAAAAGTGCCGCCGATAAAAATAAATTGCTAATTTGGCAATAAAAATACCGTTATTTTGCTCACATTGCACATTTTCATTCATCCCAAATAGCAGTTCACCGCCATGCCCGGTTCCCGTGAGGCTCTGCTGCAACAAATCAAAGATGTGCTGTCCACCGGCAGCATCGGCGACGAGCTGAAAGACAACATGGTCATTCAACGGTTTCTGCGCGACCCATCGATTGAGGTGTCGCGGGAAACGAAAACGATCTTGCTGTGCGAATCGATCCGGCTTGGCTCGATCCAGCTCAGCCGGATGGCCCTCAAGCTCAACGGCAACGTCGTCAACCCCGGGGTGCTCAAGCTGGCGTTTAACAGCCGCGGGGCGAAGCCGGCCTTTCGCGTGGCGCTCTTGGATCTGATGCTGTTTCACAGTGACCCGACGACCGAGCTGGGCGAGCGAAGCATTCAAGAAGAGCTTGCGCGCGCTTCGCCGTGCTTTGAGGTGATTCCGATTCTGGTTGGGTACCGGCACAAGATTGGCGCAAACGTCGATGCTCCCGTTGTGTTTTCAAACTCTATACCGTCTATGAGCCCATTATTAGTGGCGCTGTTCAGCAACGCGACCACCGCCGTTGCGGCGCTGCTGACCGAGGACAACATCAACGAGCCGCTGCCCGACACCGTGTACGACTTGTTTGCACCAGCGTTTGTCGCGTGTGGCCCCATCCGGCCGCGATTCAACTATTTCTTCTGGGACAACCACCATTGGGACAGCGAAGACGAGCCGCTGGCCAAAGGAGCAACCCCCCTAACGCTGGCAATGTTGAGCGGTTCGCGTGCGACGGTGCAGGTCATTCTGGATCGCGGGGCGGACCTAAGCTGCACCAACGCGCTTGAGATGACGGCGTTGGACGTGGCGTTTGGCAGTCAACGGATTTTGTATGTTCGGATGCTGATTCAGCGGCTAGGCGTTACGGTGACGACGATGGGCGGCAGCGAAGCGACGTTTCACGTGATCCCCTCCGAGTGGATTGACTCGGCCGCCGTCACCAATAACGAGATTGACTTGCTACCACTAGTTGCATCCTCTGGCATTGTGGAGGCGACCGAAAGCGGGTACGATTTGGCGCTGCTGGACGACGGCGACGGCGACGGCGATGCCACTGTGGCGAAGCCCTTGCCTGGCCGCAAGATTGCTAAAGCCGGGCGAAAGGCCCACAAGTGCCCATTTACTTATCTGCCCGGGAAGCTTATCAAGTGCAACGTGCTAACAAAACCGATATTTGACGAGGCGGTGGTTCGCGGGTATCCGATATCGTGCATGGTCGTATATCGAGAGTAATTTCTACCACAATAAAGCACAATGCAGTTTGCGCTAGTTTCGATAGGCCCCCCCTCCATCGCTCGGCAGCCCGACGGGCTACAAACTCTGACCGCGGCGGTGCTCCCCGATGACCCCTATTTGATTACGCTATGGGGCCAAGCCTCGCTGAACCAGCCTTCGGCTCGGGATGCTGTGTACACGGTCATTGGCACCGTGATTAAGTCGGAACCGCTGCACACTGGCCCGCTGTGCTACACCATTGGGACGAGCGGGCACTTCATCGTTGCGCGAACCCCGATCAAGCACACCATCCGGGATTCGTTTGGGCAGCTATGCACCGTGGCCGTCGGCGTGCCGCCTGGCTTTACCCACCAAATCCCCCGGGTAATCGACACCAGGCCGCACGCCATCCACATTGACGCAATCCATTCCGAGCTGCCGCTTCAGCTGGACGTGGTCTGCAACGGGTGCAACAAATCCTTGCCGTTGCGGATCGGCGGTTGGTGTGCGCGGTGCATCATGGTAGCCGGCCCGGCAAGAAGCCAATAAGATTATATGCGGCCGCCCCGCGCATGCTCAAGCCATGGTCTCGCCGATTGTGCTCGGCTTCTACGCCGCGACGGCCATCTGGTTGGTGTTGAAGTACCGGTACCTGATCAGCACCGCGCAGAACAGAAAAGCCTTCGACTGGCGGGTGGCCGGGGAGCTGCTCAACGCGGTGGCCATCGGAGTGTCGGTGGCGGTTGCGCCGTACCTCCCAATCATCGACGACACCGCGTGGTGCACCGACATTGAGATACCGCCCCTGTCTACGGCAGCCGTGCTGGTAGGGGCACTCGGCCCGCTGTTCGACCCGGGGCAAATAACCCCTGCCTCCGCCGTAGTAGCCTCGGGCATCACGACGGCGTACCTCGGGGTGGGCAGCTGCACCGGGCTGGCCTCGATTGTGGCCACCACCGGGCTGCTGGTGGCGCTGGTGCGGGTGGCCGAGTACCGCGCAGTATACTACAAGGCTTCGTAGTTGCAGAGGTACCACCGGCGCACCAGCCGGCACATTCGATACCCGTACGAGGTGGAGCACAGCTCCTCCGGCAGTTGCAGCGCATCGCTAAATTCCGCTGCAAGGTGAGGGTACGCGCAAATCAACGCCCAGATTGCATCATCCCGACCGTATTCGGCGGCCACGTGGAGCAGGGTTTCGCCCTTTACATTCCGCATATTTTGCCAAATCGTCCAATTTTTTGTTGGCAATTTTTCACCTCTATATATAGCATCAAAGCATTTACTGGTATTCATTTTAACTTCACCTCAACAATGATGGCTCCTAAATACGTTGAGGTTGGGAGGGGCTCGTCCTCCGGGGTGTACTATGTTGGGAACAGAGACGACGGCGTAGCGGTGTTGAGCAAGCCGTACGATAGTGAAAACATTAAACCGGTTGAAAGGGCCGGCTACAAGACCATTGAGCAAGAGCAGCTGCTTGAAATCAAGTGGGCGCTGGATCGGGTGGGCCACCCTCTTGGGCGCATGTTCTGGATACAGGACAACGACCTTTTTATGCGGTACAAAGGCCCGACGCTGGAAACGCTAGGCTTTTTTGACGACACAACCCTGGAAGCGCTCGGGTCGTACGTGACCACCATGTGCCAAGACTTTGAAGACATTGGGATTGCGTTTCCGGACTGGAAACCCGCGAACGTGTGCGCGGCCCCCGTAATCAAGCTAATCTACGAAGGCGTCTACTCACGCATGTGCAACCAAACCCTTGAGCCTTTAATTGCAAAGTGCAAGCAGCAGATTTGCGCGATAGTGGGTGCCGAGTCTGACGCGTTTCAGCAGCAGCTGTTGTCGGTGGAATCGGTGCGGCCCTCGTTCACCGACGACGTGGAAATTACGATAATATTTGAGCGGGCGCCGACGGCCGACACGTTGATGAGCCGCGACCGCTTTGGCTACGTGATGCTCGGAGGCAGGTACCCCACGATTGCGGCGGGGACCGAATACACCGTAATCGATTACAATGCGTTGTACGTGATGGACACGGCGAACGATGCGCAGAAGTCTTTCCGACCGGCACGCGGAACCTTTTGCCCGTTTGGTGCCGATTACGAGCACCTTCATGAGAACCGCCAGGTGATGCTGTACGGGATGTATTTTGCCGCGGGGTGCTTGATGGCGTGGGCTCGGCTGCGGCACTTTGAGGACACGCAGAAAGACCGGAGCGAAATGGACAGCTTTGTGCAGCTGGCCTCGCGCGTCGACAAGTCGCGGCGGCCGACTACGCGGGAGGGTTTTTTGGAGCAGCACGCGGTCATCCAGGCCGCGAACAACTTTATAGGCGGTGTCAGGTTGCCCGATCCTGTTCCTGTGGCAAACTTTTTAGAATCGTGTTACATACTTCGGCCGTCTGGCGCCAGAGAAACACAGCGTCTTCTATCCAGTCAGTGACCGGGAGGGCAATGACGGTTCCATCCTTCAGTGTGACCTTGGTGGTGGACACCGACTGGATGACCGGATAGGTGCAGTGCGAGTTTTCCCACTTGCTGACCCCGATTGACCCCAAGCTTGACACCACCACCACGTAGCGGATAGTGGCGCGCATGGTGACAGCAGTAGCAGTAACCCCAGGCATGGTAGTTGTGTGGTATATCTATAAACAGGAATCAATAAATGTTCCATCGTGGGTAACAATGTGCCGGGTGAGCTGATCTTTCATTTCTTGCCGAAACTGTGACACATTGGTCATAAGAGGTATATCATTTTCTAATCTATATTCTATGCTGTGATTGGTCGTTGCAATCTTCGTTTTTCTTCCTTTATCTTGTGTTTCGACAATGTCTAGTATTTTATTATCTTTTGGGCTTCCATAACTGCGTGTATAAGCTCTTGCCAAAACTCCTTCATTTCGCGTTCGTTCTAGTTCGGCTTTGCTTATATCATATTTAACAAGTCCCATAAACGATAAAAGCAAACGTTGCAAATACCAGCAGACAAATGGGCCACAGCTAACGAAATCGCTTTGTTGAGGAACATCCCAATGACGTACGGTAGAATCGGAAATTTGGTCTAGCTTCGAGGTCAAATACTTGCGGTCAAAGCTGAAGAGCTGATAAATTAGTTTGTGATCAATAAGTTTTGAAATGGCTTTTCGGCTCTTGGCAGAATCCAATGGATCCAACACATGATACTTTACACTGTGCTTTTTGGGATTCATCTGTACAATAATTAGTATCCAGTGGTTTTTATTGATATTGTAAGGAATAAAAAACAGTATGGGTTCGTTGGCATCCATTTTATTGTGTAACACTTCCAAGGTCTGATACATGGGCGATTTAGATCGAATTTTACTAATGTATTGTAACATCGGGGGCACAAAGAACGCGTTAAAGTTCTCTAAAAGATAATTGTTTGTTTCAAACAACCTTTGTTGCTTTACAATACAGTTCACCCACTCCGTAATAATATAGTCGTCGTAATACTCATCATCATTGAAGCGCTGTACTTGCAACTGGTCCCCAATAAGAAAGGGTTCTGGGTCTACTACTTGTGCAGTCACAGGCGACGCGTCAAACCTTGACCTAAGTGTGGCAGCGGCGTCCCCTGCGTTTATAATCCATGCCACACCGTTAATTTTTAAATAGCGCGGAAGTTTTTTTTTCCAGTTGGTGTTGAAGTAAGTTGTCGCATTTTTTGGATCGACTATGGCGGCATCAAATTTGATATCCCGTGACAGCTCTTGCAAAGACTCAATTTTTTGACACGTGACGGATTCATAGTCGCTACAATCAACTTCTTTGTTGCAGTAAAGATCAATTGGATACGAGTCTATAAACTTAAACCCTAAAAGCTTCTTCAGATGGCTAAAAAACAAATTGTAATGAATATCTGCGTCGGTAATCACCAATAGCAAAACCCGATCCGAAGTACAAACAGATTCGTCGGGCTGCTGTTTTCGGACAAGTTTTATAACGTGCGCCATCACTCTACATTTACCATCTCTTTTAGTGTATGGAAATACAAGCAAGTGTAAAAACAACAGCGTTCTTTATTTACATGCACATGTCAACAAACGATGCGCTAGCAGGGTCTTTACAAAACGAAACGGGAGTTGCATGACGTGAGAGTGTATCAAACACCCACGCTACGCCATTTATTTTTAATTGTTGTGAAATAGCGGACTTCCACTTGGCAGAGCCGACAAATGCGTCTTTATAAGAGTTGTCAATTATAATAATGTCAAAACACGTAGTATTTAAAGTATTGCTGTATGCAGGCTTATGATAAGGCTTTATTACAGTGTTTTGATTGCCGAATCGACAGTTTGTTTTAGATTTTTTATCGGTATACACATGCACAGGATATGTATCTATAAATTTGAACCCCGGCATTGACCTGACTGCATCTTTTAATTTTTTTAAATCAATTCTTCTTGTGGTTAAACATAAAATGGCTGTTTCGTTCGACGGCGTGGTCTTTTCACCTTGTTGTTGTCTCCGAGTAATTTGGAACGCATGGTGTGATACTGTTGGCGCTGCGGCAGCAGCGCCTCCGGATGGAGAAGGCTCATCCCCTGCAATGCGAACCAAACTCGGAAACATTTTGTTGAACGCGCGTTCATCGGCGGGATCTTCTACTTTAACCACTTCAACGGATTTTATATCCATAAATTCGCGCCGAATCTCTTTGTCTAAAAAGCCTCCGCCACCATATTCTTTTCCATCGGGGCGCCCAGTAACAATTACTCCAAGTGTAGAAAATATTTTAATTGCGTCGTATTGTGCTGGCTTGAGTTTTGTTGTAATTTCCCTACAAAATTCATCACACCGTTGAATTACGCGAGGCAGTTTGGCGGGTTGAAGTTTTATGGTTCGTCGATCAGACATTATTTCGATCTCAGACTCGGAATATCGGCCAGCAATCATAAGAATCGCCCAGAGTAATTTGTTGGTTTCTTCATGCTCTTTTTTGCCGCTGTTGAAGGCCTCTTGGGCTCGTTGCTCCTTAAGTTCGTTGGGAAGCTCAAGCCACTTTTCACACGTGCTGAATTGCGGAAGCGTATATTGAGAGGATTGGTGTGCATATCCCTCGGCATCTTTTTTTTTGGAGGTCATCGAAATTCCCTTGGATAAATACCCTTTGTTTTCATCTCCTACGCGCATGGCTGGCATCTCATCCCAAGAAAATCTGGACTTGTTGAATAGTACACACCACGCTACTCGAAATCCGTTTGTCCCGCGAAACCACACATCGTCGGCCGCAGCAGCGCCTCCGGATGGAGAGGGCTCATCCCCTGCAATGCGGTTCAACCGTCGAACTGCCCTGTCTCGGAGAAGCTTGTTTTGTTCTACATTGTTAAATGCATGTAATTTAGAGCCAGTGTACTTGTATTTTGCGCGCCACCAATCCACCCTTTGTGAATCGCCCCCAAAAAATGACAATTCTCGTTCCGTGCCATCTTCGTTGTAATTGACAAATCGAAACAAATCTTCAAACCTGTTCATGTTAAAGAGTTGTTTCAGCTCATTGTCATTACATTGAACGTTTACATGTTTAAGTTTCCATGCTTCTTTTACCGTTTTTGCATCGCGTTCTGTGTAAGGGTATAAGTACCAAATCCAACATCGACTTTTTTCGCCGTCCTCTACGTCTGCTTTGACTATCTTGAATAATGAATGGTAATCTTCATCGTCCTTAAAAAACCGAACTAAGTCTCCCTCGATTGGGCAACGCATGTTTAATTAGGCGTGTTTTTTATTAGTGCTAAATATTTTTGATGTTTATGGATGTACGCTTTTCCAATATACTGTCGTATAATCATCGTTTTTTTTTGCAAATTTATATACGGTATAATTTGACTTTAGCCGAATAATGCCAATTTAGCATAAATTTCCTTGGTGTCATGGCAGCCCCTTTCACCGTTCCGATTGTGCAGCAACCGGTTCCATTGGATTACTTTGAAGTTTACGCCTTGTTTCATGCGGTGAGCCAGGGAAACCCGTTGCCGAAAGGGTGGCGCGCGTTCATCAACGCGCGGACAACAACGGGCGAAGGGCTGCTACAGACCGCTGCGGGTCCCGGCAACAACCTGGAGGCGGTGGCCACGCTGATGGCCGCTCCCGGCCTCGTTGAGTGTCCGCCCACGTTGCTTCGGGGAGGGCACTTTCTGGGAGACCACATGGACGGGTTGACGCCGCTGGCCACTATTCCGCCTATCGTGGTTTCTGCGGCTCACGGCAACATTGAGATTGTGGAGTATCTGCACGAGGCGCATGGCATCCCCTACGACACCATGTCAGTTGCCGGGTTGACCCCGCTTGTGGCGGCGATGATGAATTCCGAGTACGATATGGTGCGCTGGCTTCGAACCCGGGTGCCGTCGGTCTCGTTCGAGCTGCCGGCAGCGACACTGATGCCGGCAAACTGCGCGGTGGCTATGGCGGCATACATTGGTGACCCAGAGCTGCTCGATCCGCTTGCGCTGATGGCGGCGGATCTTAACCGGTATTATCGGCTCAACGATCGGTGTTTGGGGATAAATGCTCCGCATCCGGCTGTGACTCCGATTGGGATTGTGCTCTGGCGCGGACGCGATCAGGGGTGGCCAGACACAGACGTGGCTGCGATGGTGGCGGAGCTGCTGCGGGGCGGAGCGGACCCCAACCAGCCGGTGGTTGGGATTGTGAGGACCGAGCGATCCACAAAGTTTCCGCCGTTGCAGGTGGCTCTCAGCTGCCGGTACGAGGAGTGCGTCCGTTTGCTGCTGGTGGCGGGGGCAGATCCAAACACAGTGCTGTGGTCGCAATCGGTGCGAGAGTCTCCGGTGGATCTAGCGATGCGGTACGCGCTGCCGGTGGCCGCCAAAAACCTGGTTGCGACCGGTGGCAGGTGCCTGGCCACAGAATCGATTGAGACCATTTTGAAGCAGCGTCATATGGACGACAACGAGACGCCGGCGCAAACGGCCGTTCGGATGCTGTACGAGATGCACTGCAAGTTACCAAAAATAGAGGAGATTTTGCTGCGTGTCAAGCCGGACCGCCCGCTCTTTCAGCGGGCACTGGAGAATATGGCGGTGCGGCCGGCCCATGTGCGCTTCAGCGACGTGTCTGCCAGATTTGCCCTGAACTGGTGCGTGTGGTCGCAGCGGGCTCACTGGTGCATGCCGCGGCACGTGCGGTTGTTGGCCAAAACCGTTATCGAGGCATCAACTATAACTTCTGCCCGGGACGGGCGACCCGTGCTTCCCCTTCTTCCGCTAGAGCTGTGGTGGGTGATCCTTTCGTTTGTGATGTGACGTATTATATTCGGCGAAGGGGCTGAGCGGTATAGCAACCATGTTGCAGCTATTAGTAGCTGCGGCAGCATCATCGGCGTCGACTGTTGCTCAAAATGCCAGCTCTTCCATTTATTGCTGGGGCGCGTCTTTGCACTCCAGCACCCCAATTCCCGAGTTCTCAAACGGGGTAACCCTGGTAATCTCAACGCAGGAAGCAGCGTGCGCCGTAAACGCAACCGACGAGGAGCTGGTGTGCTGGGGGCAGGGCGCGCTGGTGGATAACATGCCGCCCGGGTTGGGGCCGGTCATCGCCGTTTCAGGCCACCACTTTATCATCTGCACGGTGACGGCCACGTACGGTGTCCATTGCTGGGGCGACACGTCCTCGCAGGTTTCTCTTAACGACAGCAGCTACAACGCCACCGACGTGTCGGTGGGAAACCACGATTTGTGCGTTCAACACCGCGAAAACAACACGCTAAGCTGCTATGGCGACACAACCGAGGTGGTCAACGACACTCCGACTCTCTCTGTAATTGACTTTGATGTGGGAAAGGAAGCGGCGTGCGCAATCCTGGCGAACAACTCGGTGGTGTGCTGGGGAGCGGCACTACCAACCGGACACGACAGCTTGCCGTTAGCGACTGACGTGTCTGTTGGTGCTGATCTTATCTGTGTCATTCGGCTTGACAACTCTGTCCCACAGTGCGTTCATGACCTGTATTCTGATTTTGCGTTCTCTCTGCCGACGAAACTACTCTCAGCCACAATGCATCACGTTTGTGCAGTTTCGACCGCCGACGTAATCACATGCTACTACCAGGGAGGCGATAATAGTCCCAGTGGATTGAATCTGGAAACCGTGGACGGAATTTCGGCCAACTTGATTGGAGGTTGCGCCATTGGCGAGGAAGCTACGCCGACCGCCGAGCCAACGGCCGAGCCAACGGCCGAGCCGACCGCTATGACAATGACCGAGTTGGTTGTGCAGAATACTAGCTCATACATTCAGTGCTGGGGCCCGTCTCTTTACTCCAGCATCCCGATTCCTACGTTTTCAGACGGGGTAACTCAAGTGTTATCCACGTATGAAACAGCCTGTGTTGTGAACGCAACCGACGATGAGCTGGTGTGCTGGGGAGATGGCTCGCTGGTGGACAACATGCCACCCGGGCTGGGGCCGGTTATTGCTGTTTCTGGCCACCACTTTATCATCTGCGCGGTGACGGCCACTTATGGTGTTCACTGCTGGGGCGATACATCGTCTCAAGTTTCTCTGAACAACAGCGCGTACAACGCCACCGACGTGTCGGTGGGAAACCACGATTTGTGTGTTCAGCACCGCGAGAATGGCACGTTAAGCTGCTATGGCGACACGACAGAAGTGGTCGACGACACCCCGACCCTTCCCGTTATAGATTTTTCCGTGGGGAAAGCAGCGGCGTGCGCAATCCTGGCAGATAATAATTCCGTAGTTTGCTGGGGAGCGGAACTATTAAGCAATCACGACAGCTTACCGCTAGCCACCGCCGTGTCTGTTGGTTCCGATCTTATCTGCGTCATCCGGCTCGACAACTCTGTACCACACTGCATTCATCCGTGGTATTCTGTGTATCCCTTTACACTGCCATCAAAATTAATTTCAACATCGATGCATCATGTCTGCGCAGTTTCGCTTACCGGCGAAGTGAAGTGTATTTCTTATGAAGGTGATGTCAGCCCCAACGACCTCCGCATGGAAGTGGAGGGCATTTCGGCCAACAATCATGGCGGGGG
>PBMP01000097.1 GCA_002722705.1 Pseudobdellovibrionaceae bacterium | reverse complement strand
TTTGTGTAAAAAACATCATACCCGAACTCTTCAACTTAATTTTCTTAGATCTATCTTATATTTACAGATAATCTCTTACCTATGTCTCTTTAATCCACACTTAACTGAACGGGCTTATTAATGGACACTGTATGAGTTTTAAACACCTGTTTGTTTTTTTGTAAGACACATCGTTCTAACTCCCTGTTTTTTAATCTCTCATTTTGGCATTCTCTTTGCTCCTTTATCTATCAAACTTCAATGCGGATTTTGTGGACAGAATGGAGAACTCAAGAATGATTTTCTCTATTTCGTTTTATCAGCCCGAAGAAATGAAGAATGGAGAGAGAAATGAATCGCAAATTAATTTTAATGATGGCAGTGGGTATAATGGGGTCGAGTCCGATCAGTTATGCAAATCAAATGGGACCTTTAGATGATGTTTCAACCTCGGATCGTTGTCCGAATGGAACGGGAATCGATGAAAGTACAGGAGACGTGATTTGTCTTTCTGGGGACTCTTCTGAAGGAGATGTCGAATCAGATCCTGGATACGGATCGAGTCGAACTCCTCGTCCTACCTATCGTGCTTCTAAAAAAGCACCAAAAGGAGAGTATATCCGCGATGACTTAGAGCAACAATTTGAAGCTGGGTATGACTATATGGCTCACCCAGGAAATGGAGACCTTCAGGGTGGAAAACAACATCAACACGGAATGAAAATCAAATACAAAGGTTTGAAACGTTTTGGTGATGGAGGCTTTATTAATTGGGGCGGTCATTTGGGAATCATGAGTCGAAGCACTCGTCCGAAGATTAGACGACCTCAGCATCAACTCGGTGGGCTTTCTCCAGGAGAATCAACCACTCCTCAAGAACAACCAACCGTAGAAGATACACCGAATTGTTATGAACAAGAAAATCCAGATGGAAGTATACAATGTGGTGAAAACCCTGATGGAAGCAGTGAAGGAACGGACAATGATTATACGGATCCGTACCAAGCTCAAGCTCAGGCTGTTTTAACCACGGATGCTGATTCTAGGTACTGTTTTGGGAGAACCGCAAGCTTTGACTGTGAGAAAGTTCCTGCGATCACTTATGGATTTAATTTTGGTGGAGGAAAAGTTTATAACGATTTAGCTGGTTTCTATATCGGAGGACGATTTGAAGGAGACGGAGCAAAAGTCGGTGGAGGCTTTTCTGCAGGAGCCCTTGTTGAAACTGAAGTGGGAAGTGGACACTTTGTGACGGGTTATGCAGGTCCAACTGTTCAGTTAAACCGAGTTGACCGAAGGTATGGGATTTTATGGAGCCCAAAATACGGTGATCCGGCCTCTGTTGAGTTAGGTGGACAATTTGGAGGAAGTTTTGAGGACTCTAGAGAAATCGTGAAACTCAGTTTGGATGCCTCTCTTCGAAGAGCGGTGACTAATGCGGTTGCTCCAGAAGGTCCAGGACTTGCCGAAGAAGCGGGTCGTATTGAAGAATATCTCGGTTTAGATGGTAAAAATGAAAAACGACGAGATATTGCAACGATTAGCAAAGGATTTGAAGGAAATGTACTTGGAAGAATTCAGGTTTCTCCAGTTCCATCAGGAAGTTTCTACTTCTATGTTGAAGGAGGAGCTGAAATTTCAAATAGAACCGTGATTTTCAAAGAGGAAGTAGAGAGCACTGGTGCTCAAAATACCGCTGTCGGCCCTCGAGCAGGTGTTGGAATTGGTGGTCGATTCTAAGTAAAGTCTGATTCTATCTCAATCAGAACCCTGGCTTCTTAATGATTGAGAAGCCAGGGTTTTTTGTTATGATCCCTCTATGAGATCATTTCAATTTAAAAAAACTTTTATCTGCATTATTGGTCTATCGATTATTTTTCAAACAAGTCCAGTCAAAGCTGATGTTTTT
The DNA here is from genome assembly GCA_002722705.1 of Pseudobdellovibrionaceae bacterium. GTDB lineage: Bacteria > Bdellovibrionota > UBA1018 > UBA1018 > UBA6935 > UBA6935. The sequence continues at coordinate 32,641 of PBMP01000097.1, read as the reverse complement.
ACATTTATTGTAGACAAGCAAGAAGAGAAAAAACAATCCAGATGGAGTCTTGCAGACTGGTTGGATCAAAGGGATCGAATGAGGATGATGGACTTGTGGCTCGCACTTCATTCACCCTCTCCTTACGAGTTTTATATCGGTGGTGAATATCGGCTTTATCAATTGGAAGGAACGGGAAATCAACCGGGATCTCGATTTATTGCTGCTGCCTATGCTTCAATCTTTGGGCTTGAGTTTCAATATCAAAATGAAGATTTAAAACGGTGGTTGTTGGCTTTTAAGTTAAGGATATTTGGATATCATGCTCAAGGTACAAATATTACTTTGGAGGGGGGAGTGAGAACCAGCCTTCTTGCCAATGACCCTTCTTTTAGAAATCCTTTTGCCGGAATATGGAGTTCGATCTACATTCTCAAATTCTTTGGGATTGATGGGGGATATCGTTATTACTTTGATTCTACTCCCAGTCAGATTGGAGTTTTAAGTGGATCTGGTTTTGAAGTTGGAGCATTTATCGATTTTAGCTTCATTCGTCTTTATGGCTCTTATTATGGTAATTCGCAAAGAGCAAATGGTGTTGATTTGTCACGTACGGGAGTGGCTATGGGAACCAAAATCTTTTTCTGAGTAATGAATTTGAATACAACGAGAAGCACCCCAAGGAATTTCGTTCGTTTCACATTTTGTTTTAGGCTTTTGAGTGCAGCTTTGGGACCTGAGGCGATAGACAGATGTGGACCACGAAGGAAGTTTTTGAATTGGACACTCTCTTATAGTAATGGGTTGTTGACTTAAAAAAATAGATTCATTTTTATCCCATGAGTTTTGGGATCCTTTGATTCGAGCTAAAGAGAATGCTTTAAAGCTAGATTTAAAATCTTTACACATCAGGGATTGATCTGATGATGCGGGTAGTACCTCATCCATGAGTGAAATTCCTGTTTTTGAATTTTTAGAATCGAGTAAATTGTTAATGAGTGTTGATTGTCCACACAGACGATAAATATAACTAAAATACTGCGCCAAATGTCCGTACTGGGCCGCTTCAGATTCTCCAAAACGGTAATCTGACTGATGTACATCAAGACTTGCTGTCAAAGATGTTTCAGGAAAAATAAATCCATTATAAACATAAGGAGATGGACGATGTACAACGAGTTCTTCAAATAGAAGTGCAAGACCCTCTAAAATCCAAGATTCTTCATTGGGCTTTATTGTTAAATGTGCGAGGTGAGCTGCTTCATGTACGACAATTGCTGTGGTTTCAATATCATTTTGAATCGATGAAGGAGTAATTAGAATTGCCGAATTTCCTTTTGAATCATGGAGTGAAAGGGAAGTGTACCCTCCAGGAGTTCGACTCCAAGAAGAGTCAACAAGAATTGACCATTTTTTGGGTAATCTGGAATGGAGAACGGAGTTTTTTTTTATAATCGTTAGTGTTTTTTTAAGTGAGGAAAGAATTGATTTTTTAGACGCCATTAAATCTTCAGAAATTTCTATACAGTTTGATTCCCAGCAACCAAGTGGAATCAATTCTTTAGCGTAAGAATCAGAACAAGTGTGCATCAGAGTGAGAACAGAAATACACTGTGTTGATATTCTAAAAAACGTATTTATTGAAAAATTGAGTAAATAGGTTTTCATGTAACTTTCTCTTTTTTTTCCATAAAAATAAAATAAGTCATCTATTTTAAATTTATTTTTTATATTTGAAGTCGGAACAGGTGTTCTCATAAATTGTGCATTAAGTCAAAAAAGTTGTTGTGTGAAATACGCCATCTCAGTACAACTCGTTTGTAATGAACAAAACGAACGGAAACCTTAGTGGATCTCAAGAGCATTTTTCTTCAAGCAACTCAGGCCCTCTCTCTACTGTCGGGTTGGTGAAAGAAATATCTCAAGCTGAAGAAGAATTAGTTGAGGTTCCTAAGGTTTTTGATTTTCGAGACTACCGAAAATTTCTTTCTAGATGGTTAGACTGGAAAAAAAAGAGTAATCCAAAATTTTCAGGGGCAGTCTTTGCCAGACGTGCGGGGCTTCAATCACCAACTCTTTTAGGGATGGTCATTCGAAAAAAAAGAAATTTAGGGCCTGATACTATTCGTGCGTTTTCTAAAGCGATTGAATTAAGAGGAAAAGAAATTCTTTATTTTCAGAATTTAGTGTTTTTCACCCAAGCAAAGAAATCAGAAGATAAAGCGTATTATCTTGAACAACTTCATTCGATTTCTCCGGATGAGCATCGAGATATTTTATTAAAAATAAAAGATCATGCAAAGTTTTTTAGTCGATGGTACGTGGTTGCTATTCATCAAATGGTGAGTATTGATGGATTTAATCCAGATCCTGAATGGCTTTGTAAAAAATTAAAAAGAAAAATTACAAAAAAACAAGCAAAAGAGGCGTGGCAGATTTTACAAGAACTCGGAATGGTTAATTTTGAAAATGGAAAATATAAACTTATAAACCCTGGAATTGATTTTCATCCGGAAGGTATTGATTACGCCTTGAGAAATTACCATAAAGACTATTTGGATCGAGCTAAAGATTCGATTGATGGTGACCCCATGGAAGATCGTGAAGTTTCTACATTTACGCTTGCAGTTAATGATGAAGATCTTGAAGAAATTAAACAGAGAATTAAAAAATTTAGATTGGCTTTGAATCGAGATTTTCCGATTTCAAAGAATTCTAGAAAGTCCGTCGTCGCGTTCAATGCACAATTAATGAAACTTACAGAATGAGAGAAAGAAAGGTAAAGAGAATGTATAAGAAGTTAAAAAAAATAAATTTTGGAATAAGTGTCGTTTTGATAAGTCTGACGATTAATGCAATAGCGAAAGACTCAATGCTTCCTACGCAAGAAGGCGTTGGAACAGGGGGCGGAGGAGGAAACGCTGAAGATGTTTTAGTTCGAAAAATAGATAAACAATTGGGAACTCGTCTTGAAATTACTGGAGAAGCACAAAATTCGGTGAAAATACAAAAACCAAAAAAAGGAGCTCAAGTTTTAAAAAACGAAGATTTATCGAAGGAATCTACTAAAACTCAAAAAGAATCTAATCGTTCACCTTTGTTTTCATTTGAGCTTCGATCTGGATTAGTTGGTCCTCGAGAAGATTTACTTCAAGATCTTTCAGCGTGGTGTAGTCGGGTGGAACGTGTCTTGAGTAGAGCAAAAAGAGATGCTCTTTTAATCTCTCGAAAACATCGACTAGGACAAGGAAACGGGCGGCAGCTCGTTTTAGCAAGTCGACGTCTTGAGGTTACTCTTGAAAGAATTTATCACTCGTTAAATATTGATCCTGAAATTGGAGGTCCATTGACATGGACGTTAGTAAAACGAGGACTTGAACTCAATGCTATTTTAAAAGCAGACTCTAATCAATCCACTCGAGCAAAAAAAGCTAGATATGATTTTTTAGATCAATATGTTCGCTTCATTATTCGCATGGAACGCAATGTTGATTCCCGATACTATCTTGCCTATTGGTACCACTGGTATCCGAGATGTCGTACTCAGTGTCACGATGAGTGGGCAGATTATCGAAACTTTGAAGCGCTTTATGTAGATTACGTTCGCGAACATTTAGATTTTTTGAGTCGCAAGTTTTTACTTAAAACTTATGCTCCTCATGCTCATGGCGGAACGAGGGTCGTACCTATTGGGGACTCAAATTATGTCACAAAACTTGCTGAACGTGTCACGACTTATGCTGCTCAAGACTTGATGGAAACACTTTATGTTTACCGTGATGCATCTTTGATTTGGGATTTGATTGATATCTCAGAAGACCTTCGTGACGGCTACTATGTTGGACCAGGAAGATTTGATCATCTTAAAAGTGATTTGGATTGTATCGTAGATTATTTGGATAGAAGCCAATTTCGAAATAGTTGTCGGTCTTATTATCAATAAAAGTAAAGTTTAAGGAGAAGAAATTTATGAAGAAGATTATAAAATTAAAGAGAATAAAGGCTTCAATCGCTTTAGGAATAGGGTTGATTGTGAATTTTTCAAGTGCTGTTGGAGCTCCGATTGAAGATGGGTTTTACCGAGGAAAATATTTCGGAGGAGATATTAAGTATCGAGATCAACAACGAATAAAAGTTATCGTAGAGACGATGTATGTAAAATCTAGTGAAAATGGTTTAGAGGATGAACCCTTAACTTTAGCGCTATTACTGAAAGAAAAAAGTAATCAAGCAGGATTATTTATTGTCGACGAGTTACCCGATGGAACTCATCGATGGAGAGCGGTGAGAAAGAGAAGGATTGGACAAGGAGATTATTCTTGGGAGTTACCCGGAGTGATTTCTGGAGAAGGTGAGTTTTCAAGTGAAACGGTTTCTCGTGGAAATCGTCCTGAGCTTCGTTTAAATCCGACTTCGAGTGGAAAATCAAGAGGGTGTGATTTTAAAATTAGAGTTCGAAAAGCGCAGCGGGATAGACTTCAGTTTCTTACACTTCCAAATGATAAAGATATTATAGTGAGAGATCGACTTCAGGAAAAAAATGCTTCAAATTCTTTAACAATCAATCATGCAGGGGAACGTGCGAGTGGAACCATTGCTGGTGAATCTGATTCAGAATTTGGAGATTTTACATTGGTGGACGTGGACTCCTATGGAGGAAAGATTCTTTATTCGTTTTATCCCACTCAAGTTACAGGAGAAACAGCAAGTGGTAAAATCCCTGGTCATATCCTTTCCGCTCTTGCTGTTTTTTTAAAACGAGACCGTTGGATGTTTTGGGATCGTAGGGAACTTCAGTTGATTAATATGAACGAAAATTCAGTTTGTAAACGCCCAGTCACTCGTTTGAAGAAGCGGTTGAAATAAATTTTGTATAAAAGAAAGAGTTTTATGATGAGGAAAATTAAAATAATAGTAATAAGTGCGATAATGATTTCTCAATTGAGTTTTGGATCATCTGAAATCGAGCTTTTAAACTTGATTCAAAAGACTCAAAATTCGAGTCAACAACAAAAAAAAGGAGTGGATCCAGAAACTTTGATTGAAGGAAATATTCCCATTCGTTTGAGTCGCTCTCGATTGAAAGCAATTTCTGAATTTTTTAGAAACTCCAAAGCTTCTCTAGAAAAACTTCGAAAAGAAGCTCAAGGTTTTGATATTAATAAAGCGAATAATCAATATCGAATTTTAATTCAAAAAATTGTTCAAAAATCTTACAAATTAACAAATGGGGCTCATGCAGAGTTTTTTATGCGAGTAGCTCTTAATCAAGGACTTGCACTAACTTCGGCATATTACATTCTTGATAAAAAAGGGAACCCTGTATTAAAGCCTGGTTTATTAAGGAAAGCATCGAATCCTATTCTTAAAAGGGTGATTATTGAGGATTCGATTGCACTTGCTATTCAATACTTTCAAGAGGCTGATCAGGTTTTAGCTACCGAATGTCTCGAAAATGAAAACTGTGATCAAAGTTATGACGAGTTTGGTCAGTTTGCATCGGATCGACTTTTACTAGCATCAATTTGGACAGATTCTGTTTTGGAAGAAGGATATCGTGCAAGATTTCTTAAGAAAATCTTAGAACAGTGGCTTCAAGTGGTTTTAGTAGATGAAAATCTAAAAGATTCAAAATTTGGAAATGAAGCTTTATTGGTGAGTGATGCATTTGAAAAAATTAAACTCTATAAGGAAGATCTAGGTGCTCAAGAGCGAATTCTTCGTGAGGCATTAAAATCGGTTCTAGAAAGTCTTCAACAAAATCCTGCAGTAAAATCAGGAAGGTTTTCATCTGCTGTAGCAATCGAATCTCAAATGAAAGAAATGAAGTTTGTGTCGCTTCCAGGAGGAAGTTTTCAAATGGGATGTACTGATGATTCGAGTGGCTGTGATGAGGATGAAAAACCTGTTCATGAAGTAACACTCTCACCATTTGAAATCATGACCACTGAAGTGACTCAAGGAATGTGGAAGAGTGTGATGGGAGATAATCCATCATTTTTTATCTCTTGTGGTGAGAGTTGTCCGGTGGAGAGTGTCTCTTGGGATGAAGTTCAAGGTTTTATTGCTAAAATGAATGAAAAAAATGATGGATATTTATACAGGCTTCCCACCGAAGCGGAATGGGAGTACGCTGCTCGGGCAGGTTGCAGGAAAAATTATTCAAGTACCGACAAGCAAGGTAACCCTGTTTGTAGTAATGAGGTTTCCGTATTAAATAACTCAGGCTGGTATGATGGAAATTCTGAGGACAAGACACATCCTGTAGCGCAGAAAAATCCGAATCAATTTGGACTCTATGACATGCATGGGAACGTGTGGGAATGGGTCTCTGATTGGTACGAGAGGGATTATTATTCTAAGTCTGTGAAGAAAAACCCATCGGGTCCTTCAGGTGGCTCTTACCGCGTTTTGCGGGGCGGTTCTTGGTTCTATCCTTCTAGGTATGTTCGTTCCGGTAATCGCGGCATCTGGAAGCCTTCTTTTCACAGCAAGAATGTGGGCTTTCGCCTCGCCAGGACTCAATAGCCCTTTGTTCTATGCCCTTTTACCCTTTGTCCACGGCGTAGCCGTAACAGAAGAGCGAGGATCAAATCGGCAAGCCGGCTTCGGCTTTTGCCACTTGATCCTCGTTTTGTTTGGCGAGACAAGGCCCTACACACTGTCTTTACAATCTATCTAGACAAAAATATCACACTCATTCCTTAAATATTCGTATATTTGTTTTTAAATAAAGTCATAACTAACTGATTTTATACATATTTGTCTTGTTGCAATGCATTATGAGTGTATGTTAAAATTAATTAACAATCCAAAATGTGAATGGAAAAGCTAAGATTGGATTTAAACCTCAATGAAATGAGGATAAAGCGTGGATCCGTTTTTTTTTCATCCCCCGTCTGTCTCAGGCACCTGGAAGGTGCTGTTAGGAATCGGTGGATTTTTAATCATCATTTTATTCAGCGGCTGTGAACTGAGTAATCAAGAATCTCAGGCGATTGACGATGCGTTTGAGGGTTCTCCCTCTCGTGCGTATAGTTACGTTGAACCTCCAGAGCTTCCCCCTCAGTGTACCTATGAACGCTACACTCAGCCTGCATCTACGATTACTAAAAAACTTGATCTTCTTTTTATTACTGATACCTCTGGTTCTTTGAATGAAGAAAGAGCTGCGATTGCCCAAGGAATAGAAAGCTTTCTAGATGCACTTCCAGAAGATGTAGACTCTCGAATAGCGGTCATGCTTGCACATGGAAGCCAGTCTGCTTATTCTGGAAAACTTTGGCAGGAAGGAACAGAGCCTGTCGTTCTTTCTTCTGACGTTCTTTCAAGAACAGAATTAAAAGATCTTCTGTTACAAAAACTAGGACATGTTGCTTCTGATGGAGCTTCTGACGGGGGAGAAGAAGGATTGTTTTCTCTTCAAAAACTTTTAAGTTCAAACGAATTCTCAGAAGCACAGTCTCACGGTTTTTTTAGAGATGACGCTGCTGTGATGATCGTATTTATTGCAGATGAACAAGATATTTGTGCAGAATATCCCGATGGAGTCACTCCAGTGGTGGATGCTCAGCACATTGAACCGGTGGCTAAGGCAAATGATTGTGGAGATGTCAGTCCTGAATCTGTTTATCAGTCTTTACAAAATACGTTAGAGGACCGGCCTTTAGTGGTTGGAGGTGTTGTTTACAATCAACTTAGAACGGTTCCTTCTGGTGGAGAAAATGAATACGGTTATGGATATATTGATTTGATACGTATTGCTGGAGGAGCAAGTATTGATCTTGCGGATTCTGATTATGCTCCAGGATTAAGTAGCTTAGGGTCTCTTGCGACTGTTAAAATGAATTTGGTGAGTGATTTTGAGGTGAAGGGAGATTTTGATGAAAGTTCTCTTCAAGTCTGGAGAAATGGTTCACCTGCTGCGTATGTTTATTCGAGTGAAAACTCAGTGGTTCATATAAAAAATCCAGGAGCACCAGGAGATGTGATTGATATCAGTTACTGTGAACCTCAAATCAGTGATGTTCATTTCTCTTGTACGAGTGGAAGTTTTGTTTCAAAAACACTTAATGTAGGACTGAGTATGGATCCTGCTGAAGGTTCCCAAAATACAGTGGTTCAAGGGTTACAAAGCCTCGGGGTTTCTCCTCAAGTTTATACGTTTGAGGAAGTCGCTTCAGGTCTTCCGATCAGTGATGGAGTTTCTGTACTCATGCTTTCTCGAGTGGCTGTACTTAATCCTGTTTCTCAGAGTTATATTGATGGAGTTTTTGATTACATCGCATCAGGTGGTTCTTTGTATGCAGAATATGATGCCGCAGCTCTTTTATTTAATGTATTCGAAGGATCTCAACCCATCATTCAAAACTTAAATCCTTCAATTCATTTATTTGATGGTTTTGTCTCAGGAGGGGGTGCTCTTCTTCCTATAGAAAGTTCAACTTTGATTGTCACTCAGCCGGATCATCCGATTATGCAAGGGCTTCCAACCGAATTTTTAAATGGATTTAGACAAGCATTTGCAGTGTCTCAATTTAATGCTTCTTGGTTGGATACGAGTGCTCAATTTATTTCTACTGGTTTTGCTGACCAGGTTCCTGCTGGAACGTATCCGGCTGTAATGACGGGACGCTGTGGACAAGGACGTGTTGTGATTCATACGATGAACCATTTTCAGGTGATCCAAGAAACGCCTGTTAATACGATGGTGAGTCAGTCTTTAGATTGGCTCGTCGGAAACTAATTCTCATACCAAACCATAAAAAGAGAATTAGTAGTGGAAGAATAGAACCGAATGATTGGTACGGGTCGTTTGTTTGTATTCTTCCACAAAAAAGTCCTGATTTTATTTGAAGGTCTGAAAGATCGCTGAGGTCATAATCAATGCTGAGCGCGGTAAGTGTTGCGGCGTTTGTCAGTGTGATTTTTGCACGAACGTAAGGAACGTTATTTAACAAACTAATATTTGCAAGACTCACTGTTTGGTTAAACTCGGTTCCATTAGTAGAACCTTGAAATTCAACGGTCACGGTACCAGTCGTTGTTACGTTAGCATGATTAAAAACAACTCGAGAAGAGGAGAAATCAAAAGCTTGAGTGTAAACCACATAAGTGCCATTCGCGATGGCTGCGGTATGTGAGGTCTGTGCGGTTGATGCCCCAGGATTGAGTGTCCACGAACCGACTCCTCCAGAAGGAGCATCGATCCGAAAAACACCACGAGATCCATTTCCACCATGATTGGTAACCGCACATCCTGTACTCGTTCCACCGGTTCCTCCTGTTGCACTCAGGGTGCCTGACCCTATGACAGGTGTACCCGTCTGAATCCAGATCGATCCACCGGAACCTCCGCCTCCGCCTCCGCCACAATTAATGGTAGAAGAAACGGGTTCATAGTTTCCACCATTTCCCCCACTGGATTGAATGATAGCCCCAGAGGAAAGGGTGATCGCTCCAAGCGATTGAATTCGAATGGCTCCACCACCACCGCCGCCGCCGGCTCCTCCGGAGACGGGATTGCAGATTCCGGTACCCGTACACGCACCACCACCACCGCCTCCTGCTCCACCTACGAAGTTGGTATCAAATGCGGTGGCTACTGTGTTTGATGTATTTCCACCGCAGTTTCCTTGATTTCCACTTCCTGCTCCACCGAGTTGTCCTTCGGTTGCGTCGGTAGCATCGGTGTTGACGCTCGTACAAGCTCCACCCCCTCCGCTGGCAGCAACAGCCACATTTGAGTTTGTTCCAGAGGTTCCACCTGCGGTAGTTCCTCCTCCAGTTGTTCCGCTAGTAGACGCAGTATCAGTGGGGGAGGTGCCGTATCCCCCATTTCCTCCGTTTCCGCCTCCGGCAAACCCACTTCCTCCAGTGAAAGGACCTGTTTGTCCATTGACGGAACCCCCGTTTCCACTGAGTTGAATGGTGCCAGAGATCAATGTTGTTTCTAAAACCTGGAGAATTAGTGGGTTGGAACCAGTGACCTCTAAAGTCTGTCCTGAGCTCAGTTGAAATTGAAGAAAAGAATAAATCGATCGAACATCTGTATTAAAGGTAATTGTATTTCCAGAAATTGTAATTCCTGTTTGTGCAGGGCCATCTAAAAAGTTTCCGAGAGATCCGTTTCCAAATGAAATGACATTGCTATTTGATGAGAGTGGTCCATGAAGACTTTGGTTTGAAGAGTTCCAGAGTCCTGTACTGATGCTGGAATTAAAAAGATTTCGATTGGAAAGATCAAGTGTGTAAGTCAAAGCCAACGAAAGCTTTGAGTAAAAGACTAACGAGAGGATAAAAATTTGAATTGAAAACCTAGCCACGTATCCCATTTCCATGTCCATGTGTTTTCTGGAGCTTTCCAGCGTTCTCCAAAAAATTCAATGCCCCATTTGAGGTTGAGTTGGAAAAAATCCCATTGTTTCAAATTCCAAAGAAAGACATTTTGCATTCTGACACTACTTTGATGTTTCCACAAATACCCTAAAAACGGAAGTTCCAATTGCCAAAACATTTCTTTTGGAAGAAAAGGAGATGAAAAAGAAAAATTCAGTGTTTGACGAATAGAGGGGCCAAAACTGATTCCATACCGAGGAGAGACTGATTGAGGGTTATTTTTAAAAAAACGTGGATTTAAAAGGATGGAGCCTCCTAGAAAGAAAGACTTCCAAGGGGTTCCGATAAATGTAACCGATCTAAATGCAGATCCACTGGTTTGTGCAAGTTGAATTGTTTCACTTTTTTCAAAAGAAAATGCTTCAAATTCTTCAGCGATTAACAGAAGTGGGTTTTCATATCCAAGAGTGATTTTTTGATGAAATGAAAGAGAATCATTTTTTAAAGAACGAATAGTATCTGAGCTACTTTTTTGAGTGAACGTTCCGTATCCGAGTTCAACTGAACCATTCCAATCATGAAAAAAAACTTTTTCTTTTTTTTTGTAAGTTAAAATTTCTAGAGGAATTGACAAAACTTGTGCTGAAGAAAATTTCCCGGGTTTTCCGTCTCGATTGATTGTTGCAATTCGATAAAAAACTCTTCCTTTGGAATTTTCCATTCCTTTTTGATAACTCCAATGAAAAACGGTTTTATCAGTTACTTTATCGGTGAGAATATGATGAAACCTTCGGGTTCGAGCAATTTGAAGTCGATAACCTGTTGCGTGGGTTACAGGTTGCCACTCAATGAGGACATCCCATGAAAGTTTTTCTGCGTGGGCACTTGGAATAAAAAAACTCATTAGTTTTTTAAATAAATTAAGGCGAGAAGTTTTAGGTTGAAAAGTGGGACGTTTCTTTAAGCGAGGGGGAGGAAGAAGTGCCGGCTTTTTCTTGATTTTAAAGGAGGTCTTTGGGCTTTCGTAAGCTTCCCCTGAAGATGTGTAAGCTTTAAAAAAGAGAATTGCTGTTCCTGCTTTTTTTGGTTTCCATTTAAATTTTTTTGATGTGAAAGTTTTTTTTTGGTTTCCCCATTTTAATATCCAATAAACACTTCGGATATCCTTAATCGGCGCCTCCGCTACGATCGTTTGTCCCAATACCGTTTCAGTTCTATTATTTGGGCTTTTTATATCAACCCTCCGAGGGGGGAGCACTGAAATTGAGGCAACTGGAGATTCATTTTTTTCTTGAGAAAGTTTCCAATAAATTTTTTTATTCTTAAACTTTTTTGGAAGAGAAACAATGAGTGGAGATTTACCCGTAACGGAAAAACTTTTTTGGAAGTGAACTTCTTCAGAAAGAAGAAGTGTTGCTTTTAAGGGATCTTTAGATTCCCATTCAAATTTTATCCTTCCAGGAAGGTATTCAAAAACTTCTCCCATAGGGCTTAAATGCTGAAATGAATGAATTTTTGGTTTCCATTCGTTATTTTGAGAAATGATTTCAATCGGTGCATCAAAAGTTTGAGTTCCAGCATGAGAGTTGACGGAGACTTTTCCAAAAGTAAGTTTAATTTTTTTTTGCTTTGAATCGTTTTGTTCAATTTGAATTGAGGAGTGAGGATTGATTTGAACGGTTTGTTTTCCCATTTGAACGAATAGACCCTTTGCTTTTGATCCAATGGTTAAATTTCCTTCTAAGAGTCGAAGAACGGGAATATCGGTGGAGTCATAGTCTTTTGGGATTTGAATAAGGGATTGTTCTCCAATCTGTAAGCTTTCTCCTGAACCGAAAGAAACAAAAGTAGAGGAATCAGGATGGGTGAGAATCCGATCTCCAGGAAAGATTGGAGTTTGGTTTTGTGCGTCTTGCCATAAAAGATCTCTCCAGTGCTGATGTTGAACTTCTGACTCTACTGAGTTCAATTGGGCGATAGGGATTTGTGTAGGGGAGAGGAGATCGGTTTTAAAGATTCTCGGGAAAAAGGGAGTTCCTTTCAAAAGAAGGGTGATTTCAACCAAGATTGCTAGAATCCATAAAGAAAACCACATGGCCTTAGGGAAAGAGCTGTAGAACGTGTTTTTTTTTGAAAATTCCATAGGCCTGAGTGGCTCCCCCGTTTAACATGAGTTTATGGCCAGACGGATAAAATTTCCAATTCGTTTTAAACTTTTAACTCTGATCGGAGTGGCAACAGCAGTTGCAATTGTAGGTTATCTTGCTTTTGCAATGAGTTTGTTTAAAGAGGATAAAACTCAATTGATTTATGAGCTCAATGCAAGTCAAGTCGAGACCTTAGCCGCACAAATTCAAGTAGAATCTGAGAAATATATTTATCAATCTCGGCTTTTTCTTCAAGCAAAATTAAACCGTTCGTGGATTGAGAGAGAAATTAAGGATCGACCTGAAATTCACTCTTTTGCGTTATTTCAACTTGAAGATGGAAAATGGGCGTTAAAACAGAGTTATGGTATGGATCGGAAGCAAAAAAAACTTCCTTGGGTGAGTTTAGCTAAAAATTCTCAGAAAACAGATTGGAATCTTTGGGAAGATGAAGGTGAGAGTTACCTTATTCTCACCCACGAAATGAAAGTTCAAGGACAGAAACAACCTTGGCTTGCTGCTTTAAAATTAAGAACGGATCGCTGGAGGAAGCTATTTGAAGGAGGAACGCTTGCTCAATTGTATTGGGTCAATGGAAAAGGAGAGCTTCTCGGGTATTCTGAAGGTGCTCAGCAAAAAGGGATATCAAAACATCCTTTTTTGAAAAAAAATAATGAACCGGTTTTAGGGCTTCAAGTAAAGCATTACTTTTGGGAAGGTGATCGGTGGCTGGGAACGTTTAAAAAAATTCCTGGATATGATTTATTTCTATTTTCTCAAGTAAGAGAAGATCAAATTTATCGAGCTTCTTCTTTGCTTTTACAAAAATCAGCTCTTTTTGGAATTTTACTGCTGACTCTTGCTTTAGGAGTAACGACTTGGCTATCTCGATCTTGGACTCAGCCCGTAGATCGTTTAGTTCAAGCCACTGAAAAATTGGTACATTGGAATTTTACGGAACGAATTGAAATCAAATCGAGAGATGAGATTGGGCAGTTAGCTGATGCCTTTAACTGGATGGGAAAGCAGCTGAGTGAGCAAAAGACAGAAATTGATCGACATCAGGAAGAGCTTGAACAAAAGGTAAAAGAAAGAACATCGGAGTTAGCAGATCAGAAAAGAAAAGCAGCTGAAGCTCAGGATGCTCTTTTGAGAACAACTCGTTTAGCAAGTTTAGGTGAAGTTGCTGGAATCACAGCACATGAGGTATTAAATCCAGTTAATAATATGAATATTCGTATTCAGAGAATGAAAAGAGAAATGGTAGATCAGTCTGAGTCAGATGAAAAACTTTCTCTTGAAATCATTCATGGTTGGAAAAAATCCTTTGAAAATGGTGGTTTTGAAAATCTAGTTCATGATCTTTCTCAGCCCACGCAAAACGGAGATCCTTTGTTAGTAGAAGATCTTTCAAACTTAGAAGGAATTTTAGAAGATCAACAAAAAAGAAAAAAACTCAGTGAAGAAATGATGGTTTTTCTACAAGAAGAAATTGAGAAAATCACACGAATTGTAAATAACATGAGGTCGATGGCGCGAGTTAAAGGTGAAAGATCAATCATACCTATTGAAGCACCAATCGAATCTACTCTAACGGCTCTTGAGGATTTTTTAGAAAAACAGAAAATCCAATGTCATTTTGAAAAAAATCAAGATGGATTGACTGTTTTTGCAGATCATGACGAATTGGTACAAGTATTTTCAAATCTGATTCGAAATGCAAGTCAGGCGATTTCGGAGCGATGGAAAGGAAATCCTGAAGGGAAAATCTGGCTCAGAGCTTTTTTAGAAGAGGGAAAAGTTAAAGTTCGAGTAGAAGATAATGGAAATGGAATTAGTGAAGAAGTTCAAAATCAAATTTTTGAACCTGATTTTACAACAAAAGGTTCCGATCAGGGGACGGGGTTAGGTTTAAGTATTAGTCGACGACTGGTTCGAGCTTTTGATGGAGATCTTACTCTTGAAGAGTCTATTGTGGGACGAGGAACCATTTTTGTAGTTGAATTTCCTTTTAAATCGGAGAGCGAATCATGAACTATCGAGTTTTAGTCTTAGACGATGAAAAAGAAGCTGTCGAAGGATATGTATCTTTTTTAAAAGGTGAAGAGAAAAAAAAGATGAGAAGTTCATCGAGAATGAAAATAGAAAATTCGGAAAACTCTGAAATAAAGAGGTTTGAGGTATTTTCTGCTTATACAGGGGAGGAGGCTCTTTCTATCGTAGAGTCTCAACTTAAAAAAAATGAGCCCATTGCAGCAGGTTTTTTTGATGTCAAACTTGGGGCAGGAATGGATGGATTATCAACATTAAAAGAAGTCTGGAAAAAAGATCCTCGACTTCATGCGGCGATTGTGACTGCATATCATGACCGAAGTATTGATGAAATTGATAAACTTTTTGATTCAAAGTTGCAAGATCAATGGGACTACTTAAATAAACCTTTTACTCAAGCTGAAATTGTTCAAAAAGCTCGTCAAATGACAAGTGCATGGAATCGAGAAATTCAATTAAGAAAAACGCAAGAACAACTTATTCAAAGTGAAAAAATGGCAGCCATTGGACAAGTTGCCCGAGGGATTGGTCATGAATTTGGAAATATCTTATTGAGGATTATGGGGAAAGCTGATTTGGCATTAATGAGTAATGATTCTGAAAAAATTAAAAAACACTTAGAAGTCATTTTACAGGCAAGTGAAACGGCTGGATATATTGTTCAGAATTTACAGTCTTTTTCAAAAGTGAATCATGATAAAAAAATGTTGAGTATACATGAGCCTTTAGAACAGTGTTTGTTGTTGATTCAACATGAATTTGTTAAAAATAAGATTGAGCTAAAAAAACAATTTGACGCAAAAACTCCTTTAAAAATTGATGGGAATCAAGTTGCACAGGTTTTTATGAATCTTTTAATTAATGCAATTCATGCAATGACTGAAGGTGGAGTTCTTTCTATTCACACTCAAGAAAATGAAAAAGAAGTTCAAATTGAAGTAAAAGATACAGGAAAGGGAATCCTTGCCGAAATACAGCCGTATATTTTTGATTATGCTTATTCAACAAAAGGAGAAAGGGGGAGTGGACTTGGTCTAAGTATTTCAAAAGAACTTGTGGAGGCTCACGGAGGTTCCCTTATTCTTCAAAAAAGTGATTCGACGGGATCATGTTTTTTAGTTTCCTTTCCTAAAGGAGATCGTTATGAGTGATTATCCAAATTTTAAAACAGAAGAACTTCATTTTTTGGTGGTTGAAGATGACCCCGAATCTAGAGAAATGATGTGTGAGTTTTTGGAAGAACTTGGAGCTAAGAAAATAACAGCAGTTACAGAAGGAGGGGAAGCTATTCAGGTTTTGGAAAAAGACTCAAGCATTGACTTTATTATTTCAGACTGGGATATGCCTCGGATGACTGGGATTGAGCTTTTAAAGACTGTCCGTCAACATCCAAAATTTAAAAATTTGCCTTTTTTAATTGCTACAGCTCCTATTTCAGAAGAAACAGAGAAAGTATTACTTGCGGCAGAACATATGGTCGATTCTTATGTCGTTAAACCTTTTCGATTAAAACTTCTTTCAGAAAAAATTAATGAAGTTCTTTCAAAATCAATTCATGGTCCGCAAAAAGAAGTGGTTTTAGTTGATGATAATCCAGGTGCTCGTGAAATGGTTTCTGAGTTTTTAGAAGCTTTGGGGTTTAAAAAAGTGGTCGTGTTTTCAGAAGGAGAGTCTGCTTTACTTTATTTAAAAAAAGCGTATGAATCTGTTGGACTGATTATTTCAGACTGGGAAATGCCTCGATTAAGCGGGGCTGGACTTCTAAAAGCGTGTAAAAATGAAGCTACTTTGACATCGATTCCTTTTTTAATGATTACCTCTCAGTCCTCTATGGAGAGAGTTAAAATCATTTCTGCTGCACGCTCAAAAGTTGATCAGTATCTTCTAAAGCCATTTGGCCTTACCGAACTGAAAACAAGAATTGATGAAGTGATGAACCAAACGAAATTTGAAAAAGAAATCGATGCTATTCTCGCAGAGTCAAAAAAATTGAGATCCAGTGGTCAACTCGAAGGCGGTGTTCAAATTTTAGATGATCTTTTAAAAAAAGCTCCTTCTTCAGATGAAGTGAATTTAGAAATGGCAAGAGCACTCCAGCAAGCACGAGGAGTCGATGCAGCTCTCCCATACTTTAAAAAAGCCTTGGAAATCAATCCATATTTGATTGATGGATATCTTGAATTCTCTAAAGCTTATGAACAATTGGGATTTGTAGAAAAGGCGATTGCATTATTAGAAATGGGACTTTCACAAATGAGTTTTTATCCAGATCTTCATTGTCGTTTGGGGGAATTGTATTTAAAGAAAAACTTGGTCCAAAAAGCGAAAGAAAGTTGGAAAAAAGCCTTGGAATTAGATCCTTTACATGAGGTTTCTAAGATTCGTTTGAATGAAATATTAGAAGATTAAACTTCTGATATCCTTTACGGAATTGGACTTAAAATTATTTTCTGTTCTGAAACTTTTTTAGGAATCTTTTCAAAAGTTTTATTTAAAAATGAATTCCTATTTTCAGGGGAACATTCAGACAGTGAGAGTAACGTTTTAGATTTTGGATGAAAGCTCAGTGGTTTTTCAATTAAAGTCACTTCAGCAGAATCAATGTCCATTTTAAATTCAATCAGCGAGTCTAACGAAACTTTGCTAGAGGCATGTCTTTTTGAAGGATTACTGGATTGTCTTGAAAACTCTAACGTTTCTATTTCATTTGAATTTTCTTTAAATATAATCTTTTGAGTTTTTGTAGTAGAGACTGCCCAGAAATAAATTAAATTTCCTCTGCGAGTGAGAATAATTTCGGAAAGCTGTTTTTGTGGAGTGATCGCCTGGTGACAAATCCATGCCTCATCAAAGATATCATTCCATTTTAATGAAGGTGGGGCTTGAAAAGATCGAGACGAGAGAGAGTCTCCTTGGACAGAATAAGGAGAAATGGGTAACCCACATCCACAAAAAAAGAATAAAAATAAAACACCCAGTCGCATCAGTAACCTATTGATAGAGTTTTTCGCAAGAACTATCCTTTGCAAAAGGTAAAACTTCTCTCGGAAGTCGAAGGCTTTTTTGGGTTTGACCTCTTACGGTCCCGATACTGGTTCGAGTCCATTCAGACTCTGCATGAGGATTGTTTAATTGGATATTACCAGCCATTGTTTCAACAAAAACCGCTCCTTTTACTCCAGAGACTTCAATTTGTCCGATTAAAGTTTGAACGCTCACATCTCCAGTTGCCTGTTTAATGGAGACATTGCCTGTTTGAGTATTTATATTAAGATCACCCGTTACAGTTCTGGAGCTCACATTACTATTATTGGTGTTTAAAAGGATTCCATTTGTAGCTTGGATCGTATTCATCTGCACGTTTCCAGTTGAGGACTTGATTTCTACTCCTTTTGCCTTGAGGTGAGACAAATGAGTTTTTCCTTGATGAGTTGAAGTGGTGAGAACTCCAGGAAGAGTGGAATATGAAATTGAAATATCAGCGACGTGAGTCTTTAAAGAAAGGCGGTTTGCATGAGGTAACTGAAGACCGTTGACTTGAATTCTTCCAAGGGGAGATGAGACTTCTAATTGATTAATGAGAGCTGGTGGAAGTTTAATTTTGAATTTCAAATAAGACAGATCTACTGTTGTTTTTTTAGAAAAAAATCCAAATAGTCCAGCCGTTCTTGTTGTTTTTTTAATGGTAACTTTTCCGTTTTTAGTTTGAGAGACTGTGGTCGTGGATATCGTTTTTCTTCCTGATTTTTTTACAGGTTTTTCTTCATCAGTACCTGGAGAAAGAACTTGGATTGAAATCACGTTTTGGTGATTACTGACCTTAAGCTTTTTTGGTTTTTTCTCTTCAGAAAGAACTTCAATTTCTATTTTATTCGAGTGAGAAGGTTCAATATGTACCTCTCCAATGAGGTTGATTTTAACAGAGGAGATTTCTTTAACAAAAATTTGCTTAAAAAAAGGTTTTCCTGGCCAAATGGTCATGTCGTCTTCAATGAGATCTAACATTGATCGATAAGGGTCGACCGATCTTTGAGGAGCTGGAGCATTAGAAGTTTGTTTTTCTTCTTTACCAAACCAAGCTCCAATTCGTTCTTTCCACCCCGCCTGTACGGAAAGAGAAACAAAAAGGACTGCAATACCAATGACTTTTTTATTCATTGACGCAACATATCAAATAAGTTTGAGATTGTGTATCATTAAGCGGCAATAATTTGAAAAAGAGCGGTTATCGTTGAAAGTTCCGGATTAAATTCTTTTTTTGGATCGATCAAGTCATAAAGCGTTTGGCGACCGAGTCCCGCTTTTTGAGCAAGTTTTGATTTATTAACAGACATGAGGTGAGCTGTGAGTACTTCTCTGAAAGACTCAATATCTCCAATCTAGCAAAGTCTCAGTGACTCCTTAAGTGTTTCTTATTTCGTCCCAAAATCCGGGGATTTAAAGTGGGAAGCAGCAGCTCCATTAAACCAACTTGGAAGTTGGTGACTGTTATTTGAAGGACCTTGTCTTGTGCAATAAATGAGAGGCTCACTGCAGCTCATATACTCTACGCACGAGCAGGTTGGATCATCGCTACACCCGTTAGGACGTGGATAAGCTTGGGTTGTTTGTGAGCACTGATTGCGGTTAATCCAAAAATCTCGAGCTGCATGGGACTGGCTCAGAGGAACCACTGAATCGTTTAAATTGTGAGACATAAAAACAGGAATAGGTCCTGTACAGCTCATTCCTGAAGAAGGAGATCCCCCTGCATTTGCAGCGATTGCTCTAAAATCTCGTGAACAACCCAAACGATGGGTCATATAGCCTCCGGAACTATGTCCTTGAGCATATCTTCTTGAAGGCTGTGCACAAACGAGCGATTCAATGTGGTCTTTAAGAGCATCATAATACGCAAAATCCACACCTCCACTATTGAGATCCCAACAGCGACCAATGGATTTTCCATAAACGACAATAGCTTCGTCATTGCCCCAGGCGACATATTCCCACGTGTTGTTTAACAATTGAGTGTGACTCCCTCCGCATCCATGGAACATATACACAATTGGATATGCGATGGTCGGGTCGTAGGAGTCTGGGAGTCGAATTCCATAAGGTCTTGAAGTTCCAGAAACGGTAATGTTTCCTACTCTTTTTTGAGAGTGTCCATTGTAAAGAGATCCTAAGAGATCAAGCTGGGTATTTCCACATCCCAAAGTCCGATCTCCTGCTGGAGGAGGTGGATCATTTGCTTCAATCTCAAAAGATTCTTGATGAGCAGAGATCACCTCCCCGTCTTCAAAAACCTGAGCTAATACAAAATAAAGTCCTGCAGATAGAGAGAGATGATGAAGCTCAAACGGTGCTGCTGAATCACTTTCAAATGCGATCACTTGATTCGAATCTAAAGCTCCATTTGAAGAACCAAAGATAACCCATCGGAGGAGAGAAGGAACTCCACTGAGTTGTGCACTCAGATGAAGTTCTTGGTCACTGCCTGTTCGATTAAAACCGCTTATTGTGACAGGATCCGTTTGAGGGATTTCTGTAAGTTCAAAGGCTTCAAGCCATTCGTCTTCTATTGCATGATCGAGGAGAAGTTGAATTTGGACGTGGATTCGTCCTGCTTCTAGGGATGCGTTTGAATAGTCGTAGGTAGAACTAGAAGAAAGTGAGGTGTGAAGGACTTGATTGAAGTCCGGATTCCCATTCAAATCGGCAAAGACTCGGACTTGGATTTGATCAACAGGTCCGTTCGTTTGAATTTGAAGGTGGAGTTCTTGTAAGGGATCCACTCGAGTGACTGAAGTAATCTCGGAATCATTTATAACAGGTTCCTGTTCTTCTGGTGTCACTTCAGTTGAATCTTGGTCTGAAACGGTGATTTCTAAAGCTCCAGGTTGGATTTTACAACCAGAAGCGATGAAAAGGACGCAAAAAACCCCAACTAAATTTTTTAATGAATAGCTTTGCAAAATAGCCCCCTCAAATCTATTCGGATTTTTATCAGAGATTCTTTTATTTTACCTCGATTTTAATCAAAGAATAATGTGTCTGAAATGACCACAAAATAAACAGAAAAAGAAGGAAATGAGGAGGTTTTTTTAAAATTCCATTCTTAATCCAAAAAAATAGGATTGAGCGTCCAAAAGAAAATTTGCGTCTTCTCCTTTAAGAAAACGAACTTCGCCGACCAAATAAGATCTAAGAACGCCCCAGTCTTGATAAAAACCATTTGCAGAATGTTCATCAAACCAGTTCAAAAAAAACATGCCACCAGCTGCAGGGCCATGGGCTAAAAATCGGCCTTTTCCAACGGACTTTAAATTGTAGTTCCAATATTCTGCTCGGTATCGAGCAAAAGGAACAAAGGGTTGATTATCAAAATATCGAAGTTGATAAGTGACTTGAGCTCCAACAGAAAAGTTTGAATAGATTTGATCAGAAACAGCTCCTACAGGAGTAGTAGGATATAGGCTGATATTGGGGCCAAAACCTAAAACTCCAAATTTTTGAAAAAAAACAGGTTGGTATTCGTATTCAAGAGAGACTCCAGACATTTTTTTTCCCGCACCAAGTACGCTATCTCCAAGAGCATTAGGTGAGTAGTAAATACTGAGCCCCATATTGGGTTGAAAAAAAAGATGTCTTGGAATTCTTGGGTCGTATTCGTAGGCGAGATCCTGAGAAACAGGTGAAGTTTCTGTATCCTCTGTGATTTCTTTTAAATCTTCTTGAGCTTTTGTCTCAGTCTGTGCTTGAGGAGATTCTTCATGGGATTCAAGATCAAATTCTTCTTCTGCATAACTGATCGATCCAGAAATAAAGAAGAGAGTGAAAGCCCAGTAGAGAATATTCATTCTCATATTTTCAGGGAAGAGGGAGTGATTCGCAAAGTCATTGGTTTGGCGATGCTTGATTCCAATCTTTCATGAATGTTTCTAGGCCTGCGGTAGTGAGTGGATGTTTGATGAGTTGCATAAAAACTTTATAAGGAATGGTTGCCACATCTGCACCAATAAGAATGCTTTGGAGAACGTGTTCCGGGTGTCGAATGCTTGCAACTAAAATTTGGGTTTCGTACTGATAATTATCGTACACCGTACGGATATCCGATATCAGAGCCATTCCATCAGAAGAAATGTCATCTAAACGTCCTACAAAAGGAGAAATATAAGTCGCACCTGATTTAGCAGCAAGCCATGCTTGATTTGCTGAAAAACAAAGGGTCACATTTGTTTTGATGCCTTCAGAAGAAAACTTTTGAGTGGCGATGAGTCCTTCGGTGTTTAATGGAACTTTGATCACAATATTTTCATGAATTTTAGCGAGCTCTTTTCCTTGCTCAAACATCGAGTTTGCATCGTTTTCAGTGACTTCGGCTGAGATTGGGCCATGGATATATGAGGTAATTTCTTCAAGAAGTTCTTTAAAGTTTCTTCCAGAGCGAGCAACGAGAGAAGGATTTGTTGTAATACCGTCCACTAAACCTGTTTGAGCAGCTGCTTTAATCTCTTCAATTTCAGCACTATCGATAAAAATTTTCATTTCAGAGTCTCCTTATTTAGATAAAAAAGTCATATCGTAAGTGTGAGCTGAAGGGTAGGGGAGAGTTCTTAAGACCAGAGAAGATGAACCGGTAGTGCCCAGAGAGAGGGGCCAAATGGAATAATTTCGTTCCCTTGATAGAGTACTGCACCGCACTTGAAGTCTGTATGAGTCATTTCTTGGAGGGTTTTTAAGCCTTTAAAATCGGAAGCTTTTACATGGTCTCTCATTTTTACCTCTATTCCAGCGAGAGTTCCATCTGGTTTTTGTAAAACAAAGTCCACTTCTTTGTGATCACTTGTTCTGAAGTGAAAGAGCTCTATTGGGTCATGAAAATTATTAGTCATTTTAAGAAGTTCAGAGGCAATAAAATTTTCAAAAACGTGTCCGTAGAGTTCGGGACGTTTCAGTTCGAGAGTTTCTAAATCATATTGAAGGAGGTGGCATAGGAGAGAGGTATCTACTAAAAAGCCTTTAGGAGATTTTATTAGTCTTTTACTTACATTGCGGTACCATGGCTTAAGTTCAAAAGTAAGGAAGAGCATTTTTAGAAGAGTTTTATAGTTTCTAGAAGTCACCGGGTTGAGTCCAACATCTCTTGCGATGTCAGCATCATTCACTAATCCACCAGCTCTTCCCGCAAGAATACGCAGAAGATTAGGAAGAGAGCTGAGTTTATCAATTTCAGCAATGGTTTTGACATCTCTTTGTAGAATGGTGGATAGATATCCTTCGAACCATATTTTTCGTTCAAGCAAAGAGCTGTTTGAAATTTCAGGGAATGTAGCCCTTTTTATTATCTCAGTGACTTTAAAAGAGCTCGGTTTGTTTTGAAAGTTTTGGTTGAAAAGATTTTTCAGAAATTGGCTTGATGAATCAAGAACTTCAGTCCCAGAAAGGGGGTAGAGCGTTTGAACTGCCATTCTTCCAACGAGGGGTTGAGAAAGTTTTGGTAGAGCAAGTACATTTGCAGATCCCGTAAGTAAAAATCTCCCTGTGAGTCTTTCTTTGCTTTTTCTTCTAAGTTCATCGACTACTACTTTAAGTTCTCTAAAGATTTCTGGAACAAGTTGAACTTCGTCTATAATGAGGGATCTGGTTCTGGACTCTAGGTAGGTTCTTGGGGAGTGAGCGGCGGCTGCCATTTGAGATGTATGATCAAATGTGACGTATTCTGCAGGAAAGTCTTTTTCAGAAATTTTTTGAACCAAGGTGCTTTTACCTGCCTGTCTTGGTCCGTTAAGGAAAACGACAGGGGAAGTATTCAGTAAATCCAATAGTTTTGATTCAATTTGGCGATTGATGTGATGTGACAAAATAACTATTCCTTGCAAATCTAAAAATAACTTTTATAAATTATAAAACTAAAATTTAGATTTGCAAGGAATAGAGAAAGTCTTTGTTTTTATTGATCAAAATCCCCTGCGTCTAGACGCCTAAAGTAATCTTGAGTGGCTGTTCTCAATTTAGGAAACAGAAAATAAACTCCAATGAGATTAGGAACGACCATCAATCCCAACATGATGTCAGAGAAATCAATAACTGGTCCAAGTTTCCAAACGGCTCCTATAATAGCTGCAAGGCAAAATACAAACTTGTAAGGAAGAATGCCTCGCTGTCCAAAGAGGTACCGAACGGAGACTTCTCCATAATAAGACCAACTCAAAAGAGTAGAGTAAGCAAACAGGGCAACAGCGACAGGAACAAAGTATTTTCCAAATCCAGGAATTGCAGAATCAAATGCAATTGCGGTTAATTCCACACCATTAGCATCTTGAGTCCAAGCTCCCGAAAGAAGAATAACGAGTGCGGTCATGGTACAAATGACTACCGTGTCCACAAAAGGTTCAAGGAGTGCAACGACTCCTTCTCGAATGGGTTCTTTAGTTGACGCAGCTGCGTGGGCCATTGGTGCAGATCCGAGTCCCGCTTCGTTTGAAAAACAAGCTCGTTTCACACCTTGTCTTAAAACTTCAGAGACAGCGATTCCAGCAAATCCACCCGTCGCTGCAGTTCCAGTAAACGCACTTTTGATAATTAAAAAGATCAATCCAGGGACTTCAGAAATGTTCATTCCAATGACGAGCAGGGCTCCGAGAACATAAATTCCACCCATGACTGGAACAAGAATCGCAGTGACTTGTCCAATTCTTTGAATTCCACCGATAATTACAATTCCAGTAAGAACCGCTATGGAAACACCTGTCATGAGGTGTGGAATTTCAAATGCTTTATAAAGAATATTTGCAACTTGATTGGTTTGAAACATATTTGAAGCACCAAAGCTCGATGCAATTGCAGCAAAAGAAAAAAAGATGGCTAGAGGTTTCCAGGTTTTTCCTAAGCCTCGTTCAATGTAATACATTGGACCACCGGTGAGGATTCCATCTTCATCAACTTCTCTGTACATCAATGCAAGACTACATTCAGAAAACTTAGTGGCCATTCCTACTAGACCTGTCATGACCATCCAAAAAGTGGCACCAGGACCACCAATATGAATCGCTACTGCAACACCAGCGATATTTCCTAATCCGACGGTAGCTGAGAGCGCAGTGGTCAACGCTTGGAAATGACTGATCTGCCCTGGAGCGTTTTTGTCATCATAAGTCCCTTTAACGACTCGAATCGCATGAAAGAATCCTTTCCATTGAATTCCTCCTAAAAATATAGAAAAGAAGAGACCTGAGAAGACAAGCGTGACTACGAGGGGAAGTCCCCAAACATAACCGACCGCAGCTGATAAAAACTGATTGATGGTTTCCATAATCCTTGTTCTCTATTATAGTGAGCGCATAGCGTCAAGTTGAGGAGCTGAAGAATGAACGAAATTCAAAAGAAAAAGAACTATCTCCCAGGAATCATTACGTTTATCGTTTTGGTCGGTTTGGTTTATTTTTTCGCTCCACGAGCAGAAAAAATCTACTGGTATTCGGTCATCCCCCCATTATTAGCAGTTTGTATGGCTTGGGTGACTCAAAAACTGATTCCTTCTCTTTTTATTGCAGTCGTAGTGGGAGGATTTCTATCTCAGGTTCCAGGACATGAGACGGAGCTGGGGGCTTGGGTTGCAGGGGTCAAAACAACAGGAAGTTCTATTTGGGGAACTGCAGTCGATCCTGTGAATCTCCAAATTGTAGCTTTTGTCACCGCAGTCATGGGAATGATTGGAGTGGTGATCGCCTCTGGTGGGTTGATGGGAATCGTTCGAATTCTCTTAAAAATTTCGGATTCAGCTCGCGGAACGCAAATCGCAACTGCATTTATGGGACTTGCGATTTTTATCGATGATTATGCCAATACGATGATTGTAGGTTCAGCAATGAGACCTGTGACTGATGAAAAACTTATTAGTCGAGAAAAATTAGCTTTTTTAGTGGATGCCACGAGTGCTCCTGTGGCTGGAGTTGCTTTAGTGAGTACTTGGATTGGATATGAGGTGGGGCTTTTTGATAGTGCCTCTAAAACTTTAGCGTTAGGAAAAGACGGCTACTCTTTGTTTTTTGATGCGCTTGGGTTTCGATTTTATTGCTTTTTGATGTTGGTCTTTGTTTTTGCAAATGTATTTTTTAATGTGGATTTTGGTCCTATGAAAAAAGCTCAAGAACGAGCGAAAAAGGGGCAGGTCATTCGAGAAGGAGCCACTCCTTTGACTTCGGGAGCGTTCTCCGCAGTGGAAGCAGATTCTCAAGCCAAGATATCTGCAATGACAGCAATTGCACCTATCGGACTTTTATTTTTTATTCTAATGATTGGATTATGGATTGATGGGAATGGTCTTGGAAAGATGGTTTCTTTTTTTGATTTATTTTCATTTTCTTTATGGAGAGAAGTTATTTCTTCTTCAGAGAACAATATTTTGATTCTCGCTGTTGCAGCTGCAACAGGTCTTTTGGTTTCTGTTTTAATGGCGGTTTTTAAAGGAGGAATTTCATGTTCTTCAGCAATTCAAGCCGCATGGAAGGGAATTAAAGGGAGTTTCTTACCTAATTTGATTTTAATTCTGGCGTGGTCTTTAAAAGCTGCTTGTGATTCTTTGCATACGGGACCGTTTTTAGTGCACTGGGTAGATGGTGTTCTTTCTCCACTTTGGTTTCCTGCATTAGTTTTTGTGATTTCTGGACTCACTGCATTTGCTACTGGAACAAGCTGGGGGACCATGGCTATTTTAATACCCACAGCAGCGCCTATTGCTTTAGAACTGGATGGCGGAACTTATGGATTGGCAACGATGATTACATTGGGAGCTGTGCTTGATGGAGCGATTTTTGGAGATCACTGTTCTCCTATTTCAGATACAACGATTATGAGTTCAATTGCGAGTAGTTGTGATCATATTGATCATGTGAGAACTCAGCTTCCGTATTCACTCATTGTTGCATTTCTAGCCTTAACGATTGGTTATGTTCCTGCGGCGATGGGGGTATCCCCTTTAGTTGGTTTCTTAATTGCGTCACTTGTTATTATTGGTTTATTTTTTATTCTGAAACAGAAACAAAACCGATTAGCTTAGTTCAGAATAAAAAATAATTCTTGGAATATCTGTTTGCTGGTTTATGATCTCTTTTCATAACGAAGGGGGAATCATGTATCGTTTTATTTTTTTATTATTTCTAAGTTTTCAGACTAATGCGGCTGACTTTGTTCATCCATATCCATCTTTTAGTGAGGGAGAAAAGCTTTATACTTTTCCGGACTTTCTAAACGCTCATTATTACATTTCTTACGACAGTGAAAACAAAAGTGCTTCAATTAAAGCAGAAATTTCATTTAAAACAGAAGAAGAGGGATATCCTCTTTTTGATTTAAAAGAAAATCCCACTCGTGTTGAATTAGATGGGAAGGAGATCGAAACTCCTCTTGTTGATTCTCCTAAAAAGGAAACAAAATTTAGAGTAATGAATCAACTTACTTCGATCGGTGTTCATACTTTAAGAGTCGAAGTTCCTTTAAAGTTTCTACTCCGATACACTGATAAAGGAGTAGATAGTGCTTTTTGGCTAGCAGATTTGGATGATCGTTCTTTTTTAGAAAACTATATTCCTTCAAGTTTTGAGAATGATTCTGTTGAAATGATTTTTGATGTTTCCTTTAAAATTTCAGCAGACCAACAAATTTTTGCTAATGGAGAAATTGAAAGAACTGGTGATAGAGACTTCAGAATCACCTTCCCAAAAGAGTATACATCGAGTTCTGTTTATTATCATACGACACCGCTTGGGAGTTTCAATGAACGTCGTTTTGAGATCAAATCAAAAGTTTCAGGAAAGGTAATTCCTGTGATCGTGTACTCAAAAACGATTTCGAATTTTAATTCATATGAAGAAAGTATTAGACAAACAATGGATGAGTTAGAAGCTGACTATGGTCCGTACCTCCATTCTTCTTTTATCGTCTATGACGCTGATTTGTCTCGTTGGGGTTTAGGTGGAATGGAATACTGTGGAGCTACGGTGACTAATCTTTGGGCAGTTCAGCATGAACTTTTTCATTCTTTTTTTGGAAGAGGGGTAATGGCTGCGAATGGAAATTCAGGTTGGATTGATGAAGCGTTAGCCAGCTGGAGAGATGGGGGTTATTTCTCAAATCAAAACATGAGAGAACGTCGAGCTCTTGTGCTGGACTTTCCTTATGTTAAAAAAACAAATCGACTTGCCTATAGTTACGGAAAAAATTTTATTAGTTTTTTAGATGGAAACACAAAGATGCCGATTGAGATGAAGTTATTTATGAAGTCTCTATATCAGAAAAAAAGTTGGACTCCGATTACGACTGAGGACTTGATTGTAGAGTTGGATTTGTTTTCTGGAAACTCATATCAACAACTGTTTGATGAATATGTTTATGGAAATAAAAGTACATTGGATGCTTCAGAGCTTTGGATAGAGCCAAATTCTTCCGAGCACTCTATTCATCGAAAAATTTCAGGGGAAGACTTATATAAGATTCTCTAGTAATTTAATTCTTTTGAGGAGACCCATGATAAATGGGTCTCCTCTTTTTTTTAGTAATGACAATCAGAAAAAGAAATTCGATCTTCGAGCTCTGAAGATCTTCTGTAAACATAGTCAATAAATGCAAGATTTGCGATTTCACTATTGAGAGGGGGATGAGAGAGGTATTTTCTGATTCTGTTCTTTAAACTCCTGAGTCCTCTAATTTCACATCTAAAGCCGGAAGCCCAAACGGATCTGAGGTCTGTTGCAGCGAAACCTAAGGTTTCTCTCATTACGATTAAAAAATCTTTTCCATCAGCAGCAACCGTAGGAAGCCCTCTTCCTCCTCTTTCAGCAATCAAAGAGTGAAGACCAAAACTAATTTCTTTTTGTACGTATTCTAACATTTGATCTCGAATTTGAGATTCGTATTCTTTAGAAATACATCCAGGGGACGGGAAGCAGTACGTTGCTTCATAAGGAAAATAAAAAACGGTATCATGAAGATAAGCTACGTCTGAAATAAATCCATATGCAGCAATCAGATATCCATAGATCGATTCATTGGAGAGTCTTTCTCTTTTAAGTGTTTCTGAAACTTGAATACTCCTATGAATGGTTTTAGAAGTAAAAGGATTTAACGCATATGGAGATCGAGGAAGTCCAATTCGACTTGCTTCTCGAAGCCCGTTTAAAAGAGCGTTTGTTGCATTTTCAAAATCCCCTTGAATCCTGTAACTCAAAGCTTCCTGTTCTGCTAAGTTTAAAATATCTAGTTGATCATCACAATAACCAACCCAAGAATCTGTTGGAAATGATTCCCATCGAGGGTAGCTACTTGCTTGTGCACTAAATAAGCACAAGTGGATGAGTGTAAGTAATTGAATTATTCTCATAGTTGTTCTCCTTTTATGAAGAGAAACTATGAAATGATTATTTTTTACGCAATCGTTCAACCGATAAAGAGGAAGATACTGTCGTTTTTTGTCTACATTAAAGTGTAGGAAATCCTACATAAAAATAAGAATTTTTTGGTAAAATAGATTCTTCATACGGATAATTCAGGTGAATCCATTTTCCTATGAATTTCTTATTTTTAAGAACTAAATTTTGTTCAGGAGAAAGAGGATATTCTAGTTTTGCTGGAGACCAAGGAGAAAGCGTTTTTAAGGTTTCTAAAGAAGTCCACTTGTGTTTGACTTTTTTTGTTTCATTTATAAGAAAAAACTTTAAATCAATGTCTTTTTCATTGATGATCTTTTGATTTAAGATTCGAGCAACT
Source organism: Pseudobdellovibrionaceae bacterium (assembly GCA_002722705.1). GTDB lineage: Bacteria > Bdellovibrionota > UBA1018 > UBA1018 > UBA6935 > UBA6935. The sequence continues at coordinate 3,377 of PBMP01000097.1, read as the reverse complement.
TGAAAATCTAAATATGTATTTTCAATAGAATCACATTTTGTATTTTTTAAAGCTTCTTTAAGTCGTTTTATTCCAGTGAATTTAGAGTCGACTTCTAAAATTTTAAAAAAAAGATCTTTTGGTTTTTCGTTTGAGCAATGGGAGATGAGATACCATGTCCATAAAAAGCTTAATCCGTATTGATAAGGAATCCTTTTTTTTCCCTCAAAAGAGTTATAAAAAAAAGGATTCCTTTCAAAAATTTTCTCAGAAGACATTAGGTTATCAAAATGAATGGTGTGATAGAGCAAATATTCAAATGTTTGAGCCATCCCTTCTTTCAGCCATGTTTCTTCTTGAGGAACTAAAGAATAATGAAAACCATGAAACCATTCATGGGCAATGAGAGATTTTACTTTTTTTAAACCAGGATGAATTTCGATAAGAATATGAGAAGGATTATCTTGAGGGATGAAACGAGCATGTGTGGGTTTTTCTTCTTCATGCAAAGAAACGGGAGCAGAGCTCCATCTAATGGAAATTTTAGAAATTTGTGCTTTCTCTAGAAGAGACAATGGTACAAATGAAAAACTTTCTTCAATTGCACTGGTGACATCTTTTTTTACATCTGCATAAGATTTAGAAGTAGAAAAACAGATAAAAATAATCTGAAAACTTGTTTTTATAAACTTTTTATACCAGATCATTTTGTTTTACTTTTCCTTGATTCATTAATACGACCTTATCTTTACAAAGCGATTTAACTCACTTGTAGACAAAGTTCAACATTAATAACGCAAAAAGTCATTTTGTCTTTGAACTTTGTTGTCAACACCGTTAAGAGTAGTTCCTATGAAGGAAACAGTATTTGAATCTCTTCCACCTAAAAAGCCAACGATTGGACAGATTCCATCAGAGGTTTTGAGTGTGTTTAATTATGTTGATTATCGAGAGTTCTTAGCAAATTCTTACGAAGCTAAAAAAAAGAAGAATCCTTCTTTTTCAGAAAGTGCATTTTGTAGAAAAGCAGGACTGGGTCAAAACTCAAGAGGTTATCTCAAGCTTGTGATTCAAGGAAAAAGGAATTTAACATTAAATACCATGAGAGGATTTATTGAGGCTTTGAACTTAGATCCTCATGAAGCGATCTATTTTGAAAATTTAGTTTTCTATAATCAATCAAAAAAAGGAAAAGATAAGGAATACTATTTTCAGAGACTCTGTGCATCAAGCGAAGGGAAAGAGTCCGAACAATTATTATTAAAAAAGTCTCAATGGAATTATTACTCTCATTGGTACTATGTCGCTGTCAGACAGATTATTGGTCTTTCTGATTTTAAGAATGATTTACAATGGATTTCAAAAAAACTTAGAAATAAAGTCAATACCACAGAAATTCAACAGGCAATACATGATTTAGAGCGTATGGGTTTGATTCGAAAAGAGAACAATACATGGGTTCAGTCACAACCTCATGTGAAGTATTCTAGCGGTAAATACAACCATATTTATAGAAAATTTCAATCTGAAATGCTTGAAAGAGCAAAAGAAGCATTATTTGAAGATGACTATGAAGAGCGATATGTCTCTTCAGTTACATTAACTTGTCCTTATGAGCATATTGATGAGTTAAAAAAAATGATTGATGAATTTCGGAGGAAGGTCTCCCTCTCTCTCTCTTCTTCCTCCGAAATTCAAGATCAGAATACAGTTTTTCATTTGGGAATCGAATTATTTCAAATCACTCCACTGAAAGGAAAAAAGTAGTATGAAAAAATGGATAATTCTATCTTTGATAGGTTTTGTTGCGAATGCAAGTTCAGTAAAAAAACCAGAAATAGTTGTTGAAGAATCGCTGGAGGGCCAACAAGGGTCCAGCTCTTCTGATAACGGAGGTTCAGATGATCCTCATCATGTATCTCTTCCTTGTAATCAAGCAGAGGAGATGCTTCGACTTTTGTCTGAAAGAATTTTGCAGAAAAAAATAAAAAGAGGACAAATGGAAGAGGCTTTATTTGTTTATCAACAAGAAATGCAAAATATACTTCAATGTACGATTCAAAAAAATCCAGATTTTAATGATTTTTCATCAGTTTTAGTTAGAGGCCTTAATCGAGGATTAAAACTTCATTCTAAAATTTCTGATTTTATTAAAAATAATAACCATTTAAATGTCGCAGGAGATCCTGCACGTGTTTTAAAGGCTTATGTTGATTTTTTAAGAAAAGAAGTGGTTTCTTTTGATGAAAATGTATTTAGAAAAATTTATGAAAGTAAAGATTCAAATGCACTGATTTCTTATGAAGATAAGATTTTAGAATTTGCTCCAAAACAGTTGAATTGGTACATGGCTCATTTTACTTATATCGACTCTACAAATAAAAGAAATTTCATTCGTTTTTCTGAGTTTCAGGTTTCTTTAATTGAGTTTTTTATCACTGCTACGATAGAGGATCTAGAATTCCCTATTTATAAAAATCAATTTAACTGTTCAGTGAAAACTTTAATTTTTATAAATAACTCTCTTCGAAATTACATTCAAGGAAGTAGAGATCGTTGGAGTGATTTTAAAGAATTAAATGAAGAACTTTTTCCAGAAATTGATTTGTGGTCAAAAAGAATTTTGAATCAATCACATAAATGTTGAAAGGATATAAAATGAAATATTTAAAATTATGTTTGTTAGTAGGAACTTTTTCGTCGATGCTTGTAAGTGCACAACCTGTAAAATCTCAGTCAAAGAACAAAGGTGTCGATCCACTCTTTGATTTAACTTCAGTAGATTGCAATTTTCCTGAAGATCAAATTGTACCTCCAGTAGGTTCTTTTGTTGATCATATTGAGCACTCTCGGATTATTATTAAGCCAGTGAGTCATACTTGCGGTTCTTATTATGTCTTAGTTGTAAAAAGACTTTCTAGAGCCGGAGCTGTTTCAGCTGCCGTATACGAAGCTCGGTATCAAAGTCCATTGGTTTATTCGCTTCACACTATTGAATTTTATCATGATGAAATTTATTCAGGCGAATCAACTGGTGACGTCTTGGTTCTTTCTGAGGATAAAGTAAACCATTTTCAAATTACAGGATATGGTGACCGAGGATTAGAGGTTCGAAATCGAAAATCTAATTTAAAATGGATTTCTCATCGTTCTGGAAAATATAGAAAGAAACTTAAAGTAAAGTCTGTTCTAAATATTATGCCATCTACTGATGATTATCAGTCTCAGGTTATCTCTGTGAAAGATGGAAATCGAACGATGACAGAAAATCCAGAAGGGTTTTTTGTTATCCATTCAAAACAGTCAAATCCTGAACTTGCGGTGTTTTTGAAATGGGGAAAATTCGGAAAGTCTAGACTTTTGAATATTACTCGTCCTGAATCTTTTGTAAAAAAACA
>PBMP01000096.1 GCA_002722705.1 Pseudobdellovibrionaceae bacterium | reverse complement strand
TGGCGGGTGTGCCATTGGCGAGCAACTGCCGCCAACGCCCGAGCCGACCGCCATGGCGACGACCGAGCTACTATTCGAGCAGCCGGACACGTGCAACGAACAGGGTTCGTGTTTGGAGTGCTGGGGTTGGTCGTCGAATGTGTCGGGCGTGATTGGTCCTGACATCCCATCGTTTCCCGGCGGAGTCTTGGCGGTGGCCCCAGGTCCCTACATGAGCAACTGCGCCATTTCAATGAACTCGACTGCGCATTGTTGGGGGGACGGGGCAAACTGGTGGCACCCGTATGTTCCTGGCAACCTGAGCACGGTGAGCGCACTGTCCCAGGGAGCAGGGATAGTGTGCGCAATTGAAACGGCCGGAGAAAACACTACCTCCCGGTGCTGGGGTCGCCACGACCACGGCCAGCTTCCCCCGGATGGGTTGTCTGTGTCAAGCATACGGACGAGGCACTCGCTGACGTGTGTAATTTTGAAAGACAATTCCACCGTGCAGTGTTACGGGCTATCGTACTTAAACGACACCACAGTGAAAGACCCTCCCGCATCGCTCGGGTCGGTGGATTCCATTGACGTGGGCGGCAACTTTGCCTGCGCAATCCGATCGAACGATTCTGTAGTAGTCTGCTGGGGTGAAGACAGTCCCGATGTTTCGGCGTTCCCACCCGCGTCGGTCGTGGCAGCAGCATCGCACGACTGCCACACGGGGTGCCAAAACAGCGTCTGTATCATCGTAAAGAACGATTCATTAGTGTACTGCTCTTTCTACAGTCTGTGGGTGACCGGGCTAGGCCCGGTTGACATTCTCACCGGGGGCGTCGAGGGCACCTTTTGCGCGCACCAGACTGCTAGCAAGACAATTCAATGCCTGGACCACAAAACCAACAACATTCACACGTTAAGCACAACTCCGTCTAATTTTACACTACAACACATCCGCGATGTTCAGCCCGGCGAAGGCTACGCGTGCGCTATTGGGGCACTCAGTACCCTCGAGCCGACGGCCGCGCCAACGGTGCCCCCGACGCAATCTCCTACGCCGCAGCCCACACTACCAACGCTCTCGCCAACGCCAGCGCCGACCAAGGTGCCCACGCAAGTGCCCACAAACCCGCCCACAAAGGAAGCATTGTCGGAGGGCGAAATCATCGGGATTGTGTGCGGGGTGCTCGCCATTCCGGTGGCATATGGATTGTGGAAAATGTCGCGCAAGTGCTTTATAAGCGATCAGACACCCGAACTTGCCGAGCAACGAGTGTCCCTCCTAATGTAACCATGTCCCGGCTTTGGTCGCAAAGAAGTGATCGTCGATGCAATCTGGATGAAGCGTGCGCCGCAGGGCTATGCAAAGGCACCGCCACCTGCAAGGGCTGGCGCCGATGCTCCGTTGAAGCAACCGTCGGAAATAGCGCCTGTTGTTGGCGGGTCCGACAAGGTCCACTTCGAGATCGCCCGACCGCACGAACACGCAGCACTCAATGCTGGTCGACCGCGTTTGCAAGGCCTCCAGCGCCATTCGCAGCATCGTCGACACGTGCACGTTGGACACGTCGACATCGTTCCACATAACGACCACGTCGGTCTGCTCGCAAAAGCACGCTTTGGCCGCCACATTGGCCAGATCAAACTCCGGGCTGCTATCGGCAGCAAAGCACTGCACAACATTGGTAAGCAGGGTCACCGCATCTCCCGCCAGTGTGCTGCCAACAACCGAGACTGGCGGGAGGCCGAGCACGCCCACACTCATAATCGCAGCCTCCGTCATCTTGTACATAGAACTTTGAGAATCAGTTTCCCACGCAAAGACCCCGTAAATCGCTTGAATCGCGCGCTCCCGAGTTCCGGGGTCGGTAGTCAGCCACGCAGCGGTCGCATCAAAGAGCGGCTGCACAGCACAGTCCACGTGTTTCGCCACAACGCCGTAGAGAAGCCGGTACAACGCGCAAATGCGATCGATGCCGCCAATTATGGCGCCCACATTTGCCAGCGCCCGAGTCCGGTGCTGCAACACAATCTTCGCGGTGGCCTTTTCCGCTGGGTCAATCGGCAGGAACGCCATCATCTCGAAGCTCCAATCCGCAGGAGCTCGCCAGGTCGCCACCGCCCCGGTTGCAAACGGCACGTACGACGGATGCCCCCACAACGTGGTTGTCGGCTCGTACGGCTCGATGTCTGCCGGGGTAAGCCGTAGGCAGTTGTACACCAGCTTGGTCGCCGCAGCGTTGTCCCCGCGCGATGTATCGCTCGCGGCCAGCACCAACCCAGAAAACTTTGCAGCGTCGAGAGCATTGTCGTCGGATGGAGAACTGTTTGCGAGCGCCTCATAAAATTCTTTGCTGCTCCTCCTGCGCGCCTCCAAATTGTCAAACCACAAGACGTCAACGTAGACGAGGTCAAGATCCCCAAATGCTTTCTCTTGTTGGCCATGCAGCTTTGGATGCTTGGTGAAGTCGCCGCAAAAGTACTCGCTTTGCTCCGACTCCCAGAAGATGTCAAAGAGCTGCGGAAACAGCAGCTTGAACACGCATGAAGAATCCCATCCCTGCGGCTTGAGCGCCAGAAGATCCCTGTCCACCGTCGCAATGACTGCACGCGGCACCACGTACAGCTGAAAGTTGGTGTCGTAATACGTGCACCGCGTTATCACGCGCACGTGAAGCCCGCCTCCGCGGTCCGCTATCTTATCGTGAGTGTGCGTGATGGGATCCATGTGTGAAAAAATGCCAAGTTGCAGTATTGTGAAAATTACGCCCTAATTAAAATTGCAGACTTTGTCTCCGTTGATTACTCTGCACCGATATCCGGGCGGCAACTCAATTTGGGATAATTTGGCAAATCCCGGATTGTCTTCGTAAATTAAAACAGGGCGATTTTGTTTGATTATTCTGGCTGCGCCTTGAAACACTTGAGGTTCAGCACCTTGGACATCCATTTTAATTAGCGCCACTTGCGATGAATTTGTAATCAAATCGTCAAGCGGGGCTGTAACAATCATTTCTCTATTGTGCCGCAACACATTGTGCGCCCGAAGGGCTTTTTGGCGTTCCGCCCCGCTGGCAACATTGTTTGCAATAAGACTTGAAGAGTCGTCGGCAAGGTAAAGCGTTTGCACGGAAGTAGACGCACTGGCGCACACGTGCAACACAACCACCGTGTTTAAGGCGCCATACTCTTTTAAAAGCTTGGCGTATGCACTTGCCAAACATTCTACCGCAACAACCTTGCGCCCGTAGCTAAGTGCCAGCTTCGTTTCTTTGCCGCCGTTGGCACCAACATCAATGACTACGCCGGGAAGATTTTTAGCTAACTGTAATCCGGCTTTCATCTGCATAAGTTCGGCGCTTGCACTTGCAACGCAAACTATGAGGACGAGGTAATTCATTGTACAGACACGTTTTACAAAATCGTTGGTCATATACGATTGTAAAAAGAAAAGCACTTTTTTGCGCTCGTAAAAATAGTAGAAATTAGCTCAAATTTATTGTAATGTAAAAAAATAATTTCCCAGTCCCCCTAAGACTCGCACTCTTTTTCCCATTCGCGGGTGAGCAATTCTTGCAACTGGGCATTTTGCTTTTGGAGCTGTTTAATTTTTAGCTTTAATGTGTTTACATTAGACGGATCTACTGGCGCGGGATTGAATGATTCGGAGCACGACCCTTTGCGGGAATGTTGCGTGTTGTTTTCCATTGTCAATCGCTTTACAAGTGTTTTGGGTTTATGTATATAATAAAAAGTGTGATAATTACACGTGGTAATTCTGAAAAGATCGCTCGATACTGCTAAATCCTGGCCGTTGAAGCGCTACACGAGGCACTGCTGCGTACCACTTGTGCGTTGGTATGCGTTGCAAAACCTTCCACGTTTGATCTCCGGCAAACTTGGTGTACGCCCCCCCCGAAGCAAGGCCACGATACGATTTTTTCCAGACGGAAAGAAGCTTTGGGATGTACTCTTTACGGAAGGCATACAAACTGGCCGTTTGCATGTTGATTACCCGACACCACCGTTGCTGAACGCACTCGGATTTGTTGTAAACGCCATTGTAAGCAAACAAAAGCACATCCCAATCAAAAGTTGGCTTTTGCACTTCGGCTTGCGGAAATGCTCGTATGAACTGTATATCGTCCTCGAGAATTAATCCGACCGGTTGCGTTATGCTTTCGAGGGCGTCAATGTGCGATAGAGCACATGCTAAGCCGCCATCCGCCGGGGTTGTTCCTTTTGCTTTGCGTGCTCGAATACGGGTAGCAGAAATGTTTTGTTTGAATAACTCGCGCGTTATTAATCTGTGGCGATCCGGGCGGGAGTCCAGATTAATATAACGAGCATCTAATGTTGTTGCCAACGCCGCTACTGCCCAAAGCCACATGGTTTATAATGTGTTCTGTGCAGATAAATACAAACACCATTGCACTTAAACAATTTCGCTTTTATGGAAACGTAACCCAAATGTGCATTCCAGCTTGAATTTGTTTTATGAAATTTATTGTGTAAGATAGAGAATTAAGGCCGTCGTTTTGCCACGCATTCGGATGTTTACTCCATAAGAATAAATTGTTCACATTTATTTTGCGATGCAAATGATCTCTGTTTCGCGGATGATGTATAGTTCCCTCATCAATTACGCGAAATCTTCCGTGGCCTGGGGCTGGCCGGGCAATTTCTTGATTTGGCAACAACATTTTGTTTGCTTTCAACCGATTGTACAAATCGTCATCTTCTTGTCCCCACCCTTTGTATTTATTGGAAAACCCATTGACTTTAAACCAGTCGGATGGGGACATTGAGACAATGCCGCCAGCGGATTTTTTGTACGGAACACTCCATTGAAAGTGTTGCAGTTCAGACCCCAACTGCGTTGGCACTGCGCAGCTAGTATAATCAACGCCATAAAGGGGCAACAAATCGACGTCATGAAACACTATGCAATCTATTCTTAATTTCAGGATTTTGGCTGCATTGTGTACTTCTAAAATTCCGACGTTTGCCAAAGCTGCTCGATTAAATGGCTCATTATTGTTTTGCTCGACAACAAGTAACCACAAGGATTTGCAACCAAAGTTGCGTTTCCAATAATGGTGAATGTACCGATGAAAAACGGAAAGGTGGTGTGGTCGAGCTCGGTAAGGCACAACTATTGCTATTGATCGTGTGTCCGTGGTGTTGCAAGCAACACAAAGCATAAAAAGTGTTAGCAGCATCGGGGGTTTATTAATTGTTTTAAAAACGCATATATTAAAAATCCTTAAAGATATTTAAGCTTGCAAGGGGGTTTAATATTTATTAAATGCTTTCCTCTAATTATATATTAATACCAACTGTTCTAAAATAATTGGATACCGCAATTGTTTTTTGCGTATCGGATCAACGCAGTCAGCCGCCGTGTTAAAACCCATTCTGCTCGCCGTTGTTTTTGTAACGACAATGCAACTCGGTGTGCAAAGGTTTGCGGCGAAGCAACTGATCTTAATATGGCCCACGTTGCTGCAATTGTGTCACTTACATTAATGCGAGCCCACGACCTTTCTAGGCTTTTGCACACGTGCTCATCGCGTTTGTTGTTATCAATCAACTCTTGCATTGCTACTAGCTTAACCGGGTCACCGGCATACGACGGAACCAGCTTAAAAAACTTGGCAGACCCTTGATCTAGCAAAAGCGGGGCATTGCGATGTTCAAAACAGTTTCCGGGGCGATCGTTGTTGCCAATAAAGTAGTCGTACAATACAACATTGGCAATGTCTTCCGGTTTAAACGGGCATGCCGCAAATGCACTGCAATTTTGTGGATAAAGACACCAACGACCCGGCACGCTAGAATACGAATCCAATGGAACCATGTATTGTATAGACCCCTCGATGCCACCACGAGTGTCTAACATAGTATTGTATTGTACAACTTTTGCAGTTGACTTGCGAAAGAATTCAAGCAGCGGCTGCGCAGCTTCCCGATTCATAAAGAGTCCAGCCATGGGTGGGGTGCAGTTATATTGAATTGCTCGGTCAAATGCGTAAGCAATGAGGGCACTACTATCATGACACCAGGCGCATGTTCCCGCTTTTACAATGGCATTAATCCCCTTTACGTGTACTTTGGGATAGTCATACTTTGCCGTTGCGCGAACAAAATTATGTGGCACTACTGTTTGTAAAACCCGATCAAGGGCTGGTGGCCATGCGGTTGGGCACCAAGGCGGCTCACCGCCAGCTGTCATGGCGCGCGCAACAACATACGCACACACATAATTCATGTTGCCCAGCGAGGTCAGGCATAATTATTTCTAACTATGCCAGATATACATGGTTGCAAGTGTAAACAATTAATTCAGTGCCTTGTAAGTGTTCCAGCGTTGTAATTTGTAAAGCCGCGCAGCGTAGCATTGCTTTAGCTGCCGTGGCGTTAATTTATGCGACAGAACAATGACGCGGTGATCATGGCATGGGAGCTCGTTCCATGGAACAAATCTAGGCGTTGCGCGCAGCTTCACGTCGAATGGCATTGCCGCCACCCAGCTTCCGAGCGATGTGTCTTCTCCGGCATGCAAAGGAAGGGTATGCTGCGCCGCTATCCATTTTACAAGGTCATATGATACCAAATGCCCCGCACCGTTAGGATACGGTTTATAGAATTTTTCCTTATAAGATACTTCGGCGTACTTACCCGACCGCTGCGGTCGGCCGTTGTACGTGAATCCAGCGGCTATTACGGTTTTTTGTGGCTTCAAATTAAAAACGAATCTGTGAAGAGTTGGCACATCAACGTAACAATCGTCATCTACCTTCAAGATCCACGATACATTCCACGTCTCAGCGGCCCACTTGTATGACTTGAGTAGTTTGCTGGCCAAACTCGTATAATTGTCCGGCGATTGTACAATGATAACGTCATCGCGGTTGCTGTCGGGGGCAGGTACATCGGAGCCTATTACAAATTTAACATTACTGTGGCCGTGTGCCCATGTGGCTCGGATTGCGGTTCGCCGGTCAACATTTTTGGCCGCCGTCAGCACAAGTATTAACACCCGAGTGGCATTGTGTGAACTTGTAGTCATTAAAGTTTGACTCAACACTTACTTAAACGCGCGGATATAAAACAATAAACAAATTTTAAACTAATACGTTGCGCAAAAAATCAAAATGTTGTTTTAGCTATTTTTCGGGCACAATATTATATCCAACTAAAATATAATGGAGTATGGCGTTCAAACAAATTTTTCGGCAATTTAAATATGTGTAAAGCAATAATATTTGTATTGTTGCTTGCAGCAGAGGGGACTTTTGTAGCGCATTGCCCTTATCGATTGGCGGACATATTTAAAAATTATGGAAAGGCTAAAGATTGTGCTTGCGTTAACCCAAATTCGTTAGCGTGCTTTTACATAAAAAACGCCAATAAAGCCAATGATATTAAAACGTTAGCTCGCGCAGTGTCCATGGTATTAAAACGCAAACCTTGGCTGCGTGTATCGCACAACGTAAGTGTCATTCATGTAAGGGCCGGAGATGGAATTTTAGGTCCCAATTGTTTTACAGACAATCGCGATTGTTTTTTTTCGCCCGAAGGCGATCAGTATAGCGCTCACAAAGTAATTTTTGACCAAATGCAATTAAACAGTTCAAAGGCCTGTCTGATTTTTATTAATACACAACACTGCACACATCATGGGTGTCGTTTACAAGATCAAGAAAAGTATTTATTTGATGTTGTCAAACATTTAAAAAATCGGTGTGCTTCAGTAAACGTAAAGAAGAATAATGAACCGGATGAAGCGTTTGTATCGATGGCTACCGCCGACAATCTTTTTCTTACCGGTGGTGGATTTGGAAAATTAGCACGTAAAGTGCACAAGTATATCTGATGTTTTATTTGCACGTTACTGTAATTCGTGATACTCCGTAGACTGTAGCGATTGACCATCTAGCACCCTAAAAGTAAACACTCTGTAGTTCTTATAAATATCGTACACCCGCGCTTGCCGAGGCACGTTGCGGTCTCCGTACGTGGTGTATCCCGCACTGCCGGCGTAGCACCCGGTCAGGCCGTCCGGTGTGGTTCCGCAGGCGGTGTTGGTGTGGTCATGCCCAAACCCTACAACTTTTAGTGACGGAAGCAGGTGCAGCGTTTGCAACAGCTCCGATGGAGCCCGTGGCCAGTCGATGGGCTCATTCAACGACCCAACTATATTGCTTCTTAGCAGCGCAACCGGAAAGTGAGTGAACGCCAGCGATGCCCCGGCGTTGCGGCAGCTAGAATCGTTGCGAATCCACGCCAGGTGCGCGGGGTTGACCCAGCCTGCGTAAGTGTGCGAGTAATCAATCATCCAGACGCACAGCTGCCCGTTTCCGACCATCAGCTTCGAAGTTCCGTGCAGGGTTGACCGCTGTCGGAGGTGCGCTGCCGATTCGTGTTCATCCCACTTGCTACACCGCTGAACATCGTGATTTCCAAAAATAGTTGCGTAAGGCACGCTAGAGCGATCCAGTGGTAGTAACACCGCTTGAAAGGCCGACACCGGCGATCGCGGCCCAAACACCAAATCTCCGGTCACCACCACAAAGTCGGGGTTTGTAAAAGAAATTGCCCTGGAAATAAACCGGCTGGTGTTGTGTGTTCCGCAGTGGTGTATGCTGTCAACATCTTTACATTTATCCCAGACGGATTCAACTTGCGGATCAGAAATTTGAAGGATTCGAAATTGCTGGTGGTGCCAAGGCAGCCAAAACGAGCTGCCGTACGGAACGGTTCCGGCGTATCGATTTCGTGATATTACATTGTCGGAACAGTGTAAGAACGCTCCCAGCACGCTCAGCCCAATCACCAGCGCGACCAGCCAACCAGCAACAGCCCTTTTTGATGCGGCGGGGGTAAAGAACATGATTTGTGGCAAACCGGGAGGGCAGGTTCAAACTTGAACGTTGAGCTAATTTGGCAGGAAGCGAAAAATTCAACAACATGTATATTGGAGCACTACCAGCATATGTGTGCACCAATGATTGCGGCAACCGCGTTTGTGCTGCAAAGCGTGCTGGCTCAGCTAACCCGCGAACAGTGCGCCGCCGTTGCTGCTGTGAACGGTGTGCAGCTGTCTGTGGAGCCAGCTCACTACTGCGGGTGCAACTTCAAAGATGCAGCGTCGCCGTTGGAGTACACCCCTGCGGGGGCGGTATGCACCGAAACTAGAGCCGAGTACACCAATGATCCGCACACCGTTACGGAAAACACCAAGTTCAACGGAACGGCGGCTTCTACCTTTTTGGTGGCCGGAGGAACGCGAGGGTGTTTTTTGAAGTGCGCGTACGATTCCAGCTGCACTGCGGCGTCGGCTAAAAATAATCAATTCGAAGACACCGAATGCTTCCTGTTTGACAGCGTGTCGTCAACAATCTCAGAAGAGGGAACAACGTCTGTTCTTTTTACCAAAGGTTCGGCTGCCGTGGCTCCGCTCGACAGCAGCAGCACCATGTGTCCGTCCAACCGGCCAATAGCCTCCAGCGACCGCACCATGTGTTTGCCGTCGGCCACAACGTGCTCTGCTACGGAAACGGGCTTGCAGTTCCGCTCTCCGCCGTCTGGGGGGCTTAGAATCGGAAATAATTACGCTCCGCTTCCCGGGTACAATACAGCTGGGCTTACGCGGGGTGAATGGTGGTATGATCCCTTTATTGCAACGACCACCACTGGATATTTGTACAAAAACGGCACTGGGTTTCAGCAGCCGACAAAGCCCGCCTATTTTCAAATCACTGCGTCAACAACATTTTATCTTAACAACACCATACAAGCCCGGAACTGCACCACCGTGTCCGCATCGTTTTATGCCCCGCAGATGTGCTCAATTTCGTCGACCCCGCCGACTGTGGTGAATGCCACCTCTGCGTGCGAGTGCGAACAGGCGGCAGTCAGTGACGCCAACGTAAAGGCGTGGGATTTTCGAAAAATGATTAACAAAACCATAGCAAACAGGTGTCGTCTCTTTACCGATGGCCCGTGTGTGGCAGACTCGAGTACCACTTCGGAGTCCAACGAGCCGGAGTGCAAGAACCGCACAACGCACAACTGCGTGTCGTCGTTTTACCCCCAGCAAGCCACCATTGATGGAGTCCACATTTTCGACCCGCAGACTACATCGAACGAAAATGCCGTCGGGGATGGGTACCAACTAGGCGACGTGCTTGAATTCAAACGCGGTGATTCAAAGTACAGAGCAACAGCGCTAGCAATGGAAGTCACGCAGAAAATGTTTTTTGAGCGGGGAGACCCTGTCAATTGCGCCGATGCCGACTGCGCTTTGATAACTGACCCGAGCCAGTGCAGGTGCAAATGTGGCCCGGCTGTGCAGTGCGCTTCTTCGCTATGCTTTGATTACGATCCTGCCGGGTTTCCCGGTTCCACCGACGATTGCATTGCGATGACCGGTCAGTTTTTGTCCAGCACGGGAGGCACACTGATAAAAATTGAGATTCGATCCGCGGTTAAACTCAGCGTTGTGCTGGAACCGACCACGTACGTGGCGCACTGCCGACACCGATCGATCCAGTTTGAGCTGGAAGACGGGCCGGCTATCATCACCGCGGCCGACGCCAGCGACGGTCCTCCCGGCAGCATTGCTCTCTCCGTAGCGGATGGCGTGAAGATGGCCGCCATCTGGGTTCCTTTCATTGTCGCTCCACCGCCGCCCCCGCCCGATCACGTTCCGCCAGTCCCCCCCCCGCCGTCGCCAACGTTGACGCGCACAGAAAAGGATGGGATTGGTGCGGGTATAGCCGTCATCATTGTGATTGCCTTGGTTTCATTTTTTGTGTACCGTGAATGCCGGAAGCAGCACACGGGCAAAAAAGAGCCGTTGCGCCAAAAACTTTTGATGTGATTCACCGCGTAAACAATATATCGTAATTAGAACTCGAATACAAAGTCCGCGATGACAGACTATAAAAGCGACATTGAAAAGCATGGTCGTCGATTAAAATCACAAAATAAAGTTCAAAAGAAAAGGGAAAAACTGCGTATCAAGGTGTTGCGCGAAACCTTGTTTTGTCTGCAATCTCCATATCTTCGAAGCGAATACAGAAAGTTGGCAGACGCAAATTTAAACTTTTGGAAAGACCAACATAAAACAGATGACTCCAAAATGCCCAAAAAGATTGAAGTTACCTTGGAGGACTGGGGCGACGCGGCACTGCGATTGACCAAAACGTTGGGAGTCCGATTTGCAGTGTTGAACATGGCAAACGCTTATACTCCTGGTGGTGGCTACGTTGAAGGAATGCCGGCGCAAGAAGAAAACATGTTTCGCAGAACCGACTGTCATTTTTCTTTGCCACGTAAAGAAACATACAAACCGGACAAAACCAACCTTCTTAACGGTAAAGACGGCTCGGTGTACCTGGATAAAAAAACACCGCGTGTCTGCATTCGCGGGAGTGAAAATCCAAAAACAATAGATTACCCATTTTTAGATAATAGCGATATTTTTTCGTTTTATGAACTTCGTGCAGCTGCGGTCGATTATCGAGGAGATCCCGATGCAGAGTTTGACAAAGCGGAGGCAGAAAAACGCATTACCGCTATTTTAAATACTCTTAAAAGCAACGGTGTCAGGCACGTGGTGCTGTCGGCTTTTGGGTGCGGAGCTTTTAGAGGCAACGCAGAGAAAACGGCTAAAATATTTAGAAAATTATTACTTGGCAACTATGTCAACGATTTTGACTGCGTATGCTTTGCCATTTATTATCCTGGATATGGTCAAGACAATTTTGTGCCATTTAACAAAATTTTTTCAAAAACAACAAAATATTATGAAATTAATTCTATGTTAGATCAACGAAAGGGATTACCTAACATTGGAAATAGTTGTTACATGAATTCTGTGATGCAATGCTTAGCAAGCACTATACCTTTGATACAATACTTTTCAACCTCTCAATATATGCTTGATTTAAATTGCGGTTCTAACATGACAACTAGGAGGGTTGCCAACTTTTTACAAAACATGGTTTATTCTGAAAAAACACCTAAAAATAAAACTTGTAAACAATTAAAATTGTCATTTAAACCCCAATTCCATAATTATAATCAACAAGATGCTGAAGAATTGTTACTTTCTATTTTGGATCAAATTCATACAGAAACTTTTTACGGAGAAGCAATAAAATTTATTCAAACACAAGACAATTTGTCCTGTAAAAAATATATTAATCATCAAAAACAAAACAATTGGTCTATTATAAATGATATATTTACTTTTTATCTTGAAACTAAATTGACGTGTACAAATTGCAATAATTCGTGGACATCATCAATAACTCCATTTCACACACTCCAAATAAAACAAGAGTTCTTTAAAACTTCATTTTTAGAGGCAGTAAAATGTTTTAGTCAGAAAAATGACAAGGATGTTACCGTTAGTACTTGTGAACGTTGTGGAGTTCAACCTGTACGAAGCCAATTTTTATTTTGCAAACATCATTATCCAAGCATTTTAGTAATTTCATTTTCACGATTTATATTTAAATTTGATGAAGCAAATGGGATTGTATCCAAAAAAAATACACAAAAAATAATATTTGATGATTCTATTGAATTTTATGGTAAAACATACAATCTTTATGCGGTTGTTAATCATACTGGTGCATTATCAACCGGTCATTACTGGGCATATTGTAAATCCCACAAATCTCATAAGTGGTACAGATACGATGACGATACAGTCACACTACTAAAAGCTGGCAAGTTCTGTACAAAGAATGCATACATTCTATTTTATCAGCGCGCGTGACCCAGTGGCATGTTTTTGGTCTTATCAGTAACAGCAACGTTGTCATTTCGTCATTTTTGTTTTCCGCATGCTGCCGAACTGCAAGCTGGAAGTGGCAGTTGGAGCCCTGTGTGGCTTTATGTTTGTAATGGGCCTGTTTGCGGATGTGGAGCCGCGTCAAGACGGGCACGTCAACGGTGACCACGCCCCAATAGTATTCCGAATGTGGAAGAATACTAGCGAGATGCCGGTGTCTCGTGCGGCGTGGAATAATGTGGGATTTGAAGTGCAGGATTACAGTCATGAAGCGGCTGAAGACTTGGTGTCTGACGCTGGGTTTGGCGAGGTGTGGAGCATGCTTCCGAATTACGCAGCAAAATCAGACCTCTTTCGCCTGGTGGTGCTCAATCAATTCGGGGGATGGTATTCAGATGCCGACATTCAGCCATTGCGCGGCTTGGCCGAGCTCGGAAAACGATACAACTTAGTGCTCTTTAACGAAGCCTGCGGGTACTTGTGGTTTAACCGGTTCAAATATGCAGTGGGCTTATCCACGATAACACGAACACCGCAGTACCGAAGCAATCTAATTGCGGCACCAAAGGGTTGGAAGCCATTGCAAGCGGCCTTACTCTTGATGGAAACAAAGGTGCGCCATTCCACGCTCCCCTGGACCGTAGCGGAGCAGATTGAAATCACCGGGCCCGGGTTGTTCACGCACGCAGTCGAACTTTTCCCCGAGCTGAAACGTCAGGCAACAATTGTGTCGTGCCCCGCGCAGCGCAAACAGCTTCGCCACTCAGGCATGCGCACGTGGTACCACAAGAAATCCCCACAGTAGACATCCTTTGATTTTAATTCAAATAAAGCAATAGCTAATTCAAATGCACTTGATCGCGGTCGTGTCAGCTTGGTCCACCGTCCAGTACGTCGGCGCTTCAATGATCTCCTGCAAATCTGTAAGAAAAATTGTGTGCCACATCTGAGAGTTGGAGACCCGGTCGTATCCCTTGAGAGTGTAGCGCGTGCCCGGAGTGGCTCCAAAAATGTCGGTGAAATAAACCCCAAACTGCGAGAGAAGCACCTCAGTTTGCACAATTGAGCCATCCCGCTTCTTCAGCGTAACCTTCCGTCGGAGAGGCAGTTTTTGCCTAGCCACATTCAAGCTGATTTCAAGCGACTCGCGTAAGCAAAGCAATCGCTCGACATTGAGCGGCTTTTTCCGCCGCAGCACGATTTGCTCTGCCTTGCTGGTGCGGTGCCGCATCTCGTCTTGACACTTGCCGAGAAAGCACTCAATCAGCTTGGATTTCTTCACGTTCCTGACCTTCGACGATTGCCCGATCATCCGGATCAGCTTCGTGACTGTCCACGCCTGCACAACGTCGTGAATGTCGTCGTCGACCGGAGTTGCGCTCCACCCTAGCAGCGTGGACACGCCGAGCCGGGTGCACATCAAAGTGTCCCCGATTTCAATCTGCTCGATGCAGTAGCACTTGACCCACAGCGTAAGAGACACTATGATCTTGAGCCCGCGGTGCTGGGTTTCGATACGCCCCTCGTCGATCTTTTCAGACATGCCAGGGATCGAGGCGTTGACAGCGAGCGATTCCACGTGAGGTTGCACTTTCCGCTTCGCTTGCTTCAGCCACCCTGAAAACACCTGGCCGGCATTGCCGCGGAGCAACGTGTGCAACTCTTGTTTTATGGGGACGTCACACTCCGCAGAGGTCCACCCAACCACAATCTCGCTCTCGGGAGTGATCCAAAGCGCACCGGAAAGGAGCTCGTCAAATTTGAGTTCCACGGTATCGGTGGAAGAAGTCGCGCGGGGAAGCATAATCACACTCTTCCAACCATACTTAACTTTGACCATATCCGCCGGGTAGTAGCCCTCGTCTCGGAAGATCATGTCGTAGGCATCCACTTCGGCTCGGCCGCGGATGCCCGATGCCCACATCATGTAGGCTTTGGACATGACCTGGTCGTACGGGGTGAGAGTGTCCATGGCTGAGAGAGAGGGTGTGCGCACGTGCGATGATAGTATTGTCCCTATAATAGAGTGACTCACTTTAAGTCCGAGCACATGGTTAATTACAATGATAGTAGCTATTCCGATATCAGCTCGGTTAGCAGCGCTTGCAGAACCAGCAACTACAGAGTTTACCCAGTGGGTGCGCGAAATGGAAGGTGAAGTGGAGACACTGCTGTTGGAGAACACGGGGCCTTCAATGCATCTGGTGGGGGACAAAGTAGCCGAATCTAAATACGGTGGAATTCCTATCACGGTGGACTGCTCCGTCTTACTAAAGTGCGATCCCGAGGCCTCAGGCGCGTGTGCGTACTGGTGTAGACTGCTGTGGACCGTAAAAGTTGACTGGGACACCATCAGGGCGCGGTGGCCACCGGAGGACGCAAGCGGCGAAGAGAATCCGATTTGCGCGCGCTTTTTCGAGGCGACCAAGACTGACGAGGTCAGCGTAAGCGGCACCTTCCGCCAGAAGCCGTCGGAGCGCGCGTTCCTTAAGCGCGCAGTAGATACCCCCATCTAAGCTACAATTTTGTGACCCAATAAAAGAACAAAAAGTGTTTATTGAATAGAAGACGAAAGAGCAGCTTCGGGGGATGTGACATTCAACAACGGCTCTATCTCCGCCCACACGCTTTGCAAGTCGCCATCGCTCAATATCGGCTTGTCTTTAGCAAGATCTGCAAATGCGTCGTCGTACCCCCAAAAAGTAGGCATCGAGGGTACCCCTCCGGCTCCGGAGGAGTCGCGCTCTAATTGGAGGGCTAAGTTCTCTTGCTCGAGTGTGGCAACTTTGTTCTCCAGTGCATCAATTCTCATCTGCAACTCCGTCTTCTCGGCTTCCAGCACCATGTTCTGCTCCTCCAGCGCTTTTCGATCTCGATCCCGCTTGTTGCGGGCATACACGCTGTTCTTGTTCATCCTCCTCACGTTTGTAATCAAGCGGCGGGCCTCTGAGTGTCGAGTAATCTTGTTTGCCCTGTACCAACGGTTCAACTCCACCGCATCCTCTATCTCGTGCGGCAGGGCGCCAAACAGTGACATCGAAAGAGTGCGTCGTTCCTTGGGGTTCATTTTCCTCCAGTTCTTGGGTACGTCCCGTTTGTACAGCGGGAGTGGCCCGGGGGGAGGTGGAGGTGGCGGGAGCAAGGACGACATGTGGATGGAGAGGAAGAATGTGGGTCACAAATATGCGTTAGGGAGAATTCGATTGACCCTATGATGTATATATCCCGCGCAAATTTATTTGTAATAACGAATTCAAATGAAACCACCGCACAAAAAAAAGGATCCTCGGCTGGCCAAGGCGGGTGTTTCCGGGTATAACATACCCAAACGTACACCGAACCACCCGAAAAAATCTCACGTCGTGGTAGCACGCAAAGGGGATCAAATCAAGCTCATACGATTCGGGCAGCAGGGTGTATCCGGAGCTGGACCACACCCTAAAAGTGCTGCTCAGAAAAAGCGAAGAAAGAGCTTCAAAGCCCGCCATGCCGCCAACATAGCCAAAGGGGTGCTCTCAGCGGCTTACTGGGCAAACCGTGTGAAGTGGTAGCATAGACATAGCATATGGCGTTGAGA